>DVMH01000033.1 GCA_018715045.1 Candidatus Avidehalobacter gallistercoris
TGAACACACGACCTGCTGATTACGAATCAGCTGCTCTACCAACTGAGCTATGCCAGCAAGACGGTTCCATTGCTGAAACCGACTGTATTATATTAACATAAAAATAAATTTTCCGCAAGCCCCTGCGGCAAATTTTTATTTATTTGCCGTCAGTCACCATTTCATCCAGGCCGCTACCGTTTAATACCATGGGATAGACCATCTCCTCCTTGGGTATTACGCACTCCACCATGGCAAGTCTGCCATCGGCAAGAGCAACAGCCAGCATGGGTGCGATATCCACGGGCTTTTTAATGCAGTAATACGACATATCATATGCCTCAGCAATTTTGCTGAAATCAGGGTTTCCTTCCAAATCAATGCCAAAGTAATTCTCTTCATTATAGTATTTTTGCAACTGACGCACCATGCCAAGATTGCTGTTGTTGGAAAGTATAACCTTAATCGGCAAATGGTTGGCTTTGGCGGTAGCCAGCTCGTTCATCGTCATTTGCAGGCTGCCGTCGCCCGTTATGCAGAGAACAAGCTCATCAGGTTCCGCCAGCTGCGCCCCCACTGCAGCAGGAAGACCATAGCCCATAGTGCCCAGCCCGCCGGAGCTGACAAAACCACGTTTTCTCCCGGCATGATAGAACTGCGCCGCCACCATCTGGTGCTGTCCCACGTCCGTCGTCATGATAGCCTTACCGTGGGTCTGCTTGAAAAGCTCACGGATAACGTCACGAAAGCGAAGCGAGTCTGAAGCAGGCGCAGCATAAGCGCCGCTGGTCAACGGCCGCCAGCTTTCAATGCGTGCACGCCACGTTTCATGCTTCTGCTGCTCCAGATAATCCAGCATATCATGCAGTACGCTGGCCGCATCGCCCACAATAGGCACGTCGCTCGGCACGTTTTTGCCGATTTCTGCCGGGTCGACATCCACATGGATAATAGTAGCCGCGTGGGCGAATTTATCCACATTGGCGGTAACACGGTCATCGAAGCGCGCGCCGATTGCCAGCAGCACGTCACATTCGGTAACAGCTAAATTGGCTGCGGGTGCGCCGTGAATACCCAACATACCGATATAATGCCCATCGCGGAAAGGATAGGCGGCCTTACCCATCAATGTTACGGCAACAGGCGCGTCCAAACGGTGCGCTACCTCATGCAGCAGATCCTCCGCTCCGGCGCTGACCACACCGCCGCCCGCGTAGATAAGCGGTTTTTTAGCGTTCATCAGCACCTGGCAGGCGTTTTTGATTTTCAGCGGGTGCCCTTTAAACTTTGGCTTGTAACCCGGCAGGTTAATCACTCCGGGAATTGTGGCGGTACATTCCTGTTCGCTCACATTTTTTGGCAGGTCGATCAGCACCGGCCCCGGCCGCCCGGTCTGGGCGATATGAAACGCCTCTTTCACGATCTCCGGCAGCTCGTTCACGTTGGTCACCAGATAACTGTGCTTGACGATCGGACGCGTGATACCGGTGATATCGATTTCCTGAAATGCGTCGGTGCCAATCATCGTGCTGGATACCTGTCCGGTTATCGCAATAACCGGAAAAGAGTCCATATACGCTGTGGCCAGCCCAGTGACCAGATTCGTAGCCCCTGGTCCGGATGTGGCAATACATACTCCGGGTCTGCCGCTTACTCTGGCATAACCGCTGGCTGCATGAGTCGCGCCCTGCTCGGTGCGCGTCAGTACATTCTTGATTTTGGTGGAATTACGCAGCGCCTGAAAAAGCCCCAACACCGCGCCGCCTGGATAACTGAACACAATGTTGCAGCCCTCCTGCTCCAGGCAGGCGATAATTGCCTCCGCACCATTCATATTGCCGACACTCCTTTCCTATTGCTCGCGTTTGGCCGCTTTATTTTCGCCGCGCACCATAGCAATTAAGCCAGTGCGCTTGATTTCCTGAATACCAAAGGGGCGAAAAGCGTCCTCAATAGCCGAGAGTTTGCTTTTGGTGCCAGTGGCTTCAATGATAAAGCTCTTGCGCTGAATATCAACAATCTTAATGCGAAAAATATCGCATAAATTCATGATTTCCAGCCTGTCCTCCTTGTTAGCAACTACCCGCAGCATCAAAAGCTCACGTCCTACGTATTCATCGTGAGTCACGTCGCTTATTTTCAGCACCTCAACAATTTTGTGCAGTTGTTTGGTTACCTGCTCGATGATACGGTCGTCGCCCTCCACCACAATAGTCATGGAGGAAACGCCAGGGTTTTCAGTGTTGCCCACCGTCAGGCTGTTGATGTTGTAGCCCCGGCGGCTGAACAACCCTGCCACACGCACCAATACGCCGGAACGGTCTTGCACCAAAACGTTCAAAATATGTTTCATGTCGCCCTCCGCCGCTAAAGTCGAATTCTAACGCAAATTTAGCGTACAGTGACCGCGCCTGTGGAGGCGGAGGTCACGCGCTGTGCGTATTTGGCCAGATAGCCTTTCTTGATTTTCGGTTCCGGCTGCTGCCAGGCAGCACGGCGCTTTTGCAGCACGTCGTCCGCCACATTCAGGTTCAGCCGACCCGAGTTGATGTCGATCTCAATTTCGTCGCCCTCTTCCACCAGGCCGATCAAACCGCCCTCAGCAGCCTCCGGCGATACGTGACCGATAGCGGCTCCGCGGGTCGCACCTGAGAAACGCCCGTCAGTGATCAGCGCTACGCTTTCACCCAAGCCCATGCCCTGAATGGCCGAAGTCGGCGTCAGCATTTCGCGCATACCCGGGCCGCCTTTCGGCCCCTCATAGCGTATAACCACCACGTCGCCCGCCTTGATTTTGCCACCGGTAATAGCTTCTACCGCTTCTTCTTCGCCGTTAAAAACGCGAGCCGGTCCATTGTGAATCATCATTTCCGGAGCCACTGCCGCCCGCTTTACAACTGCGCCGTCCGGCGCCAGGTTCCCACGCAATATCTTCAGACCGCCTTTTTGGCTGTAAGCGGTATCTTTACTTCGGATAACATTACCATCCAGAATTTTAGCGCCCTTGATATTTTCAGACATAGTCTTGCCGGTCACCGTCATCACGGAAGTGTCAAGCAAACCCAGCTCAGCCAGTTCAGCCATCAGCGCCGCCATGCCGCCCGCCGCATGCAAATCTTCAATATGGTGTTCGCCCGCCGGAGCCAGCTTGCAAAGGTGAGGCGTCACCTCGCTCAGCTCGTTTACCATGTCCAAATTCAGCTCCACACCTGCCTCATGCGCAATGGCGGGCAAGTGCAGTACAGTGTTGGTAGAGCAGCCCATCGCCATATCGGCCGTCAGAGCGTTTTTGAACGCTGCCGCCGTCATAATGTCATGCGGACGAATATCCGCCTCCAACAGCTTCATAACCTGCATACCAGCCTGTTTAGCCAACCGCAGCCGCCCGGAATCCACCGCGGCAACCGTGCCGTTTCCGGCCAGACCCATGCCGAGAACCTCAGTAAGACAGTTCATCGAATTAGCGGTGAACATACCGGAGCAGCTACCACAGGTGGGACAGGCGTTCTGCTCGATCGCCATCAGTTCTGCTGCATCAATTTTCCCGGCGGCAAAAGCGCCGCTGGCCTCAAAGTTAGAGTTCAGATCCAGCACCCTCCCGTTTAATTTTCCGGCCAGCATGGGGCCGCCGCTAACGAAAATGCAGGGCAGATCAAGACGTGCCGCCGCCATCAGCATACCGGGTACAACCTTATCGCAGTTAGGAATGAACACCAGTGCGTCAAAAGCATGAGCCAGCGCCATTGTTTCGGCGGAATCAGCAATCAGTTCACGGCTGGCCAGCGAGTATTTCATGCCTACGTGCCCCATCGCAATGCCGTCACAGACGGCAATGGCCGGAAATTCCAGCGGGGTGCCGCCCGCAAGCCGCACGCCAGCTTTCACAGCGTCGCAAATGCTCCTGAGATGCATATGCCCCGGTACCACCTCGTTAAACGAATTAACGATACCCACCAGCGGGCGGTCGATCTCATCCGGGGTAAGCCCCAGCGCATACAGCAACGAGCGCTGCGGCGAGCGCATATAGCCGTCTTTCATAACTTTGCTTTTCTGTTCCATGCTTATCACTCCCATTATTATGCTTCATAATTATCTGTCAAATGCGTTTGATAAAATAATTACCTTATATAGTAACACAAAACGGCGGATAAAACCAGCCGTTTCGCAATTTTTTTCAGATTATATTGAGCGGTTCCACGTCAACGGCAAGCTTTACATCGTGCGGCAGGCGCAGATCCACCGTTGCCCGCCTTACTGCCTCGCGCAGCACGTTCAAATCTTTACCTTTCAGCATGATCTGCAGGCGGAAACGGTCTTTTATCTTGGCGCGGGGGCAAGGCTTGGGGCCAAAATAACGCATTTTATCCCCGGCCTTTATGTCCTCCACTGCCTGCTGTAACAGCCAAGCCAGCTTTTGGCCGATTTCCAGCGATGCCTGCAAAGTTCCTGCGCTGATCACAATGCGGATAAGTGCAGCAAACGGCGGATATTCCGCCAACTGCCGCTGCAATATCTCCCGGCGGTAAAACGTCTGATAATCCTCGCCTGCCGCGGCCTTTAATATCTCCGACTGTGGCTGATACGTCTGCACAATGACCTCGCCTGCCTGATGACGGCCGGCGCGTCCCGCTACCTGCGTTGTCAGCTGAAAGGCGCGCTCCCCGCTCCGCAGATCGGGCAGGTTCAGTGTTAAATCTGCTGCCACCACGCCCACCAGCGTAAGATTGGGGAAATCCAGCCCCTTGGCAATCATCTGCGTTCCAACAAGGATATCAATATCTCCAGAGAGCATGGCTTGATAAACGCGCTCAAAGCTGCCTCGCTGGGCTGTGGAATCTCTGTCCAGGCGAGCGATGCGCGCCTGGGGGATTAGCTGTGCCGCAGCCTCAACTATTTTCTGCGTTCCCGCGCCGAAATAACGGATAGCAAATGAGCCACATTCCGGGCAAACATGCGGCAGCGGCAGCGTTTGCCCACAGTAATGACATTTCAGCACCTCTTCCCCGATGTGATAAGACATCGCCACCGAACAGTGTGGGCATTGCACCACATAGCCGCAGCTGCGGCAGGAAACAAAAGATTCATAGCCTCGCCTGTTCAGAAAAAGCAGACTTTGCTTACCTGCCTGCCAGTTTTCTACCAGCTTTTTTTGCAGCATACGGCTGAATACGCTGTTGTTGCCCTCACGAAACTCACGGCTCATATCCACCAGCAGCACCTTAGCTGCCGGACGGCCGAAAATGCGTTCGGGCAACTCGCAGAGAAGGTATTCGCCGTGCCTGGCTTTATAATAGCTGGTAACGTCGGGGGTGGCACTGCCCAACACCAGCCCTGCTCCGGTCAGGCGGCAGCGTTCCTCGGCCAGTGTGCGGGTGTGAAAACGCGGTACATTGTCCTGCTTATAGGTGGCCTCATGCTCCTCGTCGATAACGATCAACCCCAAATTTGGCGCTGGTGCAAAAATAGCTGACCGCGCCCCGATGATCAAATCATAATGGCCGGACGCAATGCCCAGCCATGCTGCCCGCCGTTCTGCCGCCGAAAGGCCAGAATGCAACACCGCCACACCGCCGCCCAGACGCTCACGAAAAATATGCACTGTCTGCGGCGTTAACGCGATTTCCGGTACTAATATGATAGTTTGCTTCCCCTGGGCGCGGCAATCCTCGGCCAGACGCAGGTATATTTCCGTTTTGCCGCTGCCGGTCGCACCATGCAACAGTACAGGTTTACGCTCCGTTTGAAAGTTTTGGCGTATCTCGTCCAGAACCTTCTGCTGCCGTGACGATAATTCCCGCCTTTCCGACAGAGAAGATAGCTCTGCGCCTTCCCAAATTTCTTCTTCTATTATGCTGATTATGCCCTGCTTCTCCAGCGTACGCAGCGTGGCCAGATGAGCCTCCGACTGTCGAAGCAGATCCGTCAGCGGCATTTCGCCCTGTTCGTGCAGAATTGCCACCACACGGCGCTGCTTCATGCCGCGCGGAATGATTTTGGCGTCATTCAAGCGTACCCGGCGTTTGATCTGAGCGCGCGGCATCTTGCCAGTTAACGTCATGCCGCTGGGCAGCATTGCCTGCAAAACACTGGCGCGACTGCAAAGATAATAATTCGCAGCAAATTCGGAAAGACACAGCAGATCTTCGCCGAACAGAGGTTTCTCATTTATAATAGATAAAAGCGGTTTAAGTTTATCCACAGGACAAGCGTCATCCGCTGTCAGCTGCACCACCACAGCCTCCAGCTTTTGTCTGCCGAATTCCACCCGCACAATCTGCCCGGGCAGAACCTGCCAGCCCTCCGGTACGGCATAGTAAAACAGACGATTCAAGGCTGCCGCTTTCTTGTTTATAATAACCCCGGCCAGCATCAGAGCGCCAGCCGGTAAACAGCCTCTACGTCGGTTGGTGTCATCCGCTTAAAGCTGCCAATAGTCTGATTACCCAGCGCAAAAGCCAGCTCCACCATTTCTGGTATTCCATCTTCCGGTACGTCCAGCTGAGACAATTTGGTAGGCATACCAATGCCGCGCAGAAAATCCTCATATACGGCAATACCGTCAAGCGCCATCTGCTCTTTATTGACACTTTCAGGAACGCCCCATACGTTATGTGCAATGCGGGCAAACATGTCGATATCCTCAGTGTAGACGTATTTCATCCAAGCCGGGAAAATGACAGCCAGCGCCGCCCCGTGCGCTGCATCGTAAAGAGCGGAAATCTGATGCGCCAGCGCGTGGCTGCCCCAGTCCTGGTCGCGCCCAACGCCGCAGAGGTTGTTATGCGCCAGCATACCGGCCCACATCAGTGCTGCCTGCGCCTCGTAATCCTCGCTGTCAATAATTATGCGCATGGCCACATCCTTGATAGCCAGCAGAAGTCCTTCGCACAATCGGTCGGTCACAACGTTTTCCGGCGTTTTAGTGAAATAGCGCTCAAAAATATGCGCCATCATGTCAGAGATACCGCAGGCGCTTTGATACTTGCTCAGCGTGAAAGTAAGCTCCGGATTCAGCACGGCAAATTTGGGGCGGAGACATTCGCCAGCCGCGCCCTTTTTAATGTGAGTTGACTCGTCGGTTATCACGGTATTAGGCGAGCCCTCGCTGCCCGCTGCCGGAATGGTCAGCACCACACCGATGGGCAAGGCCTCCTCTACCTTTTTGCCGCGGTAAAAATCAAGAAAATCGCCCGGATAAGGTACGCCCAGCGCAACCGCCTTGGCCGTATCGATGACCGAGCCGCCGCCTACCGCCAACATAAAATCCACGCCCTCATCGCGCGCGCCCTCAATCGCACTGTAAACGAAAGAGCTTACGGGATTGGGCTGCACCCCACCCGCCGAGACATAATCCAGCCCTGCTTCGTCCAATGACTGCAAAACCACCGGCAGAGTACCGTTCTGAATAGCTGAACCGCCTCCGTACAGCACCATTACTTTTTTTGCGCCCAATGCCGCCACAAGCTGGCCGGCCTTGCGGTGCGTATCACGCCCGAAAACAAATTTGGTCGGGCTTTGAAAAGTAAAGTTTTTCATAGCAATTTCTCCTTTTAATAGTTGAGATAAACGCTCCTGTATACGTCGCTTTGCAGCCAGCGGTAGACGATGGCCGCGCCCTCGCCGCGTGTCATCGTTTTACCCGGCTTAAATATTCCTGCCGCCACGCCGTTCATGATCTGAAGCTCGGATAAATGGGCAATCGAAGCTGCTGCCCAGCCGTAGCCGTTTGCTGCAACATCACCGTAAGGCGCTGGGGTTCCCACTGTCTCGCCGCCGATAACACGGCTCAGCATGACCGCCGCCTCGGCGCGGGAGATTTCTACGTCAGGTCGGACTGTACCGTCCGGATAGCCGTTAAGGATACCTCGGGCAACAGCCTTGCTAACCTCGTTATACGCCCAATGCGTTTCCGGAAGATCACTAAAGCTGAACTCACGCATATCGGCTTTGCTCAAAGGAACGGCGTTATCCAACACACGGTTCAGCATAACGGCCAACTCTGCCCGCGTCAGATTCTCGTTGACGCCGAAATAGTTATCAGAAATACCTTTCACCAACTGCGGCGTATTATAATAAAGACCCAGCACACTGTCCGCCGCCCAATGATCAACCAGATCCTTAAACGGCAGGATCAGAGAATACAGCGCCAGTTCCGAATGATATGTAACATAAGGAGCCGCGCCCTGGTAGGTATATCTGATACTGCTATTGTCCGGCAGCTGGCCGCCTGTATAAACCAAACGGTTGGTAGGAGTTATCTTGGCAAAGCGATCCCAGTCTACGATTGTGTCGCCGGCTTCTCCATTGGTATAAGAAAACGTGGGATCGGCAACCAGCCAGCCCATGCCGCTGATATAAAACATTACCCAGCTGTGGCGAATTTTATCCGCATCGATATGACCAGTGGGGCTTAAATAGTTGTTGTTCGTCTGAGCCTCTCGACCGTAAAGATAACCGCTGCACACGCGTGCCGGAATCCCCAGCGAACGCAGACCGGCAACATACAGGTTGGAATAATCTTCACAGTTACCATGGCGTGTTTGATAGGCTTGGGCGGCGGAATGGCTGCTTTTTACAGAGTTATCATACGTCATGTATTTATTGACTGCGGCGAACAGCAAGCGCGCCTGCAAATAGTCGTTATCAGTGGAAGCAGCTGCCAGCCGGGCAAATTCCCGGATCTCCTCCATATCTGAATTGATATTTTCCGTCGGAGCAAGATATGCAGCCAAGCTTTCAGGAACCGGCTCTTCCGTCATCACCTGCGCATCAAAGCTGACACAGTAATTACGCACGGCCACTCGCTGAATAAGCTGCACCGTCTCACCCACGTTAAGTTGGTCCAATCTATAAACCGCCACCCGAGTGCCGGCGGCGTTGGTGGTGATTTCTGCGGGCTGCGGAGAAAACTCTTCGCCCAGAAAATCCTGCCAGACAACGCTTTCCGTCTCTGACAAAGGCACCTCCAGCCGAATATTGTAAATAGGACGGGCGCTGCGGTTTTCCAGCTGCACGGTGTTGATAACGGTATATATCTGACCATTGGTGCGGATAACGCTTTCCTCCGCATTAGCTGCGCCGCTTGGTGCCAAAAACAGCGCCGCCGAAAGCAGCGCCGCCAAAACACAGCGGCAGGCAACTTTAATCAGCCTGCAAATCATCGTAAAACGTCCTCTCTTGTTAACACAAACATACACTTTTAAAAGGGAAAACTATCACTCTTGGTCATTGTAACATATATTTCGTCAAATTTCAATCTTTGCAGCGAACGGCCACTCCCTTTTACCTTTTGTGTTGATGAATGCTGATTAAAAAACACTTCATCAAAATAGCCAGACGGACACTTGCCCAATATAGGCAACCATCCGCCAAACCGTGAGTTGTCTAATTATATATAAACACTTACCAAATTTTATTTGAGCATAAAATCTGCCCACGTACCCTGGTAATCACATAGATGCTCATTCCAGTATATTATCTTTTCTATATATTCCTGTTTTCGTTTCTCTACGGCTTCTTTACAATTTTCGATCCCTAATTTATATATAAGTGCAGTAAGGTCATATATGGGATAGCCTATTGCATGTCCAGCCGTATGCACTACTGCACATGCTTGTCCTATCGAATGACAAATTGCAATATCTTCTTTATTTTCGATTTCTTTTGCAAATGCATGACAATCTAATATTTTTCGTTGTGCCAGGCGCATTTTGACTCTTCCGAATGCCCAATCTCTGGCTGTTTCCAAAGCCTCTCCTGGACGATTTTCCTCTGGATATTTATCTTTAAGTTTTACAATAGATCCATACGCAAAATCAAATGCCCATAGTGCCATAACTCTATGGCTTTGAGTTTCAAATAGCATGATTAGATCCTGCATATATTCTGAACTCCTGGAAAACAGAACTTGGTTTTTCCTTTTAAGTTTTATCGATACTTCATCTATCCAATTCATTTTTCTACTCCGTAAATTCGTATTTACCGTCCTGATCATATCACAGTCAACTCTGCAATTCAATGTACATATAGATAAACTCGCCGGAGATTTTGTGCGGCAACACTTTGGGTAAAAGGGCGGACGGCAAAACGGACTGGATTTTGCCAGCAGAATGTGTTATGATATAAGGCGCTGAAAAAACCAGCAAAAAATGACCGCAACGGAAGGAATGTATTACATGAGCAGAAAGAATCGAGAAAAGCGCGCGCGGCAGAATGCCAACCCCAGCGTCAAAAAAAAGGAGACCGCCTGGGAAGCCATAAAAGATCTGTTACTACACCCGTTTAAAGAAGATTATAATAAGAACAATACCATTGGCAAGTTTCTGGGAGCGGTTTGCCTGATTGCGGCATTTTGCCTGCTCTTTTATATAACCGGGCATATGATATGAGACCGGACGCGTCAAAAATAAAAGCGGCAAACTTTTTTTGGTCTGCCGCTTTTATTTTTTGCGTTTTTTACTCCAACTCAAAAAGACCGTTATAAAGCTGATAATAACGTCCCCGCTGTGCCAGCAACTCGTCATGGTCGCCACGCTCCACCACCTGGCCGCCCTCCAGCACCAAAATGGCATTAGCGTTGCGCACAGTGGAAAGCCGGTGTGCAATCACAAAGACGGTTCGGTTTTCCATAAGCCGATCCATGCCCTTTTCGATCAGGCGCTCTGTCCGCGTATCTACAGAGCTGGTGGCCTCATCCATCACCAGCACTGGAGTATCGGCCAGCGCTGCGCGTGCAATTGTCAAAAGCTGGCGCTGCCCCTGCGAAAGGTTGCCGCCGTCACCGGAGATGACCGTTTCATAGCCATGCGGCAAATGACGAATAAACACGTCGGCATTGGCGAGCTTTGCCGCCGCTTCCACCTCAGCGTCCGACGAGTCCGGCCGGCCATAGCGGATATTATCGCGTATAGTGCCGCTGAACAAATGGCTGTCTTGCAGGACAAAAGCCATCGAGCGCCTAAGATCCTGTTTTTTAATATCCTTAATATCAATTCCGTCGTATAATATCTGCCCCTCGCCAATGTCATAGAAGCGATTGATCAGATTGGTTATCGTGGTTTTACCCGCGCCGGTACTGCCCACCAGTGCGATTTTCTGGCCAGGCTTGGCGTAGAAGCTGACGCCATGCAACACTGTTTTTTCCGGCACATAGCCGAACACCACGTCTTGCAGCCGCACGTCGCCTTTGACTTCAGTATAGCGTTCTCCTTTCTTCCACAACCAATAGCGGCCTTGGGGCGCTTCCTGCCAAACGCCGTCCGCGTCCTTTTCCGCCCGCACCAGCGTCACGTTGCCCGCGTCGCTTTCCGGCGCCTCGTCCAAAATTGCAAAGATACGCTCAGCCCCAGCCAGTGCCAGCAACACATTGTTGAACTGCTGCGATATCTGGGCGATAGGCTGGGAGAATTGACGGGTAAACTGCAAAAACGAGGCCAGCGTGCCAAGGTCGATCAGCCCTGCTACACCAAGCACCGCGCCCAGTACGGCCGTCAGCGCGTAATTGACATAGGACAGATTCATAATTACCGGCATCAGGATATTGGCAAACGTGTTGGCGTTGGTAGAAGCATGACACAAAGCGTCGTTAAGCCCGGCAAATCCTTTCTGCGTCGCGTCCTCATGCCCAAACACTCGCACCACTTTCTGCCCCTCAATCATTTCCTCGATATAACCGTTCACCCGGCCAATCGCTTTTTGCTGCTGCTGAAAATAGTGCGAACTTCTTTTGCCGATCAGTTTTACGGTAACAAACATCACGCACAGCATCAGCAGAATCAGCAGCGTCAGCAGCGGACTTAAAATCAGCATAGCGCCAAACACGCCGATAGCTGTGGCCGAACAGGAAAGCAGCGACGGCAACGTCATCGAAAGAGCGTCATGCAGCGCGTCAGTATCGCTGGTATATCGGCTCATCAGCTCACCATGCGGGTGTTTATCAAAGAAAGCCAGCGGCAGCTTCTGCATATGCGCGAACATATCCTTACGGATCGTTGCCAGCGTTTTGGTCGCCACCACCACCATCAAACGGTTATAAATATAGGTACCAGCCGCACCAGCCAGATAAATGCAGGCCATCAGAGCGATTAGCCGGATAAAGCCGGACAGATCGGGGTTTTCCTGCCCGATAAACGGTACAACATAATCGTTGAAAAGCGGCTTCAAAAAATAGCTGCCAGCCACTGCGGCGGCAGAAGACAGCAAAATTGCCGGAAGCACCAACATCAAGCGCAGCTTATGCGGTGCAAGGTATTTCAGCAGCCTTTTCAGAGTTCCCAGTATATCGTTTGGGCGCGCTGTGCCTTTATTTCTGTGCGGCATCGTCCTCGCCCCCTTTCTGCTGTGAATAATAAACCTCCTGATATATTTGGTTTTTGGCCAGTAATTCGTCATGCGTACCGACGGCTGAAATTCTGCCATCGTCCAGAACTACGATTTTATCGGCGTCCATTACAGAGGTTATGCGCTGCGCTACAATAATGGCAGTGGTTCCGCTAAGTGTTTCTTTAAGCGCGCGGCGAATGGCGCTGTCCGTTGCGGTATCCACTGCACTGGTACTATCGTCCAAAATAATGATTTCAGGGCGTTTCAAAAGAGCCCGGGCAATGGTCAGACGCTGCTTCTGCCCACCGGAAAGGTTCACGCCGCCCTGTCCCAGCACTGTATCATAACCGTCCGGAAAGCTCATAATGAAATCATGTGCCGCCGCCTGCTTGCAGGCCGTCTCAATTTCCGCCTGCGTCGCATCCGGATTGCCCCAGCGCAGGTTTTCGGCAATAGTACCGGAAAACAGCAGATTTTTTTGCAGCACCATACCAACTCTGGCGCGAAGCTCTGCAAGGTTCTGCTCTTTTACGTCCACACCGCCCACCAGAACTCGCCCGGCCGTCGCATCATAAAGCCTGGGGATCAACTGCACCAACGTGCTTTTGCCGCTACCCGTGCCGCCGATAATGCCAACCGTTTCGCCCGCGTTGATGGTCAGGTTAATATCCGAGAGAACATTTTCCGCTGCCGCATCACCAGCACCGTAAGCAAAGCTGACATTCTCAAACTGAATGTCTGATTTGACCGAAGGCTTTTGGGGGTTATCTGGTTCCGTCAAATCGGGTTCTTCGTGCAGCACCTCGCTAATACGGCGAATAGATGCACGGGAAAGTATCAGATTGACGGAGATCATTGCAATCATCATCACCGCCATCAGAATCTGCGATATATAGCTGATAAAGCTCATCAAATCGCCCACCAGCATAGTACCGCCAATAATCTGCCGGCCGCCAAACCACGCAATAGCCAGCATACAGCCATACATCACAAGCTGCATAATGGGCATGACGGTGATAATCAGGCTTTCACCGCGAAACGATGCTGCCTGCAATTCGTCTACGCTGTCGGCAAAAATTTTTGTCTCATAGTCGCCGCGCACAAATGCTTTGACAACACGTATAGCGCTCAGATTTTCCTGCGTACGGACATTCAAAGCATCGTATTTATCCATCATCCGTTGGAAACGCGGAAATGCCTGACTGAAAATAATAAATATGGCCACTGCCAAAATGGGCAGCGCCACCAGCAGCACCAATGCCAGCCGTTTGTTGATATAAAACGCCATCGCCGCACCGAAAATCAGCATCATTGGCGCGCGGAACAGCATACGCAGCCCCATCATCACTGCCATCTGCGTGTTGGTAACGTCTGTTGTCAGTCTGGTAATCAGCGAGGCCGTACTGAATTTATCCAAACAGCGAAATGAGAACTCCTGGATATGCGCAAACATTGTGCTGCGGATATTTTTGGCAAAGCCCATGCCGGCCACTGCCGCAAACCGCCCGGCCAGCACGCCGAACAGCAGCGAGCAAAACGCCATCAAGAGCATCAGCGCGCCCATTTTGCAGATATAGGTCACATTCCCCTCAGCCAGCCCCACGTTGATAATAGCAGCCATCACCAACGGGATAAGAATATCTAACGCCACCTCTCCCACAATGCAAAGTGGTGTAGCCACTGCCGCCAGCGTATAGCCCCGCATACAGGCCAACAGCTTTTTTGACATATACTATCACTCCCCCCAACATCATTCTTGAACGACTATTATAGCAGAGAATAATTTTAATTGCAAGCCATTTTATTTGACAAACCGCGTTGTTTATATTATGATAAGAAATTATTTTACTTTTTAAGGAGCTGTGCCCTATGCCAATCAAAATCCCTAACGATTTGCCCGCCCGTTCTATTCTGGAGAGCGAGCATATATTCGTAATGACAGAAACACGCGCGCTTACGCAGGATATCCGACCGCTGCGAATTGCCCTTGTGAACCTTATGCCTACCAAAATTGCCACCGAAACGCAGATTCTGCGTTGTCTGGCCAACACGCCGCTGCAAATCGAGGTTCATCTTATCCACACCAAAAGCTATGTGGCCAAAAACACCTCAGAAGAGCATCTTTCCGCTTTCTACCGCACGGCAGACGATGTTCTGGAGGAAAATTTCGACGGCGTTATCATCACCGGCGCACCTGTGGAAAACATGGCGTTTGAGGAGGTGGAATACTGGCCGGAACTTTGCCGTATTATGGAATGGACGAAAACTCATGCCCACAGCACCATGCACATCTGCTGGGCGTCGCAGGCCGGACTTTATTACCACTATGGCGTGCCTAAGCGTCAGCTTCCTGGTAAGCTCTCCGGCGTGTACAGCCACTATATGCTGAATCCCAAAGCACGTCTGTTCCGTGGTTTCGACGAGGAATATTTTGCGCCCCATTCCCGCCACACTGAATCCGACCCGGAGGCCATTGCCAAGGTACCGCAGCTGCGCATTTTATCCGTCTCGCCGCAGGCTGGTATCCACATCGTCAGTGATCATGACAACAAGCAATTTTTTGTCAGCGGCCATTCGGAATATGACCTCTATACGCTGCGCGACGAATATTTCCGCGATCTGGCCAAGGACATAAACGTCAAACTGCCATTTAATTACTTCCCCGGCGACGACCCGGCGCAGAAACCAATCAACCGCTGGCGGGCACATGGCCAGCTGTTGTTCACCAACTGGCTGAATTATTATGTCTACCAGACAACTCCTTACGATTTGCAAAAGTTGTGAACAGATTTTACCACTGTAATATAAACCAAATATTAAAGGCTCCCGCCTGCCGCACAGCAAGGGGAGCCTTTTGCATTAAATTTTCGTCTGCTGTTCAGCGGTTGCCCTGATTTTCGTCCCCAGCGTTATATACCGCTTCTGCTCCATACATTTCAATGCGGTTGACCATCTCCGGGGTAACGCTCTCAATACCGCCCAACTGGGCGCTTCCAGCCATGGCAGCCGTATATGCCGCCGTTGGCGCGTCATTGTTTACCGCAGGTTTCCTGGCCTGAGAACTTCCATTGCCAGCGGTAGCCGTGGGCGGATTTACGGTCTGCGAGGGAAGCCCCGGCTGAAGCGGCCTGCCATCCGGCAGATAACCTGCGTCGCCTCCTGGCACGGACTGCTCCAGCTTTTTCATCAAATCGTTTTCCTTGTTCGTATCCATATGCTTGGCCTCCAATAATTCTAAAAAATATATCATAAAACGGCAGCTGCGCGGCAGCAAATTTTTTAGACCGGCGCTACAGCCTTTACGTGGCTCTTTCTGCCGTATACCGCTATTTTTCGCGGGAAAGCCATCGCTTATGCGCTACTGCTTTGCGGCAAAAAATAACAACCAGTTCAACCAGCCAAAAGAGGAATTGGGCATATTTTGTAGAAATTAATTTGTTAATAAAATTGCACATTTTATAATAAACTAAACGAGGTCATATTATGAAAAAAACTTTTATGCGCGGCTTTGCCGCTTTTCTTTTGGCTGCAGGGCTTTCAGCAACCCCTGCTCTAGCCGCCGATATTCAGATCACAGTAAACGGCAGCGCACTATCCTCCGACGTGGCTCCGATAGTAATCAACAACCGCACAATGCTACCGCTCAGAGCATGTGCAGAGGCGCTTTCCGCCACAGTAAATTACGATGCATCCGGACGTATTGATATTTACCGCGGTAATGACAAGATAGTTTTACTGCTGAACACACCCTCAGCCTGGCTTAATGGCGAAAAACGCCCGCTGGACGTTGAACCGCAGGTGACGGATAACCGTACGCTGGTGCCGCTTCGCTTTATCGGCGAGGCGTTTGACTGTGCGGTGAACTGGCAGCAGGAGAATAATACTGTCAGTATCGTTGCCGCCGCCGGCAGCGGCCAGCAGGACACGGACGCACCCACGTTTCCATCCGACACGGATATAACACCGGAGAATGTGCCGGCTGACGTTACCATTACTAATCAGGCTTTGCAGCAGCTGAACAGCGTGCGTCTGCAAAAAAATTTGGACGCGCTCTCCACCGCTGCTGAGCTGAAAACAATGGCCGATGCGCACAGTAAGGATATGGCAGAGAACGGTTATTTCAGCAGCAATTCACCCACTGAGGGTACTTTAAGCAGCCGTGCCAAGGCGCTTAATCTGCCACAACCCACTGAGATTATTGCCAAAATTGATTATCGCACTGAAACAGTATATCAGGCCGTTATGGAGTGGCTGACCAACGAGAACACGCGTTCCATACTGCTGGACGCCTCGGCAGGCTATATTGGTATCGGCGCCTATCAGCAGCCCGATACTACCTATGTTTATCTAACAGCAGAGATCATGCCATCCCGCGCCTATTTTACTGAGCTTCCCTCCTCTGCCGTCACCGTGCCAAAACTCACGGTGCGCGGCCGCAGTCAGCGCCTGACGGAGAATGTTATCGTCTATCAGCTGTCCGACGAGAACACTTATATGTATAGCGAGCGCAAAACGTATACCGCCAAGGGCGACGGTACTTATTTTTACACAGAGGTGGAGTTTGACGACCCCGGCAGGTATGCTTTGCAGGTGGGTAACTGTCTGGTCAAAGTAACGTACAAACCGGCTGAATAAAGGAGAATGGGCATTGATCAAGTCATTTCTGCAAATGCTGGCACGAGTGGATACGTTTTTCTTCAACTTTTTCAATCAGAGCGTTAAATGCCATTTTCTGGACATAATCATGCCCTTGTTCACGCACTTAGCCGGTCTCGTGTCGGTGGTGGGCATTTGCCTTTTTCTACTGTTGTTTCTGCCATCCATACCTGGCACCAATGTGCTGGGCGCAGTGTTTTTTGCTCAGTTAGCCGCGCAGAGCATAAAGTTTATTATCAAGCGTGTGCGGCCGCATATCAAGCTGCCCAATGTCAACATTTATACCAAGCTAATGCAATACGACCCCTCTTTCCCCAGCGCTCACACCGCCACTATCACGGCCGTAGGCGGGGTTATTGCCATCTTGCAGCCTGGATACGAGAATATTATCGCCGGCATATGCACGATGGTAGGCATATCTCGCATTTATCTGGGTCAGCATTATCCCGGTGATGTGCTGGCAGGCGCAGTTATCGGCATTGGTGCGGCATGGCTTTCCTGCCAGATTTTCTGATAAGCCCAATTTCGGATAAACTACTACATAAGTTCCGCTTCGCCGCAATAAATTGTAAAAAACAGGTATTCCCGGATAGGAATACCTGTTTTTTACAACGTTTATAATATAACATCAATAAATACTATGCGCCGCATCTTACAGAAATAACTTCCATTCCGGACTCTGCTTTGCCAAAATCAGGTGAAACTGCCAGACCGCATATTTCCAGATTTTCACGGCTTAGGACTATCTTACTTTTCATATCCGTTTATGGCAAGGCGCAGACACCCTAATGGATTATCTGCGCCCGCCGCGGATTTATTTATCCGTCTTTAACATAATGCTGTAATTTTCAGCTGTAATATTCATCCCCCTTATTTCACTATCAGCTTAACCAAACGCTGCATAGTGGTGGCAACCTCGGCGCGGGTGGCATTATGCCCTGCCAATAAGCTCCGAGCAAAATCAGTAAACTGCGCCAACAGCTAAAGGCGTGTGCAGAAAATTATCCTTAACGTTATCTGCTAACTGCCTCAACGTAACATTACCGAAAATCATCTTAGTTAAATCATCCTAAACTCATTGTTTTATGCCCAAAACTGCCAAACCCATAAGTATATTCGCTGTACAGCATCCAACAGAAGCAGCAATCTGCCACCTTGCCGCCCATTTAAAAATGGGCGGCAAAAGCACTTACATGTTATCCGTGAGCCTTTAAGGGAAAGTTTTATGTCTAAAGCGTCATCATAGCATTAAATATCTCCCGCCAAGCTTGTGACAAGCTGATTTTCTCAACACTCTCTTTGGCGAGCAACGGCAGCGTATTAACCACCTGACCGTCTTTCAATATCTGCAATTCGCCAAGAACAGCGCCCTGCTCCACCGGAGCGGAAGGAAATTCCGTCACGTTGATGTTAGTGGTGTATTCGCCGCCTTCGCCTGCTTTGCTTAAAACTCCGGCATTAGCGTCAATCACGGCGTCTACCTTTGCCTGCGCGCCTTTTTGCACCGGCACTGCACAGACCGCCGCCCCTGCCGGATAAAGCAGTTGATAGGCATAATTGTTGAAACCGTAGTTCAATAACTTCATCGACTCCGTAAAATGACCATGCAACGGCTGCACACCCATCACAACAGTGATCAGCCGCATGTCGCCGCGTTTGGCAGTAGCCACCAGGTTGCGCCCCGCTTCGGAGGTATATCCGGTTTTCAATCCGTCAGCGCCATCGTACCATTTAAGCAGACGGTTGGTGTTCCATAATACCAGCGGCTTAGGATCACCGCGGAACTGATACTCGTAAATTCCGGTGTAGTCGAGCAGCTTCGGCACGGTAATAGCGTGATGCGCCAGAATTGCCATATCACCCGCCGTGGTGTAATGCTCCGGATCATGCAGACCATGCGGATTAGCGTAATGCGTTCCGTTCATTCCCAGCTCTGCCGCGCGTTTGTTCATCATATCGACAAAATTGCCCACACTGCCACCGATATGCTCCGCTACCGCAACGCTGGCGTCATTACCACTGCCTACAGCTACTGCAATCAGCATTTCATCCAGAGTACGGGTCTCGCCAGGATAAAGATATACCTGCGAGCCACCCATGCTGGCTGCGTATTCGCTGGTAGTCACGACGTCCTCCAGCGTGGCGTCACCACGCTCCACTGCCTCCAGCGCCAGTACCAACGTCATGATTTTGGTAGTGCTAGCCGGATAGCGCTTAGCATCGGCATTTTCTGCCGCTAATATCTCGCCGGAATCTGCCGCCATTAGCACGTAGGCCGCCGCGTCAATTGCCGGCAATTCTTCCGCATAGCTGGCAGCCGGCCAACACAGCATCGCTACCAATAACATCAGCCCCAAAAGCTGTTCCCTGCGCCTGATTTTGCCCATAAAAAAACCCTCCAAACCTGCAAATAGCTTACGCTATATTGCTATGCCGGAGGGTTATCCTTTTAGAACGCTAAAAAAGCTTGACATTGCTTCTGATGTTAACTGAGAGTATCATCCCCACCGCCAGCATATTGATCAGCAGGCTGGTGCCGCCATAACTGAAAAACGGCAGCGTAATACCGGTAACTGGCATCAAGCCCACTGTCATGCCGATGTTGGTGAAAATTTGAAACAGCAGCATGGCCACAATGCCGGAGACGATCAGTGAACCAAACATGTCCGCTGCTCTCATGGCTATACGCATGGCGCAGAGCAACAGCAGCAGATAAAGCGCCAGCACGATGATCGCACCAACGAAACCCAGCTCCTCGCCCACCACCGCGAAAATAAAGTCTGTATGGTGAGTGGGCAGAAAGTTATTCTGTACCTGAGAACCCTCGCCGTATCCCTTGCCAATAAGCCCACCAGAGCCTATCGCCACCTTGGATTGAATTATTTGATAACCAGTGTGCGTCGGATCCATTTCCGGATTAACGAAGATAATCAGGCGATTCAGCTGATAAGTGCGTAGCGGCAGTGGGAACGGCAGCTCTTCAGCCAAATGCGTGAAACCATCGGTGGCAAACCACAGGTCAATAAAAACTACGCCAACCAGCAACGCCACAATAAGCAACAGCACCAGCACGCGCCGCCGGGGAATACCACCCAGCCATAGCATGGCCACCATAATGAAGCCGAACACAAGAGCAGTACCCAGATCAGGCTCGGCCATCACCAGAAGCATCGGCACACACGTAAGCACCAGCGCCCCAAAAAAGACGCGCCATTCTCGGATGCGGTGCTGGTTCTGCGCCAGATACGCAGCCAGCGCCACAATAACCACCAGCTTGCCCAGCTCCGACGGCTGAAACGAAAATGAGCCAATATAAAACCAGCGGCTGGCGTCCGCTCCGTTCCTGGGCGTCACAAACAGCACGAGCACTAGCAGCAACAGTATCAAGGCATAGCCCGGCTTAACAAAACGCTCTAAATCGTGGTAATTGAACCAGGATGCCGCTGCCGCCACAATAATGCCAAGCAAAAGCCACACTGCCTGACGCTGCACAAAATAATACGGTCTGCCGTCAACTACATTGCCGGAGGCTGAGGCCAGCACGAACAGGCTTGTCCCCAATAGCAGCACCAGTAAGGCGAGGAACAGCCAGTCCAGATTTTTCAACATTTTTTTTTCGAACACGTTGTAACTCCCAATCTATCCCCAAAATATCACGAATATTCTAATCTATTGTTTTATCCGCACAACCGGGATACTGGCAACCAGCGCGATTTCCCCTTCGCTCTTGTTGAACCCCATATCCAGCTGAGTCTCATCAATCACCATATAGCGGGAGATAACGTCAATAAGCTCTGAGCGAAGCCTTATCAGCGTATCGTCCGGTATGCTGTTGCCTCTGTCCTGCACCAGCACCAGACGCAAACGCTCCTTGGCAATCTCCTTGCTGCTGTGCGGTTTGATTCTTGCTTCTTCTTTCGGGAAGAATTTAGTCAGTAATTCCGAAAAACTCATATTGCGCCGCCTCCTTTAACGCCCTGCGAATAACGTTTTCAACCGGCTAAAAAAGCCGTCTTTTTCCGAAAGATCCAAAAGCGGCACGTTTTCGCCGCAAAGCCTTCTGGTGATATTGCGGTAAGCCTGCCCTGCGCGGGAAAATTCGTCCAGCACAGCGGGCTCCCCCCGGTTAGTGGAGGTGACTATGGAATCGTCGTCCGGCACGATTCCCAGAAGCTCCACCGCCAGAATTTCCAGCATATCCTCCACGGACATCATATCGCCGCTTTCCACCATACGCGGGCGAATACGGTTGATGATAAGATGCGGTTCAGTTAAACCGTGTGCCTCCAAAAGGCCGATAATACGGTCGGCATCACGCACGGCGGAAACCTCCGGCGCCGTCACCACAATGGCCTTGTCTGCCCCGGCGATGGCATTTTTGAAACCATGCTCAATCCCAGCCGGACAATCGATAATTATGTAATCAAATTCTGGCTTCAGCGTATTAATCAACTCAATCATCTGCGCTTCCGAGACTGCGGTTTTATCTTTCGTCTGTGCCGCAGGCAAAAGATACATATTCTCAAAACGTTTATCACGAATCAACGCCTGCTTCAAACGGCAACGCCCCTGCACAACATCCACCACGTCGTAAACGATACGGTTTTCCAGCCCCAGCACTACGTCAAGGTTCCGAAGGCCTATATCAGTATCCAGCATGGCCACCTGCTTGCCCATTTTGGCCAAACCAGCCCCAATATTGGCGGTGGTGGTGGTTTTGCCGACGCCGCCCTTGCCGGAAGTCACGACATATACAACTCCCATAAAACTTCCTCCTCGCTAATTTCAGCTTATTTGCTGACGACGTACTTTTCAATCACCACTTCGCCGTTTTTCAGCCTTGCCATCTCGGGTCGGTAAACGTCCTGAGTGGGCTGTCCGTCCGGTGGGCGGGTGATGCAGGAGGCTATGCGGATCTGCGTCGGCAGCAAGGAAAGTGCAGTTACGGTGGCAGTTTCGTCACCCTCGGCTCCGGCATGAACAACGCCCCGAAGCGTTCCCATAACCACCACGCACCCAGCGGCAATGATCTCCGCGCCGGGATTAACGTCGCCCAGCACCAGAACATTGCCCGCCGAACGCACTTTTTGGCCAGAGCGTAGCGTTCTTGCCACCAAAGCTGTATCTTCTTTTAATACTTCTCCTGTGATAACCAAATCGCAGTACCCCCTTCAAGAAAAATTCGTCGCTTGCTTTTGTCTGAAAAATTCTGAAAGCATATGGAGTTTTCCTTGGGAAAATACCGGGAGATTTGCGCCAAATTACGCTATTATCAGCTGTATTCGTAAAAATTGCGGCAATATTCAGTTTTTAAGCGTTAAATACGTCAGAATTACCCTAAAATCACTCCTTTATTCCACCACAGCAGAATACACAGTAGAAGACGTTGTCTGCGAGTCAAACCCAAAATAAGCGTCAAAAGCCGCTTTACACACGGCGCCCGCCGAGGAATAGCCGTGGAATCCATATTCAACCATACCGGCAAACGCCACCTGCGGGTCCTCAGCCGGAGCAAACGCGATGAACCAGCCATGATAATCCTCGTTTTTGTCATCGCCCACCAGTCCGGTCTGCGCTGTACCAGTTTTGGCGGCCACGGTCACGGGATAATTGCCAAACACCGAATACGCCGTGCCGCCCTGCTGCGTTACAGACACCATACCTTCATACAAAACGTCCAGCGCATAGTCGCTAACAGCGATCTCATCCATTATGCGCGGCTCCCACTGATATACCGTCTCACCCTGATAATTAACAATTTTATCCACCAAATGAGGCTGCATACGCACGCCCCGATTGGCGATAGTGGCTACGGCCTGCGCCGCCTGAAGCGGTGTGTAATAGCTGTAACCCTGTCCGATAGCCATATAGTAAGTGTCATAACGGTGCCAAACGGCATCATCACCCTCGAAATTGAGTTTTTTATATTCTGGGTTGGCTAACAGACCTTTAGACTCCCCGGTTAACTCAATACCAGTCAGCTGTCCATACCCCAGCTTTTTGAATGTATCATACATGCTGTCAATACCAGCCTGAGCCGCCACTTTCTCAAAGTAAGTGTTGCAGGAAACGGCCAGCGCCCTCTGCAAATTCACTGTGCCGTGGGGTTTGGGGCATTTGGCAATATCCTCATCCCAAGCCTCCGGCCCGCAGTAAACGGTGGTATTACGGTCAATAACGCCGCTTACCAGCGCCGCAAGAGCCGTGGATACCTTAAACGTCGAACCGATAGGATAAGCGGCAGAAACGGCACGGTTATAGGTAGGCTTCAATGTCTCGTCATAATAGTATTGGGAAAGCTCCGGGCTTAGCCCTGTGATAAAATCTTCCGGGTTATAATCTGGATAAGAAGCCAAACCCAGCACGGCTCCGGTTTTCACATCCAGCAGCACACCCGCGCCCGCCTGCGCCTTGGGCCGCGTCTTAGAGATACCTTGTATCGTTTGAGCCAAAGCGTCTTCCATTGCCTGCTGAATATTAGCATCCAAAGTCAGCACAAGCGAGTTGCCGGAAACGCTCGGCTCGTTGGAAATGGTGCGGACAATGCGGTTGCTGGAATCTACCTCCAAAAGCTGCAAACCGTGCTGACCGCGTAGACCAATCTCATTGCCTTCGCTGTCGCTAAAACGTTCCATGGTCTTCTCCAGACCGGCCTTACCCACCAAATCAGTGGCCAGATAACCATAGCTATCCAGCAAATCAGCATCAGCATCACTGATCTGACCCATTTGCCCCAGAATATGGCTGGCCAGTTTGCCCTCAGGGTAAATGCGGCGCGGTTCCTCCATAATCAGCAGCCCAGGCAATTCTGTGCGGTGCTCCTCCAGTACTGCCACCAAATGCTGGTTACCCTCCGCCGGGATACTGGTAATAACCACCGGCTGATAGCTGCGGGAATTGGCGGTGATTTTCTCCAATATCGCTTCGGCAGGCAGCGCCGGATCTTTCAGGTAGGCAGATAAACGAGCAGCCAGCTCGTCCGCCTCGTCGCCTTTCACCTGTGTAGCCGCCACACATATGTCGTAACATATCTCCGACCCTGCCAGCATCACGCCGTTTCGGTCGTAAATATCGCCTCGCTTGGCCGGTTGCGCCACCATACGCATTTGGTTGCGGCTGGATATCGAGGCATAAACGTCGGTGTTTAATATTTGCAAAGCAAACAGCTTGGCCGCCAACACAAAAAACAGCAGCCCCAGCACCGCTACAAACAACGACACCCGACGGTCAAATTGCGTTTCCTTGGCGGCTTTTGCCGCCTTGTCCGGTTCGAACATCTGGGCTCACCCCTTTATCAGTTATACACTATAACAATTATCACAATAAACAATTAGCCTCTAGACCCGCTTCGGCACCGGCTGTAGCCAACCATAGGCCAGCGAACGGTATACCGGCAGGTAGATAATCGGCGCGATGAAGCAATTTACCAACACCCCGCCCATAATAATACGGCTGATAAGCGTCATTGAGAAAAAGCTGCCGGAAACCAGCCCGGCCAGCATCGCATAAAACAGTGAGCTGAACGCGTAGGAAAGCAGCACAGAAATAACGGCAATAAGATAGTTTTCCTTGAACAAACTGGTAGTGAAACGTCCAACCAGAAAGCCCGCCGCGCCCCAAACCAGCGCGTTCAGCCCGAGGAACCGACCGATTACCAAATCCATCAAAAGACCGGCGAACAGCCCGTGCGCCAGGCCATACCAGCGTCCTCGCAGCAATCCGGCAAACACCGGGAAAAACAGCATCAGTTGCGGACAGAAAACACCCCAGCCAAGGTTATTTAAAAAGCCGTATTGCAGCAGGAAAGCAGCCAGATATAACACCGTCAGCACCAGCCGTCTGCGCAGGTTTCTCATAAGCTCTCCTTTCAAGCCTTTGGCTTCAGCACCATCACTTCTTCCAGCCTGTTAAAATCAACATAAGATCGTACGTCAATATCTAACATCAGACCGTCACTTTGCAGCGTAATGCTATTGATGTAACCAACCAGCAACCCCTTAGGATAAACGCCGCCGTAACCGGAGGTGATAATCTGCTGATAGTTCTCGATTTCCGCGTCATACGGCACGCGGATCATGCTGAGCTCTGACGTTTCGCCGTCGCCCTCCACCACGCCGACGGTACGTGTGTTCTGCACCATCGCACTGATAGCACCCTCACGGTCGGTTATCAGCAGAACCTCGGCAGTGTTTTCCGACGTGTTGATAATACGCCCCACCAGCCCCTGCGCAGATACAACAGGCATACCAACGGCAAAGCCAGCGTCCTCACCGCCGCTGATGACCAGCGTCTTATACCAGCTGCTCTGCGAACGATTCACCACAGTTGTGGTCACATACTCAAACTGCGATTCAACATTCTCAGCCATATTCAGTAAATCACGCAGGCGCTCGTTTTCCTGCTGATATTCCGCCAGATCGACCAATTGCAGACGCAGCTCGCTAATTTCCTTGCGAAGCTCATCATTTTCCGCCCGAATATTGTCCACACCTTGCAAATACGCGCCCCAGTTGCGAATGTTTCCTGATACAACACTAGCCCCGTTTTGCAACGGAGCCAGCATATCGCGCAGAAACTGCTCAGGTTTGGATATATTCTCACGCTCGGTGGAAGTGAGCCCTGCTAAAAAAAGCAGAGCCAAAACCAGCACCCCTGCCAGAGTGCCAATCAATATTTTCTTTCGTTTCGGAGTCAAACCAACCGCCCTCCAGCTATCACAACCAGATCACTTACGCAGGCTGCTGTCCAACACATGAATATTCTCCAGCACCTTACTTGTTCCCAGCACCACGGCGTTCAGCGCCTGATCGGAAAGATGTACCATAATGTGCGTCTCCATGGAAACCAATTTGGGCAGACCTCTCAAAAGCGAACCGCCGCCTGCCATCACGATACCTCTGTCCATAATATCGGCAGCCAGTTCCGGCGGCGATTTCTCCAGACAGCTTTTGATCGCGTCAATGATGGCGGCAACCGGCTCTGAGAGCGCTTGATTCATTTCCTCCGCCGTTATAGTGATAGTTTTGGGAAGCCCCGTCATCAAATCGCGTCCGCGCACAGAATACGTCTCGCCTTTTTCATCCTCCTCCAGATAGGCCGAACCGATTTGAATTTTGATCTCCTCCGCCGTACGCTCACCGATAGCAAGGTTAAAATTCTTCTTAATATAATTAACTATAGCTTCATCCATCTTGTCGCCCGCCATGCGTACGGAATGAACTGTAACCAGCCCCCCCAGCGAAATCAGACCCACCTCGGTAGTGCCGCCGCCAATATCGACTATCATATTGCCTACCGGCTCCATAACCGGAAGCCCAGCGCCAATAGCAGCCGCCATCGGCTCCTCAATAAGATAAGCCTCTTTCGCCCCGGCATTCAATGCCGCCTCACGAATAGCGCGTTCCTCCACCGTTGTGACGCCGGAAGGCACGCAGATAACAATACGCGGGCGCGAGAAAATGGAACGGTTCTTCACCGCCTTGTCGATAAAATATTTCAACATACCTTGCGTGATGTCAAAATCCGCAATTACGCCGTCCTTTACAGGGCGGATCGCCATAATATTGCCAGGCGTCCTTCCCAGCATTTTCTTAGCCTCATTGCCCACGGCAAGGATTTTTTTACTGTTCTTCTCCACCGCCACCACTGAAGGTTCGGTAGATATCGTGTCTTTGCCCTTAACATAAACCAGTGTATTCGCAGTACCGAGGTCTATGCCGATATCAATGTTAAACAAGCCACACATACCCCTTTCAAAACTATAACTATTGCACATTTACAGTATATCCACAACTATGATCTACCAAAACTTTGTAACTTATATTATATTATACTTAACGCCGCAAATACAACAATATTTTACTATTTTTTGCAAACTTTTTATCTGCTGGTCAGGCGTTTTTTGATTCGACAAATTCTGCCAAAGATATCATTCCGCTCACCAGACGCATCGGCAACCCAATCACGTTATCCAGATCTCCATCAAGCTGCTGTACAAAACGGCCCGCCCCTCCTTGCACGGCATAAGCGCCAGCCTTGTCCATGGGCTCTCCGGTAGTAACATACGCGGTAATTTCCGCATCATCCAGCTGGCGAAATGTCACTTTGGTTTCCGCCGCACCGCAGGTGATACTGCCATTTTGATATACTGCGACCCCTGTGAACACGCTGTGCGTGCGTCCGGAAAGTTCGTTAAGCATATGCGCTGCGTCCGCTGCATCCTTAGGCTTGCCAAAAATTCTCCCGCCCAGCGCCACCACGGTGTCTGCCGCCAGAATAAGACTATGCGGCTTCAGTTTCGCTGCCGCTTCAGCCTTTAAGCGCGCGTTAGCAATAACCAAATCACATGGCGGCATATCAGCCGTCAGCTCAAGCACGTCAACCACCAGCACTTCCGGTTCAATGCCCGCTGCTCGCAAAATCTCCAAACGCCGGGGCGAACCGGAAGCCAAAATCAGTTTTTTACACATCAGGTTCCACCCCCAGCAAATAAGCCCGCGCGTCCGCCAGCATATATAACGAGCCGCTGACCAGCAACATATGGTTATCATCACGCAGCAAAGACCTGCCGGTATCGACAGCCGCCGTCACATTCTCTACCAAGCGGCATTTTACGCCGCTCTCCCGGCAGACGTCGCCCAAAGTCTGCCAATCGCCCGCGCGATAGCTGGGAACGCGGCAGATAACGGCTTCGTCCAGCAAAGGCAACAGGTGTTGCAGCGCTTCGCGCCGTTCTTTATCGGCCAGCATACCCAGTACGGCCACAATACGCCGCCCCGGCCAGTACTCTTTAAGCGCCTTTGCTAACGCATGCATTCCGGCAGTGTTGTGCGCGCCGTCCAGC
Organism: Candidatus Avidehalobacter gallistercoris; assembly: GCA_018715045.1. Classification (GTDB taxonomy): domain Bacteria; phylum Bacillota; class Dehalobacteriia; order UBA4068; family UBA4997; genus Avidehalobacter; species Avidehalobacter gallistercoris. The sequence goes on from DVMH01000033.1 coordinate 27,800, forward strand.
ACGATGAGCGGCTCTCGGGATATGACTTCCAGCCGCCCCGGCCAGCGCGCGGCAGCCAAACCGGAGTGTATTGCGTCTTGCGGCAGGCCAAGCTCCCGCGCGGCAGCCACTGCCAGCGCCGCGTTAACTAATTGATGCTCGCCCAGCAGACTGACTGTCAACCCAGATATTTCGTCACTCCGCCGCACATCACGAAATGTGAACGTCTGCGTTTTCTCCGTATGGCTGGCATTGGTCACGGTAAAGTCACGCCCAAATTGATAAAGCTGCGCACCAACCTCCTGCGCCTGTGAAGAGAGAACAGCCAGCACATCCGCGTCCGCCGACGCAGTGAAAGCAGGACGTTCCGGTTTGATGATGCCTGCTTTGATACGGGCAATTTCCGCCGGGGTATGGCCAAGATAATCCATATGATCCATCGCCACGTTGGTAATGACAGATAATTCCGGCATTATCACGTTGGTAGAATCAATTGCTCCGCCTAGGCCTACCTCAATCACGGCATAATCCACCTGCTGTTCGCTAAAATATTGCAGCGCCAACGCGGTGCTGACTTCAAATTCCGTCGGCTGCTCCGCGCCCTCCCGCTGCATTTGCGCCAGTAATGGCTGCAAGCGTTTGACACGTGCAGTCAGCTCCGCCCGGCTGATGTTTTCACCATTGATGCGATAACGCTCGCGATAGGAATGAAGGTGCGGCGACGCGAAAAAGCCGCATTTGTAGCCCGCCGCCTGTAGACAAGACGCCAGCATGGCCGCCGTCGAACCTTTGCCGTTAGTACCGCCGATATGCAGGTATTTCACGCCCTGGCGCTCCGGATTGCCCATCAAAGCGAGCAGGCGTTCAATACGCTGAAGCCCCAGATTTATGCCGAATTTAGTACAATCCTCAAGAAATTTGAGGGCTGCGGCATATTCCCAGCGCTCCTGTTCCGTTTCGTTAAGCATGGCTCACTCCAGCCCCTTAAGTTCAGCCACACGCTTCAGCAGGCTTTGCCGCTTTTCGGTATAGGCGGCCAGCTTTTCGCGCTCACCCGCCACAACGGTCTCCGGCGCCTTGGCCAAAAACCCCTGATTAGACAGCTTACTCTCCAGACGCTTAATTTCCTTATCCATATTGGCAATTTCCTTATTCAAACGGGCAATTTCTTTATCCAGATCAATCAGACCTTTCAGCGGCAGGTAAATATCCACGCCGCGGATATGAGCAGCCGCAGCCTGTTCCGGCTTGTCGGAACAGGCGGACATGATACTCATGTTCTCCGCCCCGGCCAGCGCCTTGATATACATTTCGCCCTGCTCAAGCCCGTCTGCCGCCGTGTCGGTGGCAAAGATAAGCTCCACCTTTTTACCAGGCTGCACGTTCATTTCCGCCCGGATATTACGGATAGCACGCACAGCGTCCATATTCAGACGCATAATCTCGGCCTCTGCCGGGTAATCTGGCATAGCTTCAGCATCCGGCCATGCAGCCAGCATAATCGTCTCGCCATCATGCGGCAGCGCCTGCCAGATCTCCTCAGTAATAAACGGCATGAACGGGTGCAGCAGACGCAAGATATTGTCCAGCACCTGCACCAGCACAGTCTGCGCGGTATAGCGTTCCACTTTGTCCTCGCCATAAAGACGCGGTTTGGCAGTTTCAATATACCAGTCGCAGAAATAATCCCAGGTGAAATCATAAACGGCACGCGCCGCCTCGCCCAGTTCATACTTGCCAAGGTTAGCGGAGATAGCAGCAGCCGCCGCTTTCAACTCGGAAAGTATCCACTTATCAGCCAGAGAATATTTCAGATCCCCCTCTCCCGGCTGATAATCATCAAGATTCATCAGCACGAAACGGCTGGCGTTCCAAATCTTGTTGCAGAAGTTGCGGCTGGCCTCCAGGCGCTCCATCTGGAAACGGAAATCGTTGCCGGGCGTGTTGCCGGTTATCAGCATAAAACGCAGCGGGTCGGCGCCATACTGCTCAATAATTTCGATCGGGTCAATGCCGTTGCCCAGGCTTTTGCTCATCTTGCGCCCCTGCGCGTCCAGCACAAGGCCGTGAATGAACACGTCGGAGAACGGCTTTTCTTCCATAAAATGGAGACCAGTAAAAATCATGCGCGCCACCCAGAAGAAGATAATGTCACGCCCGGTGACCAGCACCGACGTGGGATAAAATTTCTGAAGCGCAGCCATTTTTTCTTTGTCCGGCCAGCCCAGCGTCTCAAACGGCCAAAGCCCGGAGGAAAACCAGGTATCCAGCACATCCTCGTCGCGGCTTAGCCTGGCCGAGCCGCATTTGGGGCAGGCCTGCGGTTCATCCTTTTGGCAGATAACCTCGCCGCAGTCGCCGCAATACCATACAGGAATACGGTGTCCCCACCACAGTTGGCGGGATATGCACCAGTCGCGGATATTTTCCAGCCAGCCAAGATATATCTTCTCAAAGCGCTGCGGCACAAAACGTATCTCGCCGTTTTTCACCGCCTCGATTGCGGGTTTGGCAAGAGGTTCCATCTTCACAAACCACTGCGGCGATATCAACGGTTCGATAACACTGCCACAGCGGTAACATTCGCCCACCGCATGAGTAATATCCTCAATTTTTTCTAACAGGCCAAGCTCGTCCATCGCCTTAATTACGGCGGCACGGCATTCATCTCTGTCCATGCCCTGGTACGCCCCGGCGTTTTCATTCATTTTGGCGTCTTTGCCAATAACCGTGATCTGCGGCAGGTTGTGGCGAAGCCCCATCTCAAAGTCGTTAGGATCGTGCGCCGGGGTAATTTTCACCGCGCCCGTGCCGTATGCCATATCCACGTAATCGTCAGCAATAATCGGAATTTCGCGGTTCATCAGCGGCAGCATAATTTTCTTGCCCACCAGCGCACTGAAACGCTCGTCCGCCGGGTTAACGGCCACGGCGGTATCGCCCAGCATGGTCTCCGGCCGTGTTGTCGCCACGGTGACAAATCCCGTACCATCGGCCAGAGGATATCGCAGATACCAGAGATGTCCGGCGTGGTCGTTGTGTTCTACCTCGATATCGGAAATTGTTGTCTGGCATTTGGGGCACCAGTTGATGATGTAGGTACCGCGGTAAATCAGCCCTTCGTTGAAAAGGCGCACGAACACCTCATTCACCGCATCATTACAACCCTCGTCCAGCGTAAAGCGTTCCTGTTCCCAGTCACAGGAAGAACCGAGCATTTTCAACTGACGTACAATGCGGTCATGATACTGGTGTTTCCATTCCCACACCTTGTCCACAAACGCCTCGCGCCCCAAATCATATTTGCTGACGCCGTCTTTTGCCAAATGCTCTTCCACCTTAGCCTGGGTAGCAATGCCCGCGTGATCACATCCAGGCACCCAAAGCGTCTGATGCCCCTGCATACGATGCCAGCGCGTCAGAATATCCTGCATGGTATTGTCCACCGCGTGCCCCAAATGCAGCTGGCCGGTGACATTCGGCGGTGGCATAACGACCGAAAAAGGCTGACCGCCAGCGTTGTTTTTATGGCTGAAACAGCCGTGCTCCTCCCAGAATGCATACCACTTCTGCTCCACTTCACTGTGGTTGTAGGTTTTGGGCAGTTCGTGCCCCTTACAGCAATCACACATGTTCAAATACCCTCCCATTGATTTTTATGGCAGGTGAGAACGTCGCCCCAGCCCGCGCTTTGATAGTCTACAATACCGTCAGCGTAAACCAACCGCCCTTTCACGATAGCAGCCTCCACACGTCCGGTCATTTCCATGCCGTCGAACAGGCGGCAAGCTTCACGCGCTTTTGTCTGCATTTGTCGGTGATCAAAACGCCAAGTCACGTCAGTATCGATCACCGTCAAATCAGCATCAGCGCCGGTGGTTATACATCCCTTTTGCGGATATAGCCCCATAGCTTTATAGCCGTTTTCAGAGATGAGCTCCGCCAAGCGCTCCATTTTCAGCTTGCCCGACTTGACTGCCGAAAGCAGCAATGGAAGCATAATTTCCATATGTGCCACACCAGAAGGAGCCAGCCAAATATGCTTCTCACCAGCCTGCTTTTGTCTGAGCAAATGCGGCGCGTGGTCGCTGCCCAGATAATCGACAGTACCGTCGTTCACAAACCGCCAAAGACCCTCAACGTCTGCTTTGGAGCGCAACGGCGGATTGCATTTTGCATAAGGCCCGAATTTATCCAGCCAGCTGTCGTCAAAAAATAAATGATGAAAGCAAACCTCGCAGGTAACGTCGGCGCCTGCCCGCTTGGCAGCGCTGATCGCTTCCGCCGCAGCCACAGTCGATACGTGTACAATACCAACTTTAGCCCCGGTCTTCGCAGCGGCGGCGAGCACCCTGCTTACCGCGTTAAGCTCCGCCTCGTTTGGCCTCGTCTTATAATGAAAAGAATAATTCTCCTGTCCGGACTCATGAGCCTGCTGTTCCAGTTTGCCGATCAACGCGTAGTCCTCACAATGAAAGAAGCAACGCAGCCCTGCGCTTTTTCCTGCGGCAAGCAGCGCACAAAGCTCCGCGTCGCCGTCATCCTGCGCCACGGTGATATATTGCGGCTCACCGGATTTGCCCGGCTGCAGAAAAGTTTTCAGTCCGCATATCCCGGCTCTGGCAAGCGCAGCAAATTCCCGCGTGTTATCCGCCCCCGCTGCCGCGTAAACCGCCACGTTACAAAGCGCTTTGTTAGCAGCCGCCTGTCTGGTGACCTCAAGGCTTGCTACATCATGCGGTATGGGATTCACATTCGGCATCTGGCAGATAGTGGTGACGCCAGCCGAAAGCGCCGCCGCCGTTCCGGTCAAGAAATCCTCCTTTTCCGGGCTACCCGGCTCCCGTACATGAACATGGGTATCAATGCATCCCGGCAGCACCAGCCGCCCTGTTGCATCATAACGTTGAAAGTCAGCGTCCACTGTCATATCCGGCGGCAGTTCGTCATATATCGCGGCCACCTTGCCGTCTGCAAGAAGCAAATGACCATAGTGCATTTCGCCCGCACTATAATACGAAGCGTTTTGCAGCAGCAAAGGACGGTCGAACATCGTTTTATCCGTCATCAACAGCCCCTCCGAAGCATAAAAATTACGGCAAAATAGTGCCGCAAGCTACAGTATTTGTGAAAAAATTGGCTAATAATTTATTATATCATAATATATAAGTAATTACCAGTTATTTCACATAAATAATAATAAATAATTTTGTATATAAAACCTCTTTATTTTTCCGAATTTATAGGGTATAATATTTTTAAGGTATTATGATGTTTTATGCTATGCGAGCATCATAAGGACATAATTTATCAAATTTTATGGAGGTATGTGTTATGGATTATGAACACAGAATCAGATGCAAGGAGCTGCTAAAAAAGGTCGTTACGGCAGAAGAAGCTGCTAAAATGATTAAAGACGGCGATACTATCGGCTGCTCCGGTTTTACCCCTTCCGGCTATCCGAAAGCCGTGCCGCTGGCTCTGGCTGAGAGAGTTAAGGCCGGCGAAAAAATCAAGGTTCAGATTTTGACCGGCGCTTCTGTGGGCCCTGAATTGGACGGTCTGGCTGCTGTTGGCGCTATAAGCCGCCGCAGCCCTTATCAGACCAACAACGACATGAGAAACGCTTTGAACACCAAAGGCGAGGCTGGCGTTCTCTATAACGACCAGCACCTCTCCAACGCTCCGCAGGATACCCGCTACGGCTTTATGGGCGATGTTGATATCGCTCTGATTGAAGTTTGCGCCATTACTGAAGAGGGCAATCTGATCCCCACCACTTCCGTGGGTTCCTCGCCGACTTTCGTTAAAATGGCAAAGAAAGTTATCGTTGAGCTCAACACTTCTCAGCCGGAAGCAATGGAAGGTATGCACGACATTTACATTCCGCTGGATCCGCCGAACCGTCGTGAGATCCCGATCTACGCCACTGGCGACAGAATCGGTACTACTTACATAGAATGTGGCGCTGACCGTATCGACGCTATCGTCGTTACCGACATCACTGATAAAGTTCGCCCTCTGCCTCCGATCACTGAGACCGAGCAGGCTATGGCCAACAATATCGTTAAATTCTTCGACGGCGAAGTTAAGGCCGGTCGTTTGCCGAAAAACCTGTTGCCCTTGCAGTCTGGTGTTGGCGGCGTAGCCAATGCTGTTATGGCTGGTTTTGTTAATTCTGACCTGGAAGGCCTGACTTTCTATTCTGAAGTTATTCAGGACGGCGCTCTTGATCTGATTGACTGCGGCAAGTTCGTAGCCGTATCCGGCACTTCGCTGACTCCCTCCGTGGACGGTCTGGAGCGCTTCAAGGCTAATGTTGAGAAGTATAAGAAGACCATTGTTCTGCGCCCGCAGGAAATCTCCAACAACCCCGAGGTTGCCCGTCGTATCGGCGTTATCTCCATGAACACCGCTATCGAGGTTGATATTTACGGCCATGTAAACTCCACCCACATCATGGGCACCAGAATGATGAACGGTATCGGCGGCTCCGGCGATTTCACCCGCGCTGCTTATATCTCCATCTTCATGACCGCTTCCACCGCCAAGGGCGGCGACATTTCCTCCATCGTACCGATGTGTTCTCATATCGACCACACCGAGCATGACGTTAACGTAATCGTTACCGAACAGGGCTATGCCGACCTGCGCAATCTGGCTCCCAGAGAAAGAGCTTTGGTCATCATCAACAACTGCGCTCATCCGGATTACAAGCCGATGCTGCTTGATTACTACAATCGCGCTCTGGAAGCTTGCCCGGATGGCAAGGCTCATACTCCCCATATTCTGGAGGAAGCTTTGTCTTGGCATGTTCGCTTCAACAAGACCGGTACAATGAAGCTGGAGAAATAATTTCTCACCCAGCGTTAATTAAAAGAGGAACGGGTTTCTGCCGTTCCTCTTTTTTTGCGGCTTGCAATCCAGCTTATTAAATGCTATGATTGTTTCACAGTATATTTTTAAGGAAGTTTGCTTAAATGAAATACCCCATCAAAAAATTTGCCATGCTGGCCGTGTTGTTGCTGGGGGTGCTCGCCAGCTGCAATATGCCGGAAGAGTACGCACCTAATATCCGCCCTACCCCTCCGCCGTTTGATTTTAGCAGCAAAGTGGAGCTTTCACTGATTGCCGCAGGTGATAATCTGATACATGCGCCGATATACCGGCAGGCCAAGGAACGCGCGGGCGGCAACGGATTTGACTTTACCGACGCCTATCAACCTGTAGCCGAGCTCATCGCCGACGCTGACCTGGCCTACATAAATCAGGAAACACCGCTTGGCGGTACTAAGCTTGGGCTGAGTAATTATCCACTGTTCAATTCGCCGCAGGAATTGGGCACTCACCTTGTCAACATGGGCTTCAACCTGATCAGCCAAGCCAACAATCATGTGCTGGACGCAGGCAAACAAGGCTTTTATAACACTATCAGCTTCTGGCGGGCACAGCCCGATGTGCTCATGGCCGGCATTGTGGCCAACGCAGAGGACGATGTTATACAGGTTTTGGAATATCAGGATGTCAAAATCGCTCTCCTTGCCTACACCTACGGTACTAACGGTCTCGCACTACCCGCTTCAGCCGAGGGCAGTGTAAAATATATCGACGATGATTTGATCAAAACGGAACTGGCGGCAGCCCAGGAACAGGCGGATATCGTTCTGGTCAGTATGCACTGGGGCGTGGAATATCAGGCCAGACCCAACGATGAACAGCTACGTCTGGCGCAGCTGTTGGCTGATAACGGCGCTGACATCATTATCGGCACCCATCCGCATGTGCTGCAAACAGCGGAAATGCTTACCGCCGCTGATGGCCGCAAGGTACCGGTATTCTATTCGCTGGGCAATTTCATTTCCGCACAGGATCAACCCGCCACCATGCTTGGCGGCCTGGCCGAGGTAGATATGACGTACAACAAAGCTGACGGCAGCCTGGAAATCGACCGTATGGCCGTACTGCCAGTGGTCACGCATTACACAGGGCATTACGATAATATCACCGTTTACCCTCTGACCACCTACACCGCTGAACAGGCCGCATCACACGGTATCCGAAGCAAACATTCTTTCAGCCGGGAATATCTGGTAAAGCTGTTCGATGAGCGTATTCCCGCCGAATTGCAGGACAGACGCACCAATTTTTAAGTACATTAAAACCGCCCGGCAGAGTACCGGGCGGTTTGTTTTATGTTTATTAATTTTATAACTCGCTCTTCGCCGTTAACACAAGCTTCTCTGATTTACTTTTTGCCGGTAACTGCGCCAGCATCACAGCTGCAAACATCATAATGCAGCCAAAGTATTCCCGCCCCGTCATGTGGTCATGCAGAATAATTGCCCCAGCCAATGTGGCAAACACAGCCTCCAAACTTAACAACAGCGAAACGGTAGTAGGATTGCTGCCTTTCTGAGCTAGAATTTGCAGCGTATAAGCTACACCGCTGGAAAGAATACCAACATAAAGTATCGATCCCATTGCCGGCAACAGCGTTTCCCAAGACGGAGTTTCCGTCAACAGCATGCCAACCGATGAAAAGAGCATCATCACGAAGAACTGCGCACAGGAAAGCTGTATGCCATCCACCCGCACGGTGAAATAGTCGATCAACAAAATATGCCCGGTGAAGCAAAATGCGCACAGCAATACCATAAAATCGCCGGAGCTAATGGTAAAACCGCCGTTTATGCAGAGAAAATACAGACCGCAGACAGCAAGAGCCACGCTAAGCCACACCAAGCCCCGCACCTTTTTATGCAAAAACAGGCCGCATACCGGCACAAGAACTATATACAGCGCAGTAATGAAACCCGCTTTACCTGCCGTTGTCGTCTCCAGACCCTTTTGCTGTAAATATGTGGCTGTGGCCAGCGCCAGTCCACAGCACACGCCGCCCAAAAGAAGATCCTTGCGATAAGCAGAGCCTGATGGGATTATATCGTCTTTGTGCTGCCGCCAGCTTCTGATGCATACGCACAGCATGAGCAAAAACAGAAACGCTACCGCCGAACGCGCCGCGTTAAACGTAAACGCCTGCACACTCTCCGCGGCCACGCTTTGCGCCACAAAAGCTATACCCCATATAAACGCCGCCAATGTCGGAAATACATTATGCCGGATAAAATCGGACTGCATAAACAAAACACCTCTCACCAGTATCAGCATAAATAATAACAAATAATGCAAAGTTATTCTCATAGTATATACTATTGTCATACAATTTGCAATACCTAATAAAAAATTATAAAATCCCCTTGATTTTGTGTAAAAAACATGATATAATGGTTTTCGTCTTGGGGGTATAGCTCAGCTGGGAGAGCGCTTGAATGGCATTCAAGAGGTCAGCGGTTCGATCCCGCTTATCTCCACCAACAGGAAACCAGAAAAAGCATTGAAAACTCTATGTTTTCAATGCTTTTTCTTTTTATATTCGCCTTCTCCGCTCTGCTATCTGTTCCAGAACAATACCAGAACAGATATACTGTCACGGAAAGATACTGGACAGGATAGCCTATCATCCATCATAAACCATCCCTTAAATTCTGGTACTGTACCAGAATTTAAGAGAAACACAGTGAATTTTCTGCGTTATCAGCATGAGCTTCCAAAGGTCTTACTGAATTTTTCGGCGGCGCACAGCCAAAATAAATCTCATTGCACGATTTGTTTGTCGAAACTTCCCTCAATTTGCGGAACATTATTTTCGTTTTCCTCGGAAGTCTTTTGGTGAATATCCAGTTTGTTCCTTAAAAAGTTTACCAAAGTGACTTTGAGACTGAAAGCCCACGGCCTGGGCTACCTCCCCAATGGGGAGTGCCGAATCCGTCAGAAGTACGGCGGCCATTTGCAAGCGGTATTTAAGCAGATAACGATAGGGCGTGTCCTGCATGGACAGCTTAAAGCACCGCAGACATTCCGATTTGCTGACCCTGGCGCTTTGGGCCAAGTCACCCAATGTTATGGCTTCGGTATAATGCTCTTTGATATAATTTAAAAATATGTGCATTCGATGTACGACCATATCATGGACTGGGGCCGCCGGCACAGAAATGTTTTGCGCAAGCTCCAGCCAAATAGCAGCCAGCAGCGTTAATACTTCATATTCATAGCAGGCGGCTGCAGCCGGGTCAATTTCCGACAGCTGTTTCAGCCGTATAAGCACTCTCTCCTGCCAGGAGTTTGCCGCGTCAAATTGCAGGCAGGTGATCTGCTGACAGCTTGCGATCCTTTTCACATATTTCGCGGCCGGACAGCCAGGGTAAAAGGATACTAACTGCTCCGGGAACAGGATGCTTTTATAATGACAGCTGGCCGAAGCCGAGACCATGTGGACAACATTTTTGTTGAGAAACACTCCTTGCCCAGTGGGAACCATCTTTGTCTGGGTCAGTGTGTGGAGATATAGTTCCCCTGCCAGCACATAGATGAATTGGAAGTCCTCGTGCCAGTGCATTATGTGAAAACCCGGCGGCTCAGGTACGCTTTTTCCGTTTTCAATATCCATGCACAGATAGGGAAAGTCCTGTCCTGTATTCAGATTGACAGAGTTCAAATAATTGTTCTGCATATCCAGCCACCTCGCATTTTGGCGATATTATGATAAAATAGACTCGTATTCTTATAGATTATTCTAAACGGTTATGATATGATTATAGCAAAGATGGCTTTATTTGTATAGGGGGGCTTTGTGATGCGATACGATTTTGAGACGATGATTGACCGCCGAGGCATGGATTCCATTGCCGCCGATATGAACGAAAATGATTTCTGGACGCTGCCTAAGGGAACTGTGCGGGCGGGCTTTGACAAAATCCCCATGTGGATCGCAGATATGAATTTTCCCACTGCTCCGGCGGTCAGCAAGGCTCTGGCTGAGCGGATCGCCCATCCGATTTACGGCTATTTTGTTCCACGTAACGAATACTACGACGCCATCATCCGGTGGCACCAGGATTCCCATGGCGTGACCGGTCTGGAAAAAACCCACATCGGCTATGAAAACGGCGTTTTGGGCGGCATCACCAGCGCTTTGCGGGTTCTGTGCTCTGAGGGCGAGTCCATCCTCGTCCACTCGCCCACCTACACCGGCTTTACCACCCAACTGGAGCGGAATGGATTCCGTCTGGAGCTCAGCCCCCTGAAAAAAGACGGCCAGGGGATCTGGCGCATGGATTTTGAGGATATGGAGCGCAGGATACGGGAAAACCATATCCACACCGCGCTGTTCTGCTCTCCGCACAATCCCACCGGGCGGGTATGGGAGCGTTGGGAACTGGAACAGGCCATGGAGATTTTTCAGCGCAACCAGGTCTATGTGGTCTGTGACGAAATTTGGTCAGACCTTGTATTCTCCGGCGGGAAACACATCCCGCTGCAATCCATTTCCAGCGAAGCGCGAGAGCGGACTATAGCGCTCTATTCCCCGTCAAAGGCGTTCAATCTGGCAGGACTGCTCGGCAGCTATCACATCATATATAATCCCTGGCTCCGCGACCGGGTAAAACGGTATTCCAGCTTCTCCCACTACAACGACATCAATGTGCTGTCCATGCACGCATCCATCGCCGCCTATTCTCCCGAGGGCCGGGATTGGATGGAGGCGTTGAAAGTGGTATTAGAGCGGAACGCACAGTATGCCTGTGATTTTTTCGAGACGCGCTTTCCGGGTGTTGAGGTATACCGGCCCCAGGCCACATTTATCCTTCTGATCGACTGCGAGACATGGTGCCGGGAACATGGAACGGAATTCGAGGTACTGCTGGAACGCGGCGTCAGTGTGGGCGTTATATGGCGAGATGGACGGGCTTTCCATGTTCCCTATGGCATTCGGCTCAACCTGGCTCTACCTTTCGATAAGCTGCAAGAGGCGCTGAACCGGCTAGAGCGCTTTGTATTCACGGAGTGATGAAGTATGGGATCGCTATATTTTCAATATGGCGAGCAGGAGCTCGCGTATCTAAAAAGCAAGGACAAAAAGCTGGCCGCGGTTATCGAGCGGGTAGGCCCCATTAAACGGGCGGTGGACGGCGACCTGTTCTCATCTGTGCTACATCACATCATCGGCCAGCAGATCTCCACAAAGGCTCAGCAGACCATTTGGACCAAGCTGACCGCCGAGTTGGAGTTGATCACCCCAGACACCATCCTGGCCTGTGGCCGAGACCGTCTCCAGGCCTTTGGCACCACATGGAAAAAGGCAGACTACATCCTGGACTTTGCCCAAAAGGTACAGTCTGGGAAGTTCGGCATAGAGGCGCTGAATGGCATGACGGACGCAGAAGCCATTGCCGCGCTTTGCTCTCTGAAGGGCATCGGGGTGTGGACGGCGGAGATGATCCTGCTGTTTTGCTTCCAGCGACCCAACATTTTCAGTTATGGCGACCTGGCCATTCAGCGCGGTGTGCGTATGGTGTACCGCCATAAGGAATTACCCAAGGAGCGGTTCGAGCGGTACCGCAGGCGGTTCAGCCCCTATTGCAGCACGGCCAGCCTTTACTTCTGGGCCGTGGCCGGAGGGGCTGTTCCGGAGCTGACCGATCCGGCGGCGAAGAAATAGGAGGCGCTTATGACAAGAGAGGAAATGGTGGCGGCGTGCCAGCGTCGAGCCAAAAGCTGTGTTGGAAGATTCTATCTCGCTGTAAAAAGCACAAAGATCGTCTGCCATCCAGACTGTTCTTCCAAGGTGCCTTTAGAAAAGAACATGGTCTTTTATGACACATTGGAGGCGGCGCTGGCGGACGGCTACCGCCCCTGTAAACGCTGTATGAAAGAAATGTGGAGGTAGTGGATCTTGGGAAATATGATCGTGCTGTTTGAAGTCACCGTTAAGGACGGTAAAATGGAGAACTACCAGAAAATGGCGGCGGGTCTGAAAGACGCGCTGTTCCAGGCCGACGGATTTATCCGCTCCGAACGGTTCTCCTCTTTAAAAGATAAGGGCAAGCTGCCCAACATGTCTGTGCGGGAGAACAAGGCCAGCGTAAAGCGGTGGCGCAATCTGACGGCTCATCGAATGTGCCAGAAGCACGGGCGCATGGAGGATTTAGCCGGCTATGCCATCACCGTTGTCACGCCCAAGCGCACCTACTCCATGACCCGGCGGCAGGGTGCGCCGGTGGACTCCACCCGCTTTTTGGAGGTGTAAGTATGCAGTACACAACTACGTATCAATCTCCGTTGGGAGCCATAACGCTGGCCGCCGACGGCGAGGCGCTCACCGGACTGTGGTTTGAGGGTCAGAAATACTACGCGCTCTATCTGGACAAGGAGCATGAAGAAAAGGACTTGCCTGTGTTCCAGCAGGCCAAGGAATGGCTGAACATCTATTTTTCGGGCAAAGACCCAGATTTCACCCCACCTTTACGGTTTACCGGTTCAGCTTTTCAAAACGAGGTTTGGGCCATTTTGGCCGCTATACCCTACGGCAAGACCCGCACCTACGGCGACATCGCTCAGGAGCTGGCCCAGAAACGAGGACTGCCCCGGATGTCCGCCCAGGCGGTAGGAGGAGCCGTGGGGAAAAACGAGATCTCCATCATCGTTCCCTGCCATCGGGTGGTGGGCGCCAACGGTAGTTTGACAGGCTATGCCGGCGGGATCAGCAAGAAGATCGCACTGCTAAAACTTGAGGGGGCTTTCAAGGAAGCATACTTTATCCCCAAGCACTCCACAGCGCCATGAACAATACGATGAAAAAAATCGAGCTGGGCCTTTTTCCCACACCGCTGCAAAAGTCATCGCTCAGTATAGAGTTAGGAAATATTTGCCTTTATCTAAAGCGGGATGACCTGTGCGGAATCGGCTTTGGTGGAAACAAGGTGCGCAAGCTGGAGTATATCCTGGCGGATGCCATCGCAAAGGGCGCGGACTGCGTGGTGACAGGCGGCGGTTCACGTTCCAATCAGACCGTGGCAGCGGCGGCCTGCTGCGCCAAGGCAGGGCTGGAGGTCCATATTGTCATACCAGAGAGTGCGCCCAATGTGACCAAATCTCTGATCACACTGTCCGGTGGGATATTGCATACAACGCCCGACGGTCAGAGAAGCACTCTGACAAAAACCATGCGCAACGTTGCAAAAGAGCTCCAAGCCCAGGGGCAAACGCCCTACACCATTCCCGTTGGAGCTTCGTCTCCGTTAGGCGCCGTTGGCTATGTGGAAGCCATGCGTGAAATATGCAGCCAAGCTGCTGAACTGAATATTGCGATAGACCACGTGATTTGCTGCGGAGGCACCGGAAACACCTATGCAGGTGTGGCTTTGGGTGCAAAACTGTATAGCCCCAAGACCAGAGCAACTGTTATTTCCATTGGGCGGCGTTTTGCCCACAAGGAGACTTTGCTCCGCCAGATCCATAAAACTGAAGCCCTTTTGAAATGCGAAAGCGGCATTGAACTGGACGATCTGCATATCCATTTCTCCTGCGGCAAGGGTGCGGGATTGCCATCCGTCAAGGGATGGGAGGCAATAAAGCGCATGGTGGCGGCAGAGGGCATTTTCTTAGATCCCTACTACACAGGAAAAGCCTTTGCGGGATTGATGGAATTATCCCAATATGAAACGTTACATCCCGGCGAAAATGTGGTATTTCTTCACACAGGCGGTATGGTTTCCCTTATTGGCGAGACTTCATAGAATTATTAAAACATACCTCAAATTGAGGGGCATTTTGTCAAAAATATGTCTCAAGCCGAAACGTATTTTATTTCCGCTTCATGAAATTATGCACTATAATTTATTTCGAGGAGTTTTATCTCTGCTTGATGTTCCCTTTCAGCTTGATGACAAGGCTATACCAGCCCTTTACAGTTCAATCCTGTCTGGAAACGCTTCCTTTCGCATAATGCCCCACATTTTGTCGATATAGGACAGGGTATAGAAGTTCTCGTAATAATGGTAATAGAACGCGCCTTTCAAGGTCATGGCGTATGTACCATTTTCTTCGGTCACAAAGCCCAAGAGTTTGGCGATCCATAGCTCGAAGCAATACATCTGCTTCAATGGTACACCAAAGAACCTTTCAAAGTCCTTTACGTTTACTTTCGTGCTGTATGCTGTCCAGAACAGCCAGTAAATCATTCGCTGTCGCTTCGTGAAGCGAATGGTCAGAGAAGTAGCCAGCGTTCCGCTGTTGATCCGATCGCAATAGGATTCAATATCAAATGTATTGATCTTAAACTGATCTCTCAGCAGGGTTGTTGCAGAACAGCCGAAGCCCAAGAAGTTGTCTCTTGTCATAGAAGAATAATTGGCTTCCGGTTCGCTGAAGAATGTCCAGATAGAGCTGCGGGAATATCCTTTGCTCATGCAATACCTTGTAATGCTGTCAAGAAGCTCTCGCTTTTCCTTTTTCGGCATGGTTTTTATAGGGCTTGCCGTAAAGGTGAAATCAATAAACGGATAGATGGCAACATGATTGGCGCCCAGAAAAAAGGCTTCGTCAATGTCGGATTTCAAATCATCGTAAGTCTGCTCTGGAAGGGCAAAGATAAAGTCCATAGAAACAGTTTCAAACTTCACCGCGTCCAATGCCTTTTTCATTTTATTGGTATCGACAGTCTTTCTTCCAAGGATGCTCTGATACTTATTGCGGAAAGACTGAATGCCAATGCTGATCTTGGTCACACCGGCAGCCCTTAACACCGCCAGAACTTCCTCTGTCACATTATCAGGGTGCAGTTCCAACCCGATTCCCTCTGTAATGATAAAATGCTCGTTCAGAGCTTCGATGATTTCACCAATGCGGTCAACTGCCAAAGCCGGTGTGCCGCCGCCAAAATATAAACTGGTTACTCTTTTCTTGCCCGGATGCTGATTTCCTACAAGATGAATCTCCCTTATCAGGGAATCTATGTACCTGTCGCAAAGCTCTTTGGAATAGCGAACTTTACAATAGGGGCAAAAATTACATATACTTTTACAAAACGGAATGTGAACATACAATCCGAGGTTTTCACATTCAGCAAAGGGCAGTATTTGGTCGTATTCATTTTTGAAAGTAAATGGCTGTACTGTTCGGGTAAGCCACATTCTTGTCAGACTTGTGATAAAGCTCATATTACTCCTAAATATACTTCAAATATGTACGAAGCATCTCAATGATTATTTTGGGCTTTCCCCTGAACAATAGTGTGTATTCTGCAACAAAGAAATAGCCGCACTGTTCGCAAAGACCGGGAACATCTATGCATCGTCCACAAGTGGACAGTTTCCCGTTTTCCATAACAACACACTGATGGCAAGGTGTGGGGAAACGATTTTCGATAAGATAGGGAAACGCACTTTTTAGATTGAATACTGGTGCGCCCTCTTTCATCATTTGAGTTATCGTATCGCAACACTTGGCTTTTTCTTCTTTACTCAAAGACAATTCCTTGGTATCGGGATAAGGTGTATGGAAATTGAAAGATACAGCACGAACATTTTTGGTATCACGTGCAGTTAAGCATACATCCCGTACATAGTTTTTGTTGATTTGATTGATTGCCATATAAAAGCAGATATTTTCTGCTGTAGCGTTGTTGATGTTCCTCATAATGGTATCGTAAGTGTCGCCACGGATTTCATTATGACGTTCTCTATCACCGTCTAAACTCAAAAGAATTAAATCTGCTTCTGGAAGATCAATGGTACATGTTCCATTCGTAACGACATTGACGATAAGGAACCCCATAGCTTTTGCTTCAATGACCAAATCTCTTAATGTGCGCTCGCCATCTTTCCAGAGAAATGTTTCCCCGCCGCAGAAAAACAAAATGCGTACTCCCATATCATATAGCTGCTGCATTTCTTGGCTAATTTGTTTGTATGGATAAACGATTGCCGTGATATTGTTAACGGAGCAATGTTTACAATGCAAATTGCATTTATCCGTAATAATCACAGTTCCAAGAATTGGAGCCTTCTTGCCAAAAAGGATTGTCTTGATCCCAAAGGAGGCAAAGCGCAAAAAAGATGACAGTTTCATGTTCTATCTCCATAAGATAAATGAATTCAACTGTGTATCCATACTTTATTATATACGATTATTGCAGTTTCTTCAAATTGGTACGCCAAAATTTACCGCATTAAAGTGTAAAATTTTAAAAACACGTTCCAAGAATACCTTGGAGCGTGTATAAATCAATCAAGTGGTCTGTATTATGTTACCGCTTTTAGACAGAGCTTCGGTATTGCTGTTGAGTATCAGATCAGCGTATGCAATCGGAACATTGTAGATGAGCATATTGAACTTGCAAGATAATAAACACTTCATAGAAAAACCTCCTTAATTTCAATGTTTTGGTGGTAAAAAAGAACGATGCCGGTCATAAGACTCGGCATCGTTCTATCGTTGTTGTTTTCCAACCCTGTCAGACAGATGCCGTAAAATCTAAATCTTTTAGAATTACTGTCTTACGAGCACCCGTCTAACGCCCGGCTTTTTTCATTTTACATAGTCTGATTTATTCAGGCTTCAGCAATTATTTGGCATTGATAATTTCCTCGGCCATCGTGAATATATCATCAGCGGTCAATGTCAGATCCCAGCCAAACAGGTTGTAATGTACGCCGTCCGCGTACCAGTCAGCGGCTTTCAGATACTTTTCTTCCACTTCAGCAGAGCCATAGCTCATAACCAAGTCACCCCGATCCATTGCAGCCTGCTCTTCAGCAGAAATTTCATAGTCCGGCGGCACAAATTTGTACTGGTATTCCGAGTATGTAATGGTAATATCGCCCACCGTTTGGGTAATGACATTCTTGGCAGCAGGGTCAACATAATCCGCCGGGAACGCCGTCTGAGGAATACTGTCGGTATACAGATTAAGTTCCTCGCCGGTTTCCGCGTTGATATAGTTCAAATCACAATTAGTATACTGTTTACCAATGTCATTATGGTTCTCATCCGTTCCCTGTGATACACTCAGCGATGCCGACTCAAAGGTAAATCCGTTAGTAAATTCTTCCACTGACTTTGGTGTATATTCCAGCTGCGGCAGAAGTTTTTCAGCCACATCAACGTATACCTTGGTATCGCTGCCGATGATATTGTGACTGTGCCAGCCATGTACAATACCAGTAGCAGCCATTGCCGTCATGCACATCAGGCAAAAAACAGCGCAGAACGCCACGATAAAGCGTTTACTGAATCTTTTCATAAATATTCTCTCCTTCCACGAAGCATTTGCCCCGTCTTGCTTATAATCTTTGATTTTTGCCATCAATCTGGCCTCCGCAAAGGACGAAACCTCCATGCTGTCAACAGCGTGGTGCAACGCTGCAGCAATTTTACGGTCAGGCTCGGTTGGATATTTTTGGCAATCCATGGTATGTTTCCCCCTTCCCTGCGTCAGCAAGATAACCGCGCAGATTCTGCCGCGCCATAAACAGACGGCTTTTCACTGTGCCGGTCAGCGCTCCAGTGGCGGCAGCAATCTCCCCTACTGAAAGCTCATTGTAATAATAAAGAATAATAACAGTTTTTTGTTTTAAGGGCAGACGGTTTATGGCAGCCAAAAGCTCGTGTTCCTGCTCCTGGTCGGTCAAAATATCCAACGTCGAGCGCCCTTTTGGTTCTTTAGCCTGATAAGCGTCGAATACGTCGGCCACCGGGCTTTCCCTATCGCGCTTTTTGCAATAATCCCAAGCCGTGCGAGTAAGTATGCGATAAAACCAGCTCTTAAAGCCCTCGGCATCGCGCAGACTGCCAATCGACTGGTAACACTTCAAAAACGTGTCTTGCAGCACGTTTTCGCTATCACATTGACTGCCCGTAATAAGATAAGCCGCCCGGATTGCCGGGGTTTTGTAAAGCTGATAAAGCTCGGTAAAGGCGCCTTCGTCACCAGCCTGCCAGCTTTTCATTAACCTCGTCTCATCCATGTTCTCGCCACCTTTCATTTAAGGCTTTGGCGTTTTAGTTTCAGTAGCTACTGTATATAAGACAACTGATAGTCCGTTTTGGTTCAAAAAAATTTTGCCATGATTTGGCGCAGGGTGAAAAACGCATACTACCTTGTCATCAGCTGCCATACGGTGCGGGCGAAAAACATGACAATCACCAGCAGAATAAGCGGCCGGCCCACCTTGGCGCCACTCTGCACAAAACAGGCTGCTCCGGCCAGATTGCCTGCTATATTGAAAACGCCGGCCACTAACCCCAGCAGGAATATAACCTGCCCGTTTAAAACGAAGACCAGCAGCGCGGCCAGATTTGTCGTCAGGTTGATGACCTTGGTGAGCCCGTTAGCCTCTTTCAGCGGCAGATGCGCGAATCCGGAGAGCAGCAAAATCAGGAACGTGCCCGCGCCCGGCCCATACATCCCATCATACACGCCCATAGCAAACGCCACCGTCACTGCCAGCGCCAGCGTGGCGCCAAAGGCATAGCGGGGCTTGTCCGTGTCACTGGCCAGCCCCTGGCAGCGCAGCACATAAAGCGCCGTCAACGGCAGAACGGCAAGCATGGCCTTTTGGAACACACCGTCCTCGATTAGCAGCGCCAGATTCGCCCCCAGAGCCGAGCCGACAAACGCCGCGATAACACAGCCCGGTGCCAAGCGCCAGTTAACAAAGCCCATTGTGGCATAACGCCAGCAGGAGGTAGCCGTACCCAGCGAAGAGCTTAGCTTATTAGTGGCGATAGCCATATGCACCGGCAGCCCGGCCAGCATATAGGCAGGCAGCGAAATCAGCCCGCCGCCTCCGGCAATCGCATCGACAAATCCGGCCAGAAATACCAGTGGACAGATAATCATAAAATGCAACAGATCCAGCTCCAAAGGACACCCCTCCACCCTATTGATCAATCTATGTTGATTTTATATTGTACCACATTTTCAGCGACAAGAAAAGACAAAACCCCCGCCGCTTGGCAGAGGTTTCGAGTTCAGACGATAAGGCGCGAAAGCGTAGCAACTATAAAGCAAAGAGCAAACCCCAACGCCGTTGGTATTGCGGCAGCCAGCGCCGTCCATTTCAGGCTTGCCGTCTCCTTGCGTATCGTCAAAAGAGTGGTAGCGCACGGCCAGTGGAACAACATGAACAGCAGAGTGCAGCAAGCAGTGGTAAACGTCCAGCCATTAGCCAGCAGCAGCTCTTTGATGCCGGCGAGGCTTGCCGCGTCAACCAGCGTACCCTCTGCCAGATAGCACATTAGCATGATCGGCACAACAATTTCATTCGCTGGCAGTCCAAGTATAAATGCCAGCAATATTACGCCGTCCAGCCCGAATATCGCAGCAAACGGGTCAAGAAATGCCGCCACCTGCGTGAGCATGCTTCCCCCGGCTATGGGAATATTCGCCAGCAGCCAGATGAGCAGACCGGCAGGAGCCGCAGCCATCACTGCCCGCCCCAGCACAAACAGCGTCCTATCCAGCACCGAGCGCACCAGCACACTCAATATCTGAGGCCGGCGGTATGATGGCAGCTCCAGTGCAAAAGATGAAGGTTCTCCGGCAAGTACGGTGTCCGAGAGCAGCCGTGTGACCATAAACGTCGCTGCTACAGAAATCATTATCAGCAGCGTCAGCAACATTGCGGCGGAAAAGCCTGCCGCCACACCGCCAGACGCCCCCACGCAAAACAGCGTCAGCAGCGATATCAGCGTCGGGAAGCGACCATTACAGGGCACTAGACTGTTCGTCAGTATCGCGAGCAGGCGTTCCCGTGGCGAATCAATTATCCGGCATCCAATAACTCCCGCCGCGTTGCAGCCAAAGCCCATACACATAGTCAGAGCCTGTTTGCCGCAGGCTTTGCAGAGCCGGAACGGTTTATCCAGATTATAAGCCACGCGCGGCAGATAGCCAACATCTTCCAGCAGCGTAAACAGCGGGAAAAATATCGCCATCGGCGGCAGCATGACCGAAACAACCCACGCCACCGTACGGTAGACGCCCAGAACCAGCATATCATGCAGCCATATTGGCACGTTTCCGAACAGCAGGCTGGACAGCACCTCCTGCCCCCGCGCAAACAGCGCTGACAGCATCTCCGACGGGTAATTTGCGCCTATAATACTCAGCCAGAACACTCCGGCCAGCCCCAAAAGCATAAAAGGATAGGCCGTAAACCGCCCACAGAACAGTTTATCCAGACGCATGTCGCGTTCTATGACCTCGCCATGGCAATGCACCGTATCTCCGGCAATTTTCTCCGCCCGCCGCACCAGACCGTTCACAATCGCATCTTGCAGCGTCCGTCCGGATAGCCCCGCCGCTTGCAGACATTCACGGCTCCATTTCAGAGCCAACTGCAATCCCTTATTAGCGGCAAAATCCTGTGATAGCGCCCGTTCTAAGTCAGCAATCAGGTTTTCATCGTTTTCCAGCAGGCGCAGCGCCAGCCAATATGCGTCAATCGACGGCGCACTCTCCGGCAAGTTCAGAATACCTGGCAACACATAGCTCAACCGCCGCGCCACTTCCTCCAACGCCGGAGGATATGCCGCCTGTGCCACATCCCCTGGCTGATAGGCGCCGTCCAGCACCTCATCCAACGCCGCAAGCATGACAGAAAGCGTTTGCTGCTCCCGTGCCACTACACCTACTACTGGAACGCCCAGCAACTGAGATAAAAGCGGAATATCCACTTCGATATGCTTTTTGGCCGCCTCGTCCAGCAGGTTCACGCAAACCACTACGCGCCGCGTGACTTCCAGTGTTTGCAGCACCAAATTCAGATTACGCTCCAGCCGCGTCGCGTCACAGACGACGATTACTGCGTCCGCTCCGCCAAAACAGATGAAGTTACGGGCAACCTCCTCTTCCGCCGAATGTGCCAACAGAGAATACGCCCCCGGCACATCGGCCAAAAGCAGCGAATGTTTTGTAGTTTGGGCATAGCCGGAAGCGCTGGCCACAGTTTTCCCCGGCCAGTTGCCTGTATGCTGATTAAGCCCGGTCAGCGCGTTGAAAATAGTGCTTTTGCCCACGTTGGGATTGCCGGCCAGCGCCACCAGCTTATCCCGCGACCGGCGTTTCAGCAGAGTATTCCCCTCGCGCGCCCTGCTGCCAACCGAAGCTTTAGTCAAGCCCATTGCGCATCGCCCCGCCCGGTGTCGTCCAGCAGTATCATAGCGCTGTCACCCGCGCGTAAGGCGATCACCGCACCGCGGATAAGATAAGCCGATGGATCACCCGCCGGGCTTTGCCCTACGCACTTAACTACGGTTCCCCTCACCAAACCAAGGTCAAGCAGACGGCGGCGCAAGGCTCCTTCCACCAGTAAAGCGCCTATCCTGGCCGATTCACCAGGCTTTAGCCCTGCCAAATTGAAAGCTGCCTCAGGCGCTGCACCTGCTATACTCATGTCCAGACTTAATTCCGGGCTCATATTCAACACTCCTTACCCATAAATTTAGCTGACGCCAACTTTTTTACCCATTCCATAATATTCAGCAAAGCATAAGGCGGTGAGCAATTTGCGGGAAAATAAACAGAACAAGCCAGAAGACGATTTTTACACGCTGACGGGCTATCAACAGAGGGAGCAGCCAGAGCTTACCCCGGCAATGGAAGATTATCTGGAAATGATATGCCGTCTGGCTGAGGAAAGCCCCGTAGTGCGGCGGCGGGAAATTGCCGGGCATTTGCACGTCAGTCCCGCCAGCGCCAGCAAAATGACACAGCAACTGAAAGAAGACGGTTACATCAATGCAGAGAGATATGGCTACGTCAGCCTGACGGATAAAGGACGGCTCGTGGGCCAATACCTGCTGTTTCGACATCAGGTGCTGCACCGTTTTCTCTGTGCGTTGAATGGAAGCAGCAATGAATTGGAACAGGCCGAAAAGCTGGAACACTTTCTGAACCCCATTACCGTGGAGAACCTCTGGCAACTGACTAAACGCATGGAAGCCGGCGATCCGCTTGACAAAACACCGGCCGAGTATTAAACTTGAGTTTAGACAACGTACAAATAAATGAAGCGGCGCTAATTAAAGCCACCGCTTCATTTATTAAGGAAAAAAGAGAAAAAATAGATAGATTCAAATTTATGATAAAGGACTGCATAGCATGACCTACAACACCAAAAGCCAGCTGACCAAGCAGGCGTTGTGCGACGCGCTGAAAAAGCTGTTGACCAAGAAAACTATTGATCAAATCACCATCGGCGAGATAACCGCCGAAGCAGGCTTCAACCGCCAGACGTTTTATTATCACTTTCGCGACATTTATGATTTGTTGACGTGGGTATTCAATCAAGAACTAAGAGTTATCCGCCCTTATTTGGACAAGCCTAACGTGAACTGGCAGGAAACGCTGAGGCAATCGATAATCTACCTAAGCCACAACAAATATCTGTGCAGCTGCGTTATTCACGGCGTTGGACGCGAACAACTGATGTTTACTCTGCATGACAGCATTTATGATCTGATTAAATACGTTATTATACACGAAAACGATATCCGCCCCATACCGCCCAAACATCTGGATTTCACCGTGGAATTCTACACTCACGCAATCAGCCACAGCCTCTATAACTGGATATCAGACGGTATGCGTGAAACACCGGAAGAACTGCTTGAACACCTTAGCTTTGTTATCAGCAGGGCCACACAACAGGATTAAGCTTCCGCCATACGCCGCAGTTTCCTTACTTTCCACGCATAGGCAATTATGCCCGCTGGCAGCCAGAACGCCGCAAATTTTAAGCAGCCCGCCGCATACGTCAGAACCTGCTCAATCCCACAGCCTTTCAAAATGATATCGCGCATGGGGTTGGCGTAATAATACAGCGGCCAGATGTGCGTGATGACCACGCGGAAAGGCTCCGGCATCAGATAAACCGGCCAGGCGTAACCACAGCTTAACAGCGTGGGGATCGTCAGAAACATATTGAACTGCGTGCAATGCACCGGATCGTCAAAAATGCTGGTGATCACCAGCGCCATACCCGTCATCGCCAATACAAGCGGCAGATGCACAAGCAATATCAGCCACATGTTCCCCTTAAACTGGTAATCGAATACACCGGCTAAGGTCAGCGACCACAACATCAGACCGATCACCGTACACACAAGGAAAATGCCAAGCTGCCCCGCCATACGGCCAAAGCTTTTCGCAGATAGCGGCTTTTGCGCCAATTCCGCCTTGGTTTCGATCAGATAAGGCGACACTCCGGCCAGCCAGCTCTGCTGCACAAAAATAGCCAGCAGCGCCGGGAATAGAAAATAAATGTAGCCATAGGTGGGATTATACATACCACGATCCACTACGCTTAAGGTGGTCACGTTATCCATCGCCTCAGATGGTTTTTGTCCTCCCGCCTCCAGAAGCTGCAAACGCAGAGCCGCATTCAATGTGCCACTGACAGTGCTGGTTGCCGTCATCACGGAGGTCATATTCATGAAGTTGCAGGAATCCAGCATCACCAGCAGATCGGCGCCGCGTTTGGCGTGCAGATCGGCGCCAAACCCCTCCGGGATAATGATTGCGCCAATAATATTACCGTAGAGGAACTGCTGCTCAACCTCGTCCAGCGAAACAGCCGTCTCCCGCATGTCCAGATAGGGATAACGTTCCAACTGCTCCACCACCTGGCGCGAAGCAGGCGACGCGTCCATATCGTACAGCATAACCGGCAGGTTGGTATTATAAACCGGGCTCATCGCACCGCCGAACAGCAGAACGAACAGCAGCGGCACCACCGTCAGCACCAGATACGGCTTCACTCGCATAAACAGATTGCAAAGCTTATTGATTATACTCATGCCGCTGCCTCCTCTGCCGACGACCGCTGCCATTTCCGCTTAATCAACAGCAGTGCGCCTAAAAGAGCCAACAACCCTGCCGCCATCAGCAGCAAAATGCTTAAATGCGGCAGCACATGCCTAAACTGCATTGGCTTCAGGCAAAGCGCCCGCAAATCGGCGCCCATGTATGTGTATGGCAACAGTTTGGCCAACATTTGGAAACCATGCGGCATAGCAGTCAGCGGATAAGAATAACCGCCCAACACACTGGTGGGCAACACCAGCAGTGACGCCAGCTGCACCGCAAACAGCTTATCAGGGATCAGCAGACCCATAATGTAGCCCATAGCAGTGATGACAAGGGAATACGCGAATAGCAGCAGCATACCACCCGCCAACGTGCCGCGGAAAGGCAAACCAAACGCAAACTGCACGCCCAGGCACACCATAACGCCCAGCATCCCCAACAGCCCCCACAACAGCAAATTCAGCAAATGTACGCTGAATTTGCGTTCTTTTTTGTTTTCGAAGCCGCGCTCCGCCCCCAGCATAACGATACCGACCTGCAAAACTGCCAGCAGCATACCGGGCAGCAGATAATAGCGGAAGCTTTTAACGGGGTTATATAAATTACGGTAAACAATATTCACCGGAAGAATATTGCCGGCAAGCTCCGCCGGCATTACCCCAAGTTTCCCCGCGAAAATCTGCTGCAAATACGCGCCATTCATCGTCATCATGATTTCCGTCATGGCAGGTTTAGCCACCGAAAGCGTCACCAGCTGCGACGCGTCGTACAAAATCAGCATATCTGGCGAATTGCCGTTCTTCATGTTTTTGGCAAAATCCTGCGGTATGATAACCCCGGCCATTGCCTGGCCGCTTTGGATAAGCTGCTCTGCCTCTCTAGCGCTCTCAGCGCGTGTTATGACAGCAAAAGTGGCCGCTTTATCAACCTGCGAGATGAACTCGCGCGAGAACTCGGAATTATCCGCGTCCACCACCACCGTAGGTATCTCAGCTGGCGTGTCGCCATGCATTTCATAACCCAACGCCAGCCCCATAACCAGAGGAACCGCCACATAGAGCAACAGAACCATCACCAGCTGCGGATGCTGCCGCTTGAAATGGTAAAAGTCCATTATTGCTCATCTCCGGCGTTGAAATTCACCAGCACTGTCATACCGGCGTAAAGCTGCTCCTCCATATCATCCGGCTGGATTTTCACGCAATAGGAAAGCACATCGAACGCGCCATTCTCATTGGTGGCTTTCTTAGTGGCAAAATCCGGGTTTTTGTTCACGTTGCTCACATAGCCGCGGAACGTCTGCCCCTCGTAGGCAGGCAGCGTGAACTCCACGTTCTGCCCCTCGCTTATCACGCCCAACATCGTCTCCGGCACATTGACCTCCAACCATGCCGCGTCGTCTGCGCGAAGACTGGCCAGCGCCATGCCGGTGGAGACCAATTCGCCAGCCTCCACATTCACTGCCGTCATCGTGCCGTCAGAAGGAGCTTTGATCTCGGTGTGCTCCAGATAAGAGCTGGCCTCGGCCACTGCCGCTTCGGCCTGCTTAATTGCCGCCTGATACTGTTCTACCGCGCCGTTAGCCTGCTGTAACTGTGCCGCTGCCGCATCGATATCCTCGCCACGCGCTCCGGCGAGAGCTTCATTATAAACCGCCTCGGCTGCCAGATACTTCGCCTCCACCTCGTCAAACGTGTTCTGAGAGATAGCTCCGTCGGCCAGCAGATTCTTCATACGAGCATAGCTTTTGGCTGCATAATCATACTGCGCCTTGGCCTGCGTCACATCCTCAGAACGTGCACCGTTTTTAGCCTTGTTCAGCACAGCCTGCGCTGCAGAACGTGCAGCTTCAGCCTGCGCCAAACCGGCCTTGGCCTGACCAAGAGCCGCCTCAGCCTCCCAAACCTTGGCCTGCACTATATCGGCCTCCAGCCGCAGCAACACCTGATCTTTAACAACGTGGTCGCCCTCCGACACCAATACCTCGTCTATGTAACCGTCCAGCATGGAATTCAAATCAATTTCCGTCATTTTAACGCTGCCCTGCACCAGCCCCGTATCAGTCTCGCCGGAAACACGACCAGCATTGAACAAACCAAACAGCAGAGCCGCTGCCACAAGCACCAGCGCCACAGCGACAATACGCTTGACCAGCGCCTTGCTTTCTGTGCTTTCCTGCACCAAAATATCCTTTTCCACCAAAAATCACTCCTTAGCCCGTGGCCAATTCTCTTTTTCTTCCTATATTTACATTATAGCGGGTTTGTGAGTTTTGCCAATCTACAAACTTTTACAGCTGTATATATTTTTGACACTTTCGTTATTTTGTCTAATAAAAAAGACCGCTCCGAAAGAACGGTCTTTGTATTATGGTGCGAGAGACGGTACTTGAACCCGTACAGGAAATTTCCCACTACCCCCTCAAAGTAGCGCGTCTGCCGATTCCGCCACTCTCGCAAGGCTTATAATATTATACCAGCTAAGCGAGCAAAATGCAAGCAAATTTTTGCCCAGACAACCTAATAAAACACCAAAAGCGCGCAAGTTCTGACCTGAGCGCTTTTATTTTACGCCCAATTTCCTTTTGCGTTCCCGGAGCAGGGCCAGTTTGACCGAGTGCAGATTTATTCATTAGGGCTATAAAGGCATTTTCGCCACCGTTTCAGCTTACGAGTCCTCTCTTATGCTGTATTATTACTGGCTATGTCTCTCTGCCGATATAAAAGGACAGGCGATTATCAGCCGTTCCTTATGGATGGTTTATTGTGTTTTTATTGTGTGCAGCTCGATAATTCTTTTACTTATTCTTTTATCTTTTTAGTATCTTCAAGATAGAATTCAAGATATCCGCAGTCAGGACATACAGCAACATGAACCTTGCCAAGATTATCTTTGAAAATTCCCTGTTTTGTTATCTTTAGGCCATATGCACCGCCCTCGACCTTTACATCATAATTTTCGATCATATCGCACTTACAGCGAATACACATTCTCATATCTATTGCTCCACATTCTTGTTTGTTGTTTTCCAAGAAAAGCATAACACATAACTATGAACAAATCTACATCATTTCAACCTGTCAGCCACTATGATACGATATCTTTGACCTTCTTGCCAGTGTATGACCAATAACAAATACCAATATCAGGACGATTTATAGTTTATGACCGGGAACACAAGATCGAATTGGAACTTATTTAAATTGAAATTACTTCATTCTTTGCAGGACATTACTGAATGTCTCGCCTGGTATACGTCCACGTTTGGCAACTGGCTTACCGTCCACCTCTTTCAAATCCATCGTCATGTCGATGGCCGGAGCGCCAGAAATATAACTCCCAACACCAAAAGCATCCGCACCCGCCTCCGAAAGCTCCCGCACACGGTCAGGCGTCAAGCCTCCGGTAGCAAAAATCTTAACATGCTGATAGCCTGCCATGTCCAGCCGCTGCCTAAGCTCGCTGATCAGTCCGGCAGTAACGCCGCCACGTTCCGCCGGAGTATCCAGCCGCACACCGGCCAACTTATCGCCCATGGCCTCCGCCACCCGCAGCGCCTCTTCAATCTCGTCCTTAAATGTATCAATCAAAATCGTCCGCGCCGCACCCTCAGGCATATATTTGTCATAGGCCAGCGCCGCCTCCACGGTATCTCCCACTGTCAGGAACAGCGCGTGCGGCGTGGTTCCGGCAGGATATTGACCCAGCAGTTTTGCGCCCAGCACGCAGCTGCAAGAATCGCATCCGCCCAGCACAGCAGCACGCTCCATAACGGGAGCCACCGACGGATGGATATGCCGCGCGCCAAAGCAGCCCACAGGCTTGTCCGGGCAGGCAGCCTTGATTTCCCGAGCAGCCGTCGCCCAACCGCTGGCACTGGCCAGCATACCCAGAATGGCCGTTTCGTACACGCCGAAATCGGCATAACGCCCCTTGATACGGCAAAGCACCTGCTTCGGCACAATTTCGCTGCCCTCTGGCTGCGCCCAAACATCTACCGGCGCGTCCTGCAACAGCCCTAAAACCTCCTCAATACCGACGAACACACCGGGTTTGCGCGCAAAAATTTCCGCTGTCACTACACAGTCACCCTTGTTCATGCGACGCAGAATTTCCTGCGTTTTGATAAAGTAAATATCGCTGGTCGCTCCGGCGATTATCTCATCATGTGTAGCAGAGTGAATACGACGTTCCTCACCCACTGTCAGCTCATCCACTTCAGACAAAGAGTCTATCAGTTTGATTTTTTCCGGCATGATTATCCCCTCATTCTAATATAGTTTGTGATACTCATTATAAACCGCCAGCACACGGCGCACATAATCGCGCGTTTCATCAAACGGTATCTGCCTGGCGTTTGCCTCCGTGCCATCCCATACTCCATCCGAAAGCCAGGCCGAAACCTTGGTCTGCCCCGCGTTATATGACGCCACGGCCAGGCAAACGTTCCAATCCCAATACTCCAACAGATAACGCAGATATTGACAGCCCTGCCGCACGTTGTACTCCGGATCAGTCAGCATATCCTCCGTAAATTCATAGCCGCCCTTTTCCGCCAGCCATGCCCCAGTATCCGGCATCAGCTGCATAATACCAACAGCACCCGCGGACGATATGGCTTCCGCCTGAAAATTACTCTCCACTTTAGCCACGGCCAGCGCCAGATATGGGTCAATCCCCGCGTTGGCGGCAGCGATCTCAATTTCGTCAAAATACTCCGTGGGATACAGCCAATACGGCAGCCAGCGCTGCCAAATCAGCACCAGCAATATGATAAGCAGCGCCGCGGGCAGCAGCAGCCTGAGGTTCAGGCGGCGGCGTCTGCGTGTTGTTTTCTGTATCATGCTTTACCGGCAAAAATCCTGCCAGACGTCCTCCAGTTCTCTTTTCAAGTCTTTTATACTACCATTATTATGCAGAATGTAGCGCGCATATTTAGCCTTTTCAGCCTGCGGCATTTGGTTATCCATACGCGCCTGAGCCTGAGCCGCCGAGATCCCATCCCGCGCCATCACACGTTTCAGGCGCACCGCGTCGTCAGCCCACACCAGCCAAAGCTGGTCTAAAATGTCCAGGTAATTCGCCTCAATCAGCAGAGCCGCCTCCACTACCACGATTTGCTCCATGTCGCGCGCCGCAATTTCGCTGATCGCCCGTTTCAGACGCAGCAGCACTGCCGGGTGAATGATACTATTGAGCATGGCAAGCTTGTCCTTGTTGTGGAAAACAAGCTCCGCCATTTTAGGGCGGTTTAGCTGACCATCCGGCATAAAATATGCCGAACCGAAAGCCTTCTGCAACTTCGGATACGCCTCACCCTCCGGTTGAGCCACCAGACGGCCGAACTCGTCCGCATTCAG
Organism: Candidatus Avidehalobacter gallistercoris; assembly: GCA_018715045.1. GTDB lineage: Bacteria > Bacillota > Dehalobacteriia > UBA4068 > UBA4997 > Avidehalobacter > Avidehalobacter gallistercoris. The sequence continues at coordinate 57,851 of DVMH01000033.1, forward strand.
GCACAGACAGCCTTTTTCCTCGTTCAGCAGGCGGCCAACTGTCGTTTTGCCGCTGCCAATATTGCCCGTCAACCCGATAACTGTCATACCGCCGCCCCCGTGTTGTTATAGTATCGTCTATTATTATACATGATATTTCCGGCAAAAACAATCTTTCAGGGCAAGTATACAAAAATTAGTTTAACCACGCTTCAGCTCCCGCACCAGCAGCCGTCCCAGCATGTTCGCCCCAGCAAGCAGCGCAAACGTCACCGCCGCGGCCATGCCCGCCCAAAGGGCCGGCTTTTCACCAAGCAGGCCGAACGCCAGACCACCAGAGATATTATCCAGCGCCAGTGCCAGCGAAAGCAAAAATGCCTCCATCGCAGAAAGCGTTTTATCAGCATTACTGTCCAGCTTTTCTGGCCGTCGCCATAAGCCAGATATGCCGTTGCCGCCCTTTTTACCGCAAAAGCTGACTATCCAGCCCAGCGTCAGCAACAGCAACAGCACCAGCCCCAGGCTATGCAGAAATTCCACCGGCAGCCATGCCAGCAACTGCTCGCCAAGCGCCATGGTCGTGCCGAAACAAAACGCCGAACAGCCCGCCACCAAGAGACTTGCCCTCATGCTTATCCGAATACCCGACACTCCCAGCGCCAACCCGGATACAAAGCAATCGAAATTCAACGCCAATAAAAAACAAAAAAGCTCCCGCATAAACCCACCCCACACAAAATTGACATTGCGTCTATTTTGTTATATGAGATGGGTCAGGCCGAAGCGATTATTTTTTATTTAGCCTGCTGGCAATGCGGGCAAAAGCAGCTGCTGCGCCCTGCCACCCTGATGCGCTCAATGATATGGCCGCAATCAGGACAAGGCTCGCCCTGCTTCTGAAAGACTTTCAGCTGCTCCTGATAACCGCCGCGCTGGTTGTTGCCGTCCACATAATCACGGAAAGTTGTGCCCCGGCTGGCAATGGCCTCCGTCAGGATTTCCCGCATAGCGGCAGTCAGACGTTTCTCCTCCGCCGGTGTTAATCCTGCCGCCGAACGCTCCGGGTGAACACCAGCACGGAACAACACCTCATCGGCGTAAATGTTACCCAAACCTGCCACCACTGTTTGGTCGAGCAGCACGGCCTTAAGTTTGGCTTTGGGGTGACGTGCCAGCTGAGCATGCAGATACGCAGCGGAAAATTCCGCGTCAAGCGGCTCCAGCCCAAGAGTGGAAAGTCCTCTGACATCGGCCAGCCCAGCCTCATCCGTCAACCAGAATCGTCCAAACTTTCTTGTATCGTTATAAACCAGCTCCGAACCATCATCAAAACTGAAACATGCATGATCATGCTTATGCCGCTTCTCTGCCACCGGATGATAGAGAAGCTTGCCCGTCATTCGCAGATGTACTACCAGCCGCTCCGCGTTATCAAACCCGAACAGCAGGTATTTGCCCCGACGCCAGAAATCAGTAAATTCATGCCCTGCAAGCGCTGCAAAGGCTGCAGCGTCACCCGCTGCCAGCAACGTTGGTGTGAAAATCTCCACCTCGCTGATTTTTTTATGTGGCAGCAACGAAAGCAGGCTGCGCCGCACAGTTTCAACCTCTGGTAATTCCGGCATTTCTATCCCCCCAAATTCATGTCAAATTTTCTGCATATCGTACCAGTTTTCGCCCACCTTAACGTCAACCACCAGAGGCACGGAAAGTTCAAACGCACTCTCCATAGCCTCGCGCACCAACGCAGCCATAGCAGTAATTTCCGCCTCCGGTACGTCAAAAATCAACTCGTCATGCACTTGCAAAAGCATACGGCTTTGCAGACCCTGTTCCCGCAGCATTCTATCAGCCTTAAGCATAGCCAGTTTGATAATATCTGCGGCCGTACCCTGTATAGGCGTGTTCAGCGCCGTCCTCTCAGCCATACTGCGCAGGTTAAAGCTGCGGTTATGCAGATCGGGCAGCCAGCGTTTGCGGCCGCACAGCGTTTTAACGTACCCCTGCGCTTTACCCTCCGCCACAATGTCGCTCATATAACGGCAAACTCCAGCATAACGTCCCAGATACGCATCAATATACGCCCCGGCCTCGGCGCGTGTTATGCCCAGGTCTTTAGAAAGCCCGTAATCGCTTATGCCGTAAACAATGCCAAAATTGACAGCCTTAGCGCTCCGTCTTTCCTCCGGGGTTACACTTTCTATAGGTTTGCCCAACACCTCTGCCGCCGTCCGGGCATGAATGTCCTCGTTGTTGAAAAAGCTCTGTTTCAGCATGGCGTCATCGGAAATATGCGCCAGTACGCGCAGCTCAATCTGCGAATAGTCCGCCGCCAGCAAACGGCAGCCGTCAGAAGCATGAAAAGCACGGCGCAGGCGTCTGCCCATCTCAGTCCGCACTGGTATATTCTGCAAATTCGGCTCGGTAGAGGATAAGCGGCCTGTCTCGGTCACCGTCTGATTGAAAGTCGTGTGAATACGCCCGTCTGCGCCGATAAGCTCCTGCAAACCAACGGCATAGGTGCCCCGCAGCTTACTGGCCGAACGGTAATCAAGGATTTTTCCCGCAATTTCATAGCCCATTGCCGCCAGGTTCTCCAACACCTCAACGTTAGTGGAATAACCGGTTTTGGTTTTCTTGAGTGCAGGGAGACGCATTTCCTCAAATAAAACCTCGCTGAGCTGCTTGGGCGAATTAATATTAAACTCCCGCCCTGCCAACGTATAAACGCGCGCCGCCGCGTCTGCCTCCAGCGCGGCAAACTCATTGTCCAATTCCTGTAACGTCGCCAGATCAGCCCGTATTCCAGCAGCCTCCATGCCGGCTAAAACGTCAGCCAGCGGCAGTTCGACATTCTGGTAAAGCTGCGTTAGCTCCTCCGCTTGCAGTCTGTCAAAAATCACATCTTTAAGCTCCGGCAAATAGCTTAATCCCAGCGCCGCCAGCTGCTCAGCCAAGTGCGCTTTTTCCACCGGCTTTGCTTTGTTCAGATAAACCGCCGCCAAAGCCAGCGCCTGATAATCATTCGCCGCCGGGTTCAGCAGATATGCCGCCAGCGTCAGATCCTCCCTCTCACCGCAGAACTTTGCTCCTCCGGCTGTGAGTAATGCCGTTTGCAGAGGTTTTACGTCACAGATCAGCAGCTTCTTAGCTGAGAGCCAGCCAGCGTTTTGCAGCAATTCCTCCTGTCCGGCAACATATATCTCCTCTGGCGCCGCTGCGTCAGCCAGAGCGATTTGACCGCCATAAGCGTTCAGCAGCAAAGCATTAGCCCCTGATAGCCGGGCAGCCGCTTCATCCGGCATCACCGTAATATATGCAGGGATCGTCGCATCCTCATTCATGGTAAGCCGGGCAGGCGAAGCGTTTTCTAACGGCTTCAGCAGGCTGGAAAAGCCCAAACGGCGGTAAAAATCAATCAGCGGTTGGTTCTCAGCCAGAGGCTTATCCGTATAATCGTATTTCGTCAAATCATCAAAGCCCGGCATATGACAGTCGATTATCGCCAGTTTACGCGAAAGCAGCGCACTTTCCCGCCCCTCGTCCAGCTTTCTATGCAGCGCCTTGGCAGTTATATTGTCAATATTAGCAAGAACGTTGTCCAAATCGTGATATTCAGCAAGCAGCTTCAGCGCCGTTTTTTCGCCGATACCGGCTATACCAGGGATATTATCTGAGGCATCGCCCATTAACGCTTTCAAGTCAATCATCTGAGCGGGAGCAAGACCATAATGCTCCATGAGAGCTGCCTCATCCCAAAGCTCCGTCTGGCTGATACCCTTTCTGGTCATAATAACGTTAATATGCGGCTCGATCAACTGAAAACTGTCGCGGTCGCCGGTCAAAATCAGTACGTCTCCTCCGGCCGCCGATGCATTTTTGGCAAGAGTGCCAATAATATCGTCAGCCTCAAAGCCCGCAACTTCCTCCCAAACAACGCCCATCGCATCCAGCATTTGCTTGCACGTTTCAAACTGTGGCGAAAGCTCAGACGGCGTGGCAGAGCGCTGCCCCTTATAGTCCGCATACATATCGGTGCGAAATGTCCGGCGGCTTTTATCAAAGCACACGGCCACACGGCTGGGGCGCACCTCCGCCAGAATGCGGTTAAACATTGTGGCAAAACCATACACCGCATTGGTGTATTCTCCCTGTGCGTTGGTCAGAATCGGCAGGGCGAAAAAGGCACGGTGCAGCAATGAACTGCCGTCCACGATAAGAAATTTTGCATTTGCCATAGCGACACCTCAACTGTTTTATTAATATAATTATAACCCAAAATCTCCGTCACATCAATATAAAAACAGAGCGCGGTTTTTGAGCCGCGCTCTGCACAATTTGCGTTGATTTTATCTTAGATATCCAGTTTTTCAATCAATTCCTCCGGGATATCGGCGTTGCTATACACATTTTGAATATCGTCATAATCCTCCAATTTACCCAGCAACGTCAGCACTTTTTGCGCCGTTTCCTCGTCGGTGATTTCAATGGTATTGGCGGGAATCATGGTAATTTCCGCCGTTTCGGTAATAAAGCCAGCCTCCTCCACTGCGTTTTTCACAGTCTCAAGCTCGTCTGGCGCGGTGATAATTTCAATCTGCTCCTCGTCGGGGATAACGTCTTCAGCCCCTGCGTCAAGCGCAGCCAGCATCAACTCATCAGGATCAACGCTCTCTGCCGGCACTGTCATGCGGCCTTTGCGCTCAAACATATAAGATACGCAGCCGGTCTCGCCCAGATTGCCGTTATTACGGGAAAAAATATAACGAACATCGCTGGCCACACGGTTGCGGTTATCCGTCAGCAACTCGCACATGATAGCCACGCCACCCGCGCCATAGCCCTCGTAAACGATTTCCTCATAGGCCACGCCCTCAATATTGCCCGCAGCTTTCTGAATGGCACGGTTAACGTTATCCATCGGCATATTGGCAGCTTTAGCTTTCTGCACACACAAACGAAGCCGGAAGTTGGCAGCAGGATCAGGACCAGCCTGGCGCACCGCTACAAAAATCTCCTTGGAGATTTGGGTGAAAACCTTAGCGCGCGCTGCATCAGCCTTGCCTTTCTTATATTTGATGGTTGACCATTTATTATGTCCCGACATATTGAACCTCCCAAAGTGCAAAAAATCTGTTTCTAAATTATTTTACTCCAAAACTTGTCCTATGTAAAGACGGTTTACAATTTTTTTGCCGGAAATTCACTTGCCGCCACCGGAAATCAGACCGGATAAACCGCCTGTTCCAGATATACCGCCAAAATTCATATACGTTTCCGGTATCGGTCCCACAATGACGCTCTCCACCAGCGGCAAAGTGTCGGTTATCTTGGTAAACGTGGTCTGAAACGGCAGCAGAATACCAACCTCCACCTCAATATCCAGCATGACGGTGTGCTTGGTCTGGTTGATACCAGCAGCGGTGAACTCATCGCGTATCTCGGTGGAAACCGAACCAATCGGCAGCAGCGCCACCACCAGATTCGGTCCCTTGTCCGCCAGCAGCAAATGCCCTGTTAAGAGACCCAGCGGCACCTCGATATCACTGCGAGAAAGGTTAGAAAGTTTCTCTTCCAGATCGCGCGCAATAGAAGTTACCAAACGGGTTATTTTCACGGTATCCGGCTGCATAAGTGTGACACGTCCGTTTTCATCAGTGGACACATTAATAAGCTGCTGATAGGCCACGCCGTTACCCAGCTGATCGTATACGGCCTCATTGATCAGCCGCACTACCGCCAGATGCACGCGCTGCGCCGCCACTTTCTGCACAATCGGACGCAAAGCTCCGTCCAGAAATACGCAGCCGGCAATAAAGCAGACCAGCACGGCCAGCACCAGCGGCCAGGACGGTTTTCTAAAGCCTCCGCGCCGCCCGAAGCCCTGCCTTTTCAGCGCACCTCTCATAGCCTCACCCAAACCGGAGTTTTCTTCTTAAAACCCTATGCCGCGCCGCTTTTTATATGACAGCGGAAAAATATTGCCACTTCACAAGAGTTGTGATATACTATGAAATAATGGTTTTATTTATGGCCTAAGCAGCGCACAGCGCTATGTGTGATATTGCAGGAGGTATAGACTATGACAACAGATAATAAAAGGCCAAAACCGGGGGCGGCAACCTCCGCGGCTTCACCGGAAGCACCCAAGCCTAAAAAGAAACGCAAGCTGCGGAAGAAACGCGTTCTGGCAGCCATTCTTTCGGTATTTCTTATTTTATGTGTTCTGGCTGCCGTGGCCACGGTCGTTTATGTGGCCATCGTGCTGAAAGATCTGCCGGATTGGGACGAGACAGTGCTGCTTTCCGATAAGACCACGTTCCTCTATGATGAAAATGGCGAGATCTTCTCTGAGCTTCATTCCAGCGAGAACCGCACCTACGTTACGCTGGACGATATGCCGGATTATCTGATTGACGCTTTCCTCGCCACCGAGGATACACGATTCTATCAGCACCACGGTATTGATATTATCCGTATCGGCGGAGCTCTGCTGGCAGATATTAAATCCGGCGGCGCTTCACAGGGCGCCAGCACCATAACCATGCAGCTGGCTCGTACCGCAATTTTGAACGATTACGACAAAAAGCTGGCAAGAAAAATCAAAGAGGCTGTGCTGTCTCTCCAGCTGGAGAGCGAGTATTCCAAGGACGAAATTCTGGCGCTTTACCTGAATGAAATCTACTTTGGCCACAGTGCTTACGGCGTACAGGCCGCAAGCCAGACCATCTTCGGTAAGGACGTTAAGGATATAGACATGGCCGAGGCCGCCACTCTGGTAGGCGTTATCCGTAACCCCAAACTCTATTCGCCGCTTTATGATCCAGAGGCGTCTGACCGGGTGAAGCGTCAGGTGCTGAAGAACTTAAGCGAGTATACCGATAAATACCCGGAGGCCGATATTGAGGCCGCCAAGGAGGAGATTGTGCAGACGGGTGAATCAGCCTACACCGCCGCCTATAACCACCCTTGGTACACAGACTATGTAATTGACGTGGCCGAAGATATTCTGATCGAACAGGGCTACTCTGCCGCGTCCATCTATACCGGCGGGTTCCGTATCTACACCACTCTAAACGATAAAGTGCAGACACTGATGGAAGAAGCGTTTTCCGACGCTGCCAATTTCCCCGAAACGTATTCGGCAGACTTGGTAGAAAGCGCCATGGTCGTCCTCTCCGCTGATGACAACTCGATTCTTGGCCTGGTCGGCGGGCGCGAATACACCACAAAACGCGGCTATAACCGTGCCACTGATATGAAACGCCAACCCGGCTCAACTTTCAAGCCCATCGCGGCATATTCCCCGGCAATCGAAGCCGGTTATTCCCCAGCCACAGTGGTGAACGATGTGCGCACCACTTTCGGCGGCAACTGGACGCCCGGCAACTATGACGGCAGTTATCGCGGTATTATTTCCATGCGCACCGCCTGCCAGTATTCCGTCAATATCGCCAGCGTCAAGGTGTT
>DVMH01000034.1 GCA_018715045.1 Candidatus Avidehalobacter gallistercoris
TATTTCCTATGACCTTGTGGGAATACTTCCCTCTACCATGCTGAATGACCTGCAAAACGGAGAAACGGCATAGCCGAAGCTACGCCGTTTCCCGAAAACATTCTTATGCTGTTTTATGAGTGCCGCCCTCATAAAGGGGCTGTTTTTTTGTAAAATGGAAAAGATATCATTCTGATGGGCGTTACCAGATTGGTGTAGGCGGAAGCTCTCTTCTATGTAGGCGTTACCGTCAGCGGTATCAGCATAGATGATGGGGCGTTTACAAATTAACTTTACGTTGGAAAGTATTATTGGTTTGGGAAAGAGTTTCACCAAACACCACTCAAATTTTGCTAAATATTAATATTTTCTGTAGTTAATGGTTGACATATTTATTAGCTCATGCTAAAATGTCTACTCGTAAAGGATGTTGCGGTTTACATAATTGCCGGAGATTGCTAACGGTACAGGCGACTAAAACGAAAAAGCTGGTTTTATGTGCTCTGTTTACGGTGTTGATTGCGCTGGATGCGTTTATTCGTATTCCGGTATTTGCCGGGGGCGGTGCTCTGGGTTATATCTGGGCGCGCCGCTGGGGCTTTGTCCGCTGTTCTTGTATTGTTTTGTGCTGGCTGTGCCGGGTGATGCGTTGTTGCGTGTTCTGGCGGCGCTGCTGGGCAAACGGCTGATACCGCTGTCGCGGACTAACGGCTGGCGTTGAATTGAGAGGCAGGAAATATTATGAGCAAAAATCTTTTTGTGGTCGGCACAGGCACGGATATCGGTAAAACTTATGTGGCCGGGTTGCTGGTAAAAAAAACTCAGGAGATCTCACATAGATCCGCTTATTTTAAGGCGGCAATGAGTGGGAATTCCCGGCGGCCGGATGGTTCGCTGATACCGGGGGATGCGGTGGCGGTGCAGGCAATGTCGGGTATTGAACAGCCGTTGGCTGATATGTGCCCCTATGTGTATGAAGATGCGTATTCGCCGCATTTGGCCGCACGGCTGGCTGGAAAGCCGGTGGAACTCGCGCGGGTGCTGGAGTGTTTTGACAAGTTGGCTGCGTCCTATGATTATGTGACGCTGGAAGGTTCAGGCGGGATTCTCTGTCCACTGCGGCATGACGAGCAGCGGCTGAGTTTGGTTGACTTTATCAAGGCGCGGCAGTTTGCTGCAGTGATGGTGGCGGACGCCGGGCTCGGCACACTGAACGGCGTGGGGTTGACGGCAGCTTATATGCGGGCTGAGGGCTTGCACCTGAAAGGTGTTATCTTTAATAATTTCCAGCCGGGCAACATTCTGCATGAAGATAATCGCGTGATGTGCGAGGAGCTTTTCGGGCTGAAAATATTGGCCTGTGTGCAGCCGGGGGATGTTGATATTGACATTGCGGCGCCGGACATGGCAGCGTTATATGAATAAGGAGGCGGTAAAATGATTTGGTATCCCTATGAACAGATGAAGACGATGCGCGCGCCCTATAAAATCGTGGACGCCGAGGGGGTGTATCTTTACACCGCGGATCAAAAGCTGATTGACTCGGTTTCGTCCTGGTGGAGCGTGATCCACGGGTATAAGCACCCGGAGCTGAACGCGGCGATCAGAGAACAGTTGGATAAATTTGCTCACGTGATGTTGGGCGGACTGACGCATGAGCCGGCAGAAAAGCTGTCAGAGAAGCTGGCGGACTGGCTGCCGGGTGATTTGGATTGCTGCTTTTTTTCGGATTCCGGCAGTGTGGCGGTGGAAGTGGCGCTGAAGATGGCATTACAATATTACATGAACCGGGGCGAAACTGGTCGCACAATGACACTCTCGCTGAATCACGCTTATCATGGCGACACTTTCAAGACGATGGAGGTGGGCGACGACGAGGACTATCATTTTGTTCTGCAAGCTTACGGCCAAAGCCCTTATGCGGCACATATCCCGCCAGAGATACCAGCGCTGGAGCAGGCTTTTGAACAGTATCATGACAAACTGAACTGCCTGATTGTCGAACCGCTGCTTCAGGGCGCAGGCGGTATGCGTATGTATGACGTTTCGTTTCTCGCGCGGGCGCGGGAGCTTTGCGACGAATACGGCGTGTTACTGATCTTTGACGAGGTCGCCACCGGCTTCGGGCGCACTGGCAATCGTTTTGTGGCCGATTTGGTGCAGCCGGACATTCTTGTGCTGGGCAAGGCTTTGACGGGCGGTTATATCGGCCACGCCGCTACAGTGGCCAGCCGTCGTGTGTTTGCAGGTTTTTACGATAACGATCCCAATCACGCGCTGATGCACGGGCCGACTTTTATGGGTAATGCCCTTGCGTGCAGTGTTGCTCTGAAATCAATCGAGCTTTTTGAGCGTGAGGATTATATGAGCAAGATTCGCCGCATTGAAGACATCGCCCGCCGGGAACTGGCCGGCTTTGCAGACCCTCGCGTCAAAGAGGTGCGTATCATGGGAGGCTGCATCTGCCTTGAGGTATATGACCCGGCAACCCTTACCGGATATCAGCAGTTTGCCTATCGGCACGGTGTGTTCAGCCGGCCGTTTTTGAATTACCTCTACGCTATGCCGCCATATATAATCAGCGAGGCAGAGTTGGTGCAGGTCATAAGTTTGATGAAACAATGGTTTTTACAAAATTAACCATACAAAAAGAGTACCGCAAAACTAAAGCGGTACTCTTTTTTTAGACCAGCGCGAGAAAGTGCAGCAGCAGCTGTATGCCATAGAAGATGATGATAATGCCGCAGAAGATATTGATACCGCGCAGGATTTTAGCGTTTACGCGATGGCTCAGCAGAGATATTGTAAGTGCCAGCGCGGAAAACCACAGGCAGCTTGCTGCTGCCACGCCGGAGATAAACGGCATTTGCCCCGCTGCTGGGAGCGCCGTGTGGAAAGAGCCGAGAAGCATGGTGCTATCGATCAGCGCCTGCGGGTTAAGCCAGGTAACGACGCAGGCGGAAACGATAGTCTGCCGCAGGGATAGAGTGTGCGCGCTGCCCTCGGCCGGAGCGATTTTGGCGAACAGCAGCCCTATGCCGATACTGATGACGAGTAAGCTGCCTACACCCAGAATGACCATTTGCAGCCAGATATAGCGCTGCATCAGCGCGCCCATGCCGAAAAAGCAGGCCAGTGCCAGCACCACATCGAAGCAGATGACGATCAACGCAGTCAGCAGGGCGCGGCGTCGGCTGGAATTAAGCGCTGAGTTGATAACAAACAGGTTTTGCAGGCCGATCGGCGCGACATAGGCCAGCCCCAGCGACAGGCCTTGCAGAAAAAAACTCAAAGTTTCTCCTCCTTTACGGCAAAATTGTTACATTTTCATTTTTGGCCGAAGAATCGGCGATTATGCTCTTGGGCATTGGATTTATTTTGGCAGAAATTTGCGGCCAAGTCAAGTAACAATGAAAATTTTCGCGTAAAATGCCGTTGTCAAATGGTACTATATTAGTATAAGCTTCGAAAAAACGCGGAGAGGGGGGCGCTTATGGAGGATGAACGGATAATCATGCTGTTGGAAAGCCGCGATGAAGCAGGACTTGACGAGGTATTGCGCAAATACGCCGCGCAGGCGGCGCGGTTGGCCAGACGGCTGCTTTCAGATGAGGGGGCGGCGGTGGAGTGTCTGAATGATGCTTTGCTAGTGTTGTGGCAGAGAATTCCGCCGGAAAAGCCCCGGTATTTGGGAGCTTATTGGCTGAAAATAGTGCGGAATTTGGCTTTGAAGCAACTGCGGCACGATTTGGCGCAGAAGCGTCGCCCGGCAGCCTTACTGCCGTTAGACGAGCTGGCCAAAGCGCTGCCTGCTGTTGATTTGGACAGTGTGCTGGCGGCAAAACGTCTGTTGGGGCTGATCGAAAAGTTTCTGAGGCAGCAGAGCGCGTTGAACCGGGCGTTGTTTCTGCGGCGTTACTGGTATTTGGAGGATACAGAGGAAATTGCCGGGCGATTTGGTCTGACCTGCGGAGCAGTGGAGGCACGGCTGTTTCGGCTGCGGCAAAGGCTGGCAGCGTTTTTACAGAAAGAAGGTGTGGAAATATGACTGAAGTGATGGGTAAAGCTATGAGTGAGAATAATCCGAATATGGAACGAAAAAACGACCGGCGCTTGACGCTGGCCGAGGTTTTAAACGATATTGATGATGACTTGCTGGCGGAGGCTGTGCGTTTCCACAAAAACCGAAAGGCTGCGCTGATGCGTACAATACTGCTGGCGGCGGTGCTGGGGCTGCTGCTGGCCTGCTCTGGACTGGCTTTGGCGGTGTCGGACTTAAGCCGTGCCAATAGCGAGTTTTATCTGCGGACGCTATCGCCGGAAGATCTGGCGATGGGCGACAATATCAAAATGGCGTTTGACGGACTGAAAAGTGCGGATATGCTTACGCGGTACGTAGCCATTAACTCGCTGCTGGAGACATACAACGATCCATCGGCGCGCCAACGTGCCATCAAGGCGGTCACGCCGTTTTTGAATGATCCGGAACCCAAGCTTGCCGAGGCGGCGGATTTTGTGCTGGATATTTTACAGGAAAAATTTGAAAGCTCTTATCTGGCACATTTGGCTGACGGCAGTATTATGTTCGCTGATTTTCCAGCTTATTCTGATTATGGCAGTAATAATCAGCTGTGGCGCATTGACCCGGACGGTGAGTTGGTGCGGTATATGAGCTTCAGCGGCGCAATGAATTATATCGGCGGCCTTTTGCCTTCGCCGGACGGCCAGCTGCTGGCTGTGGAACTGAACTCGTATAAAAGCAGTTTCATTGTAGTGGTGGACGTAATTGAAGGCTATGTCAGTCCAGAACTGATTGACACGGCGCGTATCCGCTGGGGTGTGCTGAATGATCGTCCGGTGCAGCAGCGTATCGATTATGAGAATTATTCCAATTACAGCAATTTGCGCTGGCTGGATAACGATACGCTGGCCTTTGACGGCTATCTCAGTTATAACGGGGCGGCGTTCGTGGACAGTGTGGCGGTGACATACACCTATATTCCCGATAATTATAACCCGACGCAGGGCATGGTGTTGACGGCAATAGAATAGTTAATGCAGCCGTTTCTCCAGAAGTACCAGCGAGGTACCGGCGATACCGTTGAACTCGCTGGTGATTACGGCGGCTTCGCGGAAGCCGAGCGATTTATATAGAGTCCGGGCGGGTATGTTGGTCAGATTGGTGTCTATGCGCAGGTTGGGGCAACCGCGGCGGCGCGCTTCCTCCTCATAAAAGCTGATGAAAAGCCGGGCCAGGCCCTGTCCTCTGGCAGCTGGATCAACCACCAGCGTGTGTATAACTAAAACATTGCCGGGGGCTGCGGTATCCTGCCATGGCGTTTCGGCGTAGACGTCCAGCTCCTCGCTGTTCAGGCGGGCGGCAGCCAGTACCCGGTTTTCCTGGCACAGCACGAACATATCGCCGCAGGCTATGGCGTCGGCGGCGGTTTCAGCGGTGGGATAAACGCCTGCTTCCCAGCCGGTGGGGTTGGGTGCGGCAAGAATTTTCTCATAGATAGCGGCGATGGCCGGCACATCGGAGGCGACCGCCGGGCGGAATTGATAATCAGTCATAACAGGCTCCTTTAGGTATTATTTGAGTTTTATTTTAGCATAAATAAGCTGGTATGGCAAATGGCGTAAGGATATGTTAAAATAATAATAAAGTTTAATAATCAGTTTACCTTGACGGGTTAAAATGAGGCCAAGTGCGAAAGGAGGGAGCCGCTGATGTTCAATATTATGGTCGTGGAGGACGATACCGACCTGCGCAAAATGATGGAAAGCGTGCTGCGTCATAACGGCTATCGGCCGCTGCTGGCGGAGGATGGCGAGGAAGCGCTGGCTATTCTGGAGAGCGAGCAGGCCGATTTGATCATATCCGACGTGATGATGCCCAACATGGACGGCTTTGAGCTGACCGAGCTGCTGCGCCAGAGCAATTATAATATGCCTATCCTGCTGGTGACGGTGAAAGACAGCTATGCCGATAAACAGCGGGGGTTTCTGGCTGGGGTGGACGATTACATGGTGAAACCCATAGACATCAATGAGATGATTCTGCGCGTGCGAGCCCTGCTGCGGCGGGCGCAGATTGCCAATGAGCACCGCCTGCAGGTGGGAGATACGCTGCTGGATTTTGACGCGCTGCTGGTGAGATCGCCGGCGGGGGAGATGACGCTGCCGCAGAAAGAGTTTTATCTGCTGTTTAAGCTGCTTTCCTATCCTGGCAAGATCTTCACCCGCCAGCAGCTTCTGGACGAGATTTGGGGTATGGATTCCACCACTGACGAGCGCACAGTGGATGTGCATATCAACCGTCTGCGTGACCGCTTCAAGGAATCACACGATTTTGAGATCGTAACGGTGCGGGGATTGGGTTATAAGGCGGTGCAGAAGTGACGCCGCCGCATGATGACAAGCGCGCCCGGCACGTCACCAAGATGCTTGCCAAGGGCGGTATTGCAATCAAGCTCAGCATATATCTGCGTACATTGCTGCTGGTGTTCAGTCTGAGTTTTTCACTGCTGCTGATACTGTTCTGTATTATTTATCTGGCAGATTCGCATGGCTGGATCCAGAGCAAGGAGAACGCTGGTCTGGTGATGTTTATTGCCGTTTTGCTGGGAGGTATGACCACCAGCCTGATCATGACGTTTTTTATCAACCGGCTGGCTATCATGCCTCTGCGGCAGATTTTGAATGTAATCAATCAGGTTGGGCAGGGAAACTTTGACGTGCGCATTAAAACCAATGATTTGCGTGAGATAGGGCTCTTCGCCGCCAACATCAATCAGATGATCGAATCGCTGGGCAAGCTGGAAATGCTGCGCAATGATTTTATTGCTAATGTTTCGCATGAGTTTAAAACGCCGCTGGCCTCTATTCAGGGCTGCGCTGCACTGCTGCAGAACGAGGACTTGACGCCAGAGGAACGGCACCGTTATGCCGGGCTGGTGTATAGCTCGGCCAAGCGGCTTTCCACTCTTGCCAGTAATATTTTGGAGCTTTCCAAGATGGAGCACGGTGAAGTGCAGGTGAATAAAACCGAATTTATGCTGGACGAACACCTGCGCCAGGCATTGCTTCTGCTGCAAAGCGATTGGCAGCAGAAACAGCTGGACTTGAACTTAGAGCTGCCGGAGGTAAAATATTACGGCAGCGATGAACTTTTGATGCAGGTGTGGGTAAACCTGCTGGGCAACGCTATTAAATTCAGCCCGCCCGGCGGCAGGATAAGCGTTATTCTAGAGAAGCTGCCCAGCGCAGTGGCTGTCACTATCAGCGACGAGGGCGTTGGCATTGCCGAAGCCGATCAGCGGCTGATTTTTGAGAAGTTCTATCAGTCCGATACATCGCACAAAACGGAGGGCAATGGACTTGGTCTGGCGATTGTGCGGCAGATTATTACCCTTTTGGGGGCTGATATTTCTGTGGTTAGTTCACCGGGGGTGGGCTCTGCTTTTACTGTTATTCTGCCAGTTGAAATTCCTGCAAAAAAAGCGACGGCTTAAATGCCGTCGCTTTCTTTGCAGATTTTGCTAAAAACCCCTTGACAACCAGGCTAATTGGTGATATATTACAACTGTATCAAGCGTACTAACTGAATTAATACAGTTAAGACCATTGGTACACCGGACCGGCCGGATATTGGGTTGTTGTGATAGTGTGATAATGTGATAGTGTGTTTGTGCTGAAGCATATGTGTGAATGTAGCAGCGCATAGGTGTGTGGGCTATGGATGGTATGGAGTATAATAGCTTTGTGATGGTATGTGGCTTGGTGCTGTTAGGGGAGTTATGGTTTCATTTGAGGTGAACTGCCTTCTATCAGCAGCCGGGCGGTTGTGTGAGCAAGTTTTTATGTCTATTTTACAGAAAGGAGGCCGGGTTATGATAACTATTGATTATAGAGACAGACGCCCTATTTACCAGCAGCTGATGGAAAAAATCGAAGAGCTTGCGGTGTCCGGGCTCATAAAACCGGAGGAGCAGCTGCCATCAGTGCGCAGTCTGGCGGTGGAGCTGGCAATCAACCCAAACACCATTCAGCGGGCTTATGGCGAGCTGGAGAAAAAGGGCATAGTTTACTCAGTGCCAGGACGCGGCAGTTTTTTAGCCTCTGGTCAGGAGACGCTGCTGGCCATAAACCGGGCGCATAACCGGCAGGAGCTGGCGAAACTTGCGGCGCGAGCCAAAACGTTTGGGCTTTCCCGCGAGGATTTTTTGTCTGATGCTGCCGATGCATATGATGAGGGGGGTGTGGTTGAATGATAGTGACTCAGAATGTGAGCAAAAGATTTAACGATGTTTTGGCGCTGAATGAGGTGACGTTAAATATCAACAAAGGGGCGATCTTCGGTCTGGTGGGTACCAACGGCGCCGGCAAAAGTACGCTGCTGCGTCTGCTTTCGGGTATCTACAAGCCTGATGGCGGCGAGCTTTCAATCGACGGCGAGACTGTCTGGGAAAATGTTGGCGTTAAGCAGCGTCTTTATTATATCTCTGATGAGCAGTATTTCTTCGCCAACGCTACGCCGATGGAAGTGGCGCATTATTACCTGAATATTTATCCGAATTTCAGTATACAGAGGTTCACCGAATTGATGACTGGCTTTGAATTGCCTCTGCTGCGGAAAATCAACACGTTCAGCAAGGGCATGAAGAAGCAGCTTTCGGTTATTCTCGGCCTTTCCGCGGGAACAGACTACATCTTCTGCGACGAGACGTTTGACGGGCTTGATCCTGTGATGAGAAACGCTGTGAAAAGTCTGTTCGCGGCGGAGGTGGCAGATAGAGGGCTGACGCCGGTCATCGCTTCGCACAACTTGCGGGAGCTGGAGGATATCTGCGACCATGTTGGTCTATTGCACCGCGGCGGCGTGCTGTTGGAAAAGGATATCGACGATATGAAACTGGGCGCGGGCAAAGTGCAGTGTGTGCTGCCGGAGGGCGCAGATATTGACAGCCTGGGTCTCAACATCGTGGTGCGGGAAAGACGCGGCTCGCTGCTGACCATCATTGCGCGCGGCACTCCGGAGGAGATTGCTTCTAAGGTGTCGGCGCTGCGGCCGATTTTTATGGAAGTGCTGCCGCTGACACTGGAAGAATTTTTCATTATGGAAACGGAGGTGGCCGGTTATGACGTCAAAAAACTCTTTATTTGAGAACGCTGCAGGCGGTGTGAGTCTTGTTAAGCTGCTGGCCAAAATTATCCGGCGTAACATCTGGTTGCCGCTGCTGGCTCTGATCGGTTTTCTGCTGAATCTGCCGGTGGCCACGGCTCTGATCTACAATGCAATTGACAACGAGAATGTTTATTATACATATCAGTCCGACTATTTTGCTGCGGAAGTGATGATGATATTCCAGATCTGCTCATCGTTTATCATCATTGTGGGAGCCGTGTTGGCGGCTTTTACGTTGTTCCGATATCTGCATGTGCGGAGCCAGGTCGATTTTTATCACAGCCTGCCCATACGGCGTGAGAAATTCTTTGCGGTCAACTGGCTGGCGGGTTTTCTGGTGTTCCTGGTTCCGTATGCGGCGGCGCACCTGCTGAACCTGTTGATGCTGGGTCTGTTCGGTATGCTGCCGTATCTGCCGATGGATACGTATTTTGTTTACATTCTGTTTAACATATTGGGATATGCGCTGATGTTTTCGCTGGCGGTGCTGGCAATGCTGCTTTCCGGTAATATGCCTGGAACGCTGAAGATTCTTACGGGTATCTATGGCCTGTGCCCGGCTATTGCAGGCGTGTTCATGTCTCTTGCCAGTATCTTCTATTCTAACTATGTAGCCTTTTCCGATACGTTAACAAACGGCCTGCTGCGCGCTTCGGTGCTGGAACGTTACTGCTGGTTAAGCTGGCTTTCTTTAGATTCGGAGCGAGCAGAGCTGTGCGCGCAGGACTGGATCGCGGGTATCCTGCTGCTGGCGGGTACAGTGGCCGTATCGTTGCTGCTGTATAAGAAACGTAACAGCGAGTGCGCGGGCAGTACACTTGCGTTCCGCTGGCAGAAGCCTCTGTTCAAATATCCTTATGTGGTGCTGTTCGGTCTGTTGGGCGGCATAATGTTTTATGCTGCTGGCAGCATGAGTCCGTTCTGGGCGGCATTTGGCGCGATCATTGCTACTCTGTTCACGGCACAATTGATGGAAATTTTCATTAATAACGATTTCCGTGCGATCCGCCGGGGCTGGCGGGCGGCGTTCGCTTCCGTACTGGTGGTCGGCGTGCTGCTGGCATATTACGGTCTGGATCTGGGCGGTTTTGACAAGTGGCAGGTAGAAGCCGACGCGGTGGAGAGAGTACAGGTTGAAGAACGTCTGTTAGATACCGGTATGGGCTCGTATTCTTCATATAACTACTGGGAAGAGGGCGACCAGTATTATAAATGGTCGGCTGATGATTATGCTGAACGCTACAACATGCTGACGTTCAGCGAGCCGGCGAACGTGGCCGCGGTGGTCAGCATTTTAAACTCACCTGAGTCTAGATATGAGTTCAGAAATGCCGATGACGATGACGATTATTACTATACTGACGGCGACAGCCAGGTTGTCGAAGTGGTATATCATATGAAAAACGGGCGGACCAAAGTGCGGAGAGTTTTCTGCGGCGGCATGGCGGTTAACGAACAGGCGTATCTGACGCTGCTGGCGAGCGACGAATGGCGTGCGCAGCTTTTCCTGAATAAAGGCATGTTTGTGGGTAAAAATGTGATGCTGGAAGGATTTAGAAGCTTTGTTTCAGGCGGCAATGAAGCGGAGTATGCTCCCAATCTGGTTCTGACTGAGGCGCAGAGCAATGCGTTTTATGAGACTTATAAGCGCGAGTTTGCTGCTCTTTCCGCGGAGGAACTGTTGAAAAGTATGCCGCTGGGGAGACTGCAAGTCGGCTTCTATACCGAAAAGGTAGAGGATAACTCCAGCTACTATGAATATAAAGACCTTGAATATGCCGTTCTCTATATTTATTCCGGCATGACCGAAACTATCGAGAATCTGCAATATATTTACGGTGAGAATGTGCTGGACACGAGATATCCTGCGGGCAGAATTGAATCTGTGCGGGAGGTACACCGCGTTATTGATTGTGAGCAGAATGATGCGGATACTCCTTATTATGACTGTTATATCGGTGAGACGGAAGTGGTACGGACGCTTGATCCCGCTACCGACGCGGCGGAGATAGCCAAAATTTACGCTGCTACCGCTTCGGAAGACAGGTTCAGCTATGTGCCGTATTACTATATGCTGCCGTCTTTGTCCGACACATATTATGAATTCACATACAACGCCGGCTCCTTGGAGTCCAGCTCTTATGCCGGGGAATACGGTTATGATTATGGCGTTTCCCAACAAATGCCGATATCTGATTCGGGCGAGACTTTCTGGACGGAGATTCGCTATCCTCTGCAATAAGCGCATGTTTATATATGTGTATAATATAAGTAAGGCGGGGCATATGCCCCGCCTTTTTGTATGTATTATTGTACTATCGGCGCCTGGATTGGCTCTGTTTCGTTCCATCCCCAAAATTCGGTGGTGACGGTGAGGGTGCTTTGTTGTTCTCCGGCGTGGGCGCAGGCGGCAATTTCCGCTTGGCGAATTTGCCGGTCATCCCTGGTTATCCAAAGAGTGCAGGTAATTGTATCAAAGTATTTTTCGTAATATCCGGCCTCAGTTTGGGGCGTGAACGTGATTTTCCAGCATTTCTCTTCGTCAATGCTTTCTTCCCCCGCCTCTGCCGCATCATTGATGGCAGCCAGCTTAAAAAAAGCGCGAGGGTTGATTTCATTTAATAATGAATCGTTCGTTAAGAGCTCACCGTCGGAGAGTGTCAGCCATTGTTCGGTTAATGTATCCTGCCGGAACGTGGTCTCGCCAATTTGATACATATTGACGGCCGTGCCCAGTACTTCGCCCTGCACATGGAAGTCTGTTCCGCATATTTCGCCGGAAAGATCACCCAGCGGAGTGCTTTCTTCGTTCAGCGTGAGTTTGCTTTCCGTGTGGAAAGCGATACTTTCGGCTGACAAAAGATTTTCAACGGCGACGGCGGAAAGCTCTGCGGGCGGCAGCTTCGGTGCGGTGAAGCTGGGGCGCAGCCACATCACAAGCAGCAGTAGAATAAGCAGTATCCCCCCGACGGGAAGCAGAATTTTTTTTGCGTTCAATTTGGTGGTGTTCATGGCAAAATCCCCCTTAAAGCAGGCAGTTTGGCGGCAATCTTTGCAGCAGTGCCTAAAATTATGCCGGAGTTTTTGAGAAAATTCCTAAAAGGCGGAGAATTTTTGCAGGGTTTTGTTGTTTCTGAGAGAATAAATAACGACAAGAATAATTTTCCGTAATAGCAAACCTGCCGGGGGGTGGTTAGATGTCTGATCTGCCGCAGATCTATCCGCAAGGCTGCCGGGTCAAGGAATTGATACCGGCGGAGCGTCTGGAACTGATGGTGTCTGACGTGGCGGCCAGAATTGACGCCTATTACGCTTTGATCGGCGCGCCGGAGATATTGCTGGTTGGGATATTAAAGGGTGCGGGCGTTTTTCTTGCTGACCTTCTGCGAAAGCTGAAAACCCCGGCGCAGGTGGATTTTATGCAGGCGTCCAGCTATACAGGCACGACCAGCAGCGGAGAATTAACGATACATAAAGATTTGGCAGCCGATATATCCGGCCGGCATGTGCTGCTGGTGGAGGATATTATCGATACAGGGCTGACACTTCGCCTGCTGCTGGAGCGTTTGAAGCAACGAAATCCGGCAAGCCTTAAGCTTTGCGCCGCCTTTGATAAGTTGGAAGCCCGGCGCTATCCGCTGGAAGCTGATTTTACAGGGCTCACCGTACCTGATAAATTTCTGGTCGGCTATGGCTTGGATTATCGCGAATATTTCCGAGGACTTCCATATGTGGGCGAGCTAAGTTTTGACGGAGCTGAGGAATAATAAGCAAATGAACGGCAATAAGTATAATCAAACCAAGGGAGGCAATCAACATGATTGAAAAGGAGCAGGTTCTTTGGCAGGTGGCGCAGCAAATGACGCTTAACCTGCAGGCAAACAATAAAAAGCTGGCGGAGGTTCCGGGCGACTACTTGGCCAAAGCTTCGGAGAAAGCCGGTATTTTCGCTGTGTTTTATTCCGGGCGGGAGCTGGGGCTTGGCCTTGGCAAATCGACGGAACCCTCGATGCTTTATGTGGACGCGACCAAAGATATCCCACGCCATCTGTGGGGGGAGGATACCGGGGCAACGGGGCTTCGGCGGTCTCTTGCCGCGCTTCTGGCTTTCAAATATGATTTGCAGGCGCGCCCCAGAAGTAATGATCCGGAGGATGTTGACCGTT
Source organism: Candidatus Avidehalobacter gallistercoris (assembly GCA_018715045.1). Lineage (GTDB taxonomy): Bacteria > Bacillota > Dehalobacteriia > UBA4068 > UBA4997 > Avidehalobacter > Avidehalobacter gallistercoris. The sequence goes on from DVMH01000034.1 coordinate 13,333, forward strand.
TTGATAACTATGCGCTGACGCCAGAAAGCGAGGCCAAGCTGACTGAGTGGATGCACGAAAACCTGTATATCGGCGTGGTTGCCGCCACCCCTGATACCATTAATCAGCTGATTCCGGCGATGATCTCTGCCAATGCCCCGGTGCTGAACCTGACCAACAACATTAATAACCAGTATGGCGCTGAGGTTAAACGTTGCCGCAAGCAGATGGCTGCTGCTGCCCGTGCATATCAGGAATAACCTGCTCTTTTAGTTATTTCGGCATAAAAAAATAATAAATCGGTATGTTAAATACCGATTTATTATTTTTGTTTTCTCTTCAAAAAGCACTTTCAGGGAAATTGCCGTTTATTTAGCGGCAGTTGTTGTTGGACTGCTGATTGCTCTGCTGGTTCGATTTCTGGTTGGTCTGCTGGTTATTTTGCTGGTTGGACTGCTGATTGCTCTTCTGGTTAGACTGCTGGTTGTTCATACGATTGTTGTTCATTTTTGTTTCACCCCTTTATATGATTATTTCGCAACCACAGTCCTATTATGTCAATTAATCCATTGCATTATGTATGATACCGGAAGGATTTTGCGCAAAAATATGCCTGCATAGTTCCAGCTGTACGGCGCATAATAAGCAGCGGAAGTCCGTAGTGTGACAAAAGGGCAAGGCCGGGTAAAAACGTATGCGTGCCGTCAGTCCAGGATTGTCACCGGACTTCCATTTTTTTATTCAGAAGCGGCAAAATTTAATGTAAGCCAGGGCTCCTGATGGATTTTGTGGTATCGTTGTGTCAGCATTTTTTTGGCTGGCCTCAAGCAGTTTTTTAATAGGGTTTAATTTTTAGGAGGTTTTTAATTATGAAACTTTTGATTGCCAGCGGCAATCGTCATAAGGTGACCGAGATTGCTAAACTGTTGCAGGGAACAACCTGGGAGGTCTGTTCGTTGGCAGATTTCCCTGATGTCGAACTGCCGCCGGAGGATGCGCCGGATTTTGCTGGCAACGCCCGCATCAAGGCTGTCGCTGCCTCTAAGGCCACCGGACTTTGGGTATTGGCCGACGATTCGGGGCTTGCAGTAGATTATCTTAACGGCGAGCCTGGAGTGCGCAGCGCCCGTTATGCCGGGGAACAAAAGGACGATAACGCCAATAACCAAAAGTTATTGGCGGCTATGCAAAACTGCTCGCGGGAGCAGCGTACTGCTCGCTTTATTTGCGTTCTGTCGCTGGTATCGCCAACGGGTGAAGAATTTACCGCCCAAGGCGTCTGCGAGGGCACTATCGGCTATGAGGAGAGGGGCGAGTTTGGTTTCGGCTATGACCCGCTGTTTGTGATGTCTGACGGCGTACATACCATGGCAGAGTTGGATATGGCGGCCAAAAATCAGGTTAGTCATCGGGCTCGGGCGTTGGCGGCGTTGCTGCCCACGTTGTTGAAAATCGCGGAGAGCGAATAATATAAAAAACACCTTAAAAAGGTGTTTTTTATATTATAGCAAACCAGAAAGGATTATCTTTCGTGGGGGTATGTCGATAACCAAAATACCGGTAATGCTGCGGCGGCATGGGCGCGCCTGCCGTGTGGATGAGCGCACAGGCGCAAGCCGCCGGGGTGGAGCAAACGCCTGCGGAAACGCCAACCGGCCAGCAGGAGACAATTTTGGCGGGTAATAATAATTCCTGGAAAAGCCGCTATTATGAGAACGACGGGAAGTCATATTCATACTATAAAAACTTGCAGCGCGGCTATGAGATACCGGCAAAGAGCGAGCTGCAATTTAGTGTGGCTGAATATGGCAGCGTCAGCTTACAGAGCCGGATTGCGCCGGAGCTGTATAGTGTGGACTACAACGATTTTGCCAAAGCGTACGCTGCTAAAAACCTTATAACAGAATATGGCAAAGACTATCAAATAATCAATCTGAAACCTATCACGATTGCGGCAGACAATAAGCAGGTTATTGTTACGCAAACCGGCATTAAAGACGTGTTGAAAAATGTGCGCGGGAACAGGAAATCGACCTCTTTGCTGGACAGCATTTTTGTGCTTGACGAACTTATCGCCGAAAGTATTTCGGAAAATAAAAAAGGCCGGGAAAATCCGTTTTCGTATTATGTCAACGGATTTACCGACAGCCAGGGTCAGAAGTATAAAGTTATAATACACATAAAGGATACGCCTGAATTAATCAGATACTATTATCATGGTTTACAGGAAGCGGACATAAAAATAGAACCCCTCGACCCAACTTCTTCTGACGAAAGCGCTTTCGCCGGAGTGGAGGTAATAGCGAGTGATTCTACTAATAGTATTATACCCAATGCCGCCGGAAATAGCAACACCCATTACGGCAAGCTGAAGAAGGATGGATTTAGGCGGACGCGGTATAAGTTGGGTGAAAGAAGCTGGGCGGGGAAAAACGGCTCAGCTTTTTTGTGCGCAGAGAAAATGGTTTTGGAAAATTCAGGAAGTATGCTTCCTTGAACAGACTGTATATTGTTGTTAGGCTGAAAATATCTTATTTCTACAGAAAGCGAGTGATTAAGATGTTTTCAGACAATTTATCTCATGCCGTTTTGCGTCTTTGTACAGCCAATAATCTTACTTACGAAATGGCGTCGGAATACTGTGAGCTAAGCTCGCGCTATTTTGGAGACATTGCCAGAGGGCGGACAAACATTAGCATTGTAACTC
>DVMH01000035.1 GCA_018715045.1 Candidatus Avidehalobacter gallistercoris
GCGAGTACCGGAAATGCCGGGGGATTACGATGTCAGCGTTTAGAAAAGGGCAAATTTATGGTTCTGTTCATAATCAATAATTTTTTTTGCAAAAAATGCTTGACAAACCTGCCGGGATTAGGGTACAATAATCAAGCAGTCACTTGATTGCCCTGAAACGCCAAGGCGCTTCTCGACAACAACCGTTGTTGTTGGCCTGAAAAAAAAGTGTTGACAAGCGCTTTTTTCTGTGGTAAAATAAACGATGTTGGTGTCGATTGTGGACGATTAGCTCAGCTGGGAGAGCGCCTGCCTTACAAGCAGGATGTCGGCAGTTCGATCCTGTCATCGTCCACCACTATCATGGCGCAGTAGTTCAGTTGGTTAGAATGCCAGCCTGTCACGCTGGAGGTCGTGGGTTCGAGCCCCATCTGCGTCGCCATATTTGCCTTGGTAGCTCAGTTGGCAGAGCAGAGGACTGAAAATCCTCGTGTCGGTGGTTCGATTCCGCCCCAAGGCACCATGCGGGTATAACTCAGTGGTAGAGTGCCACCTTGCCAAGGTGGAAGTCGAGAGTTCGAATCTCTTTGCCCGCTCCATAACAAAGACCTGTTAAACGCATTAATTAAAGTGCTTTAACAGGTCTTTTTTGTATTCTAAACGTATGATTTCGGAGAGAGATTGCATAACTATGGCGCAAGTATAAGCAAAGCCCAAAAATCATCTTATATCTTATAATAAACCAACCGGTAAGAATACCACCTTTTATGGTTATATTTATTGCTCCTGCTTTGGTACTGCATACGTGGCTCAGTGGCTTTGATACTATTGGACATGTATTTTTGGTTTGCTGAACAATGGAATCGGGTTAAAAATCTCAAATAGTTTGTTTGGCGGGCGGAGTTGGCTTTTGCTAAAGGTGGCGGACTAAATGCAAACCCTGCAGATGTATCAACTGATCAAAAAGCCGGTCAGAGGCATTTATGCTCCTGACCGGCTAGGGGGGGATAATATCTGTGATGTATTCGGCAGTTTTTACACGCATAATTTCGCCAGCTTGTTAACCTGGAAAAATAATCGTGATGGTCGTTCCGGCGTTTTCGACGCTTTTTAGCTCAATTTTGGCATTATGCAGTCTGGCCGCGTGCTTGACGATGGCCAGCCCCAGTCCGGTGCCGCCCAGCTCTTTGGAACGGCTTTTGTCTACACGGTAAAAGCGTTCAAAAATACGTTCCTGGTATTGTGACGGAATACCAATACCGGTATCAGCGACGCTTAGCTGCACTGTGCCATCCTCTTTTTGTGTTTTGACCGACACGGCGACGCTGCCGCCTGCGCGGTTGTATTTGATAGCGTTGTCGCATAAATTATAGATGATACTTTGCAGTAGCTGCGGGATACCCTCGATAATAGCCTCGCTTCCAGTCAGCGATATATCTACTCGCGCTTGATCCGCTTCGGGCAACAATGATTCGACTGTTTTTGCTGCCAGAGCAAAAATATCTACCGGCTCGCGTTTAAGGTCAGACGCGCCTTCGTCCAGGTGGGAAAGCCGGATAATATCCTCCACCAGATGGATCATACGCTGCGTCTCGCTCTGGATACGGGCATAGAATGCCATTTTGTCGTCCTCTTTGACCATATTGTTGGCCAGAAGCTCGGCAGAGCCTGCTATGGTGTGCAGCGGCGTCTTCAGTTCGTGCGAAACGTTTGCCGTAAACTCACGCCTCATTTGCTCGGCTTTTGCTTTTTCGGTGACGTCAATAACCAGCAGCACCGCGCCGGATAAGGCGGCGTCGTTTCGCACCGGACTTAATATCAGCTGATAGCGCCCGCTGGCAATGTCCAGCATTTTTTCGGTGCGGCGCCCGGCCTCCGCGCCGGAAAACAGCTCGGCAATTTGCGGGCTGCGGTTGACTGTAAGAATATGCCGGCCTATACAGGAGGCGTCTGCACCGAAAAGCCGTTTGGCAGAGCGGTTGATGCCGATGACTTCTCCTTTGATATTCAGCAGTATGATACCTTCGGTCATGTTCTCCGTGACGGTTTCAAACTCTTTTTGCTTTAGCGCCAGTTCCTCGCTTTGCCATTTGATTTGCCGCTGTTGGCTGTCAATACGGTGGAGGAGGGGAGAAATCTCGTCATAGCCATCGTTGCTTAAGGGGTTTTCCAAATCAAGTGCGTTGAGCGGTTCGACGATTTTTTTAGCCAGCCGCGACGCCAACGCCAGCGATAAAGCACCGGCGATAACGATGATAATGCAAAGCGGCTGCATCATACCCAAAAACAGCATTAACAATGTATGCTGTGAGACTGCAAGACGGATTACTGAGCCGTCAGGCAGGCGTTGAGCCGAGTAGAGTGCCCTCTCCAACAAAGTGGTGGAATAGCGGGAGCTTTCACCTGTACCGGTTAAAAGCGCCTCCTTGATTTCCTCGCGCTCCAGATGATTTTCCATTTGTGTGGAATCAGACCAGTTATCATAAATAATTGCGCCGTCTGCATCGATCCAGGTAATGCGGTATTGCTCGCTGTTCAGGCCGTCAAAATAGGCAATGCCCTCGTTGGCGACGGCATGAGCAGCCAGCTCGGTCTGCATTTGCAGTTGTCTTTGCTGAACGCCGCCGAAATAGTCGTAAAGCACAAGTAAAAACAGAGCGACCGAGGCGGCAAAAACGCTGATTGCAACCAGACAAATAGAGCGAAAAATGCGTCTGGTCATAATTTGACCTCCATGCGGTAACCAACCCCGCGTACCGTTTCAATGTAATCGCCGCAGACGCCGAGCTTGGTTCTGAGCGTGGCGATATGCACATCAACCGTCCGCGTTTCGCCCACGTATCCTTCGCCCCAAGCGCTTCTAAGCAGCTGGTCGCGGGTGAATACCATGCCTGGATTCGCCATAAACTTTTGCAGCAGCTCATATTCTTTCAATGTCAACTGCACTCTTTCGCCGCCAACAAAGACAGTGTGTTCACCGGTGTTGAGAGTCAGATCGCCAGCCAGCAGAAGTTTCGCCTGGTTTTTTTGTTCGGTACGCCGAAGTACTGCCCGCACGCGCGATACCATTTCCATCATGCCGAATGGTTTAGCCAGATAGTCATCCGCACCCAGATCAAGACCGATCACTTTATCATACTCGGTGCCCTTGGCTGTTGCCATGATGATGGGGATATTGGCTGTTGGCGCCTGACCGCGCAGCCGCTTCAGAATGGCAATGCCGTCCTCTCCAGGGAGCATTATATCCAGCATGATCAGCTGGGGGATAGTTTCTTTCAGTGCGGCATAAAGCTCGTCGGCGCAGGCAACCCCTCTGGCCTCAAAACCGGCGGAGGTCAGAGTGTATATCATAAGGTCGCGAATACTGCTGTCGTCTTCCACACAAAAAATCATGTTTACACCTCTTTACTGCTGGTATTATACCGCACAATACGCCTGACTTCAACGTTGCCCGGCAGTTTATTTTTGCCCGGTGATGGAGAACAATACCCATTCGGCAATGTTAACGGCGTGATCGCCCATTCTTTCCAGATATTTGGCGGTCATAAGCAGGTCAAGCGCATATTCGCCGTCGGCGTCATGGCTGCGCAGAAGGGTAATAAGCGCGGTTTTGATACGATCAAAATGACCGTCTACCACATCGTCATACTCGATGACGGCATGAGCCAGCGCCACATCATTGTTAACAAAAGCGTCAATGCTGTCCGTCACCATTTTGATGGTGGCTTGCGCCATGTCGTGAATATGCAGTTTATCATGAGCTGCCTTGATATGTCCCATGGTGACGATCTCGGCGATATCGCCGGAATTATCACCGATACGCTCCATATCCGTAACCATTTTCAGCGCTGAGGAAATTACTCGAAGATCTTTTGCCACCGGCTGCTGCTGTAGCAGAAGGCGCATACACATGGTTTCGATATCTCGCTCTTTACGGTCGATTTGAACGGCGTAATCAAAAACCTCTACGGCTTTGTCTGAATTTCCCTCATCCAAAGCCTGAGCTGAAAGGGCGATCGCGCTTTCGCAAAGCGCTCCCATTGTCACCAGCTCCTTATGCAAAAGGGCAAGCTGTTCATCAAATTTAGAACGCATTAACCAAACCTCCCTGTGATATAGTCTTCTGTTCTTTTATCGCGTGGCATGGCGAAGATTTTTTCTGTGTCATCATATTCAATCATTTCTCCCAGCAGGAAGAACGCCGTCTTATCGGAAATACGTACGGCCTGTTGCATATTATGAGTGACGATGATAATTGTATATTTTTCTTTCAGCGATATCGCCAGCTCCTCGATCTTGGAAGTGGAGATAGGGTCAAGAGCGCTGGTTGGTTCGTCCATTAAAAGTACGTCAGGTTCCACCGCCAAAGCGCGGGCAATGCAAAGCCGCTGCTGCTGGCCGCCGGAAAGACCGTGAGCATTCTTTTTCAGGCGGTCTTTTACCTCGTCCCAGATGGCCGCGTCTCGAAGTGACCGCTCTACGATGTCGTCCAGCTGAATACGGCTGGTGATACCGTGCGTTCGGGGGCCGTAGGCGATGTTGTCATAGATGCTCATGGGGAAAGGGTTGGGTTTCTGGAAAACCATGCCAATCTCCTTGCGCAGCATATTGACGTCAACGTCGGGGGCAAAAATATTCTTGCCGTTGTATAAAACCTCGCCGGTAATTTTGACGCCAGGTATCAAATCGTTCATACGGTTTAGTGTTTTTAAGAATGTGGATTTGCCACATCCGGAGGGGCCGATCAAAGCGGTGATGGACTTATCCGGTATCGTCATATTGATATGGTGCAGAGCCGGCGTGTTGCCGTACCAAAGGCACAGGTCATTGACGGTAATCATATGTTTAAATATTCCTCCTTCGTTTGAAAATCACACCGACCAGCGAAGCGAGCAAATTGACCAGCAGCGTCAGCAGCATTAAAATAGCGGCAATTGCAAAAGCCACCTCGAACTCGCCGCGCTCTTTGGCATAGAAGAATAACGCCATCGTTAAAGTGGCGCCAGAGTTGGCCAGACCTGAAAAAAAGCCGTTCAGTACATGAGCCGTACCTGCTGTAAAAAGCAGGGCTGCCGATTCGCCAAGTATCCGCCCCGCTGAAAGTATGCAGCCGGTGATGATGCCGTCGATGCATCCTGGCAACACCACTGTGCGTATCACCCGCCATTTACCTGCGCCCAGACCGAAAGCGCCCTCTCGATAGCTTTGCGGCACTGTTTTCATGCTTTCCTGCGTTGTTCGCATAACGGTGGGCAGGTTCATGATAACCAGTGTCAGAGCGCCTGCCAAAAGCGAGGTTTGCATATCCAGAAACTCGCAGAAAAACAGCATGCCGACAAGTCCGTATATGATTGATGGTATCCCGGAAAGAGTTTCCGCTGCATATTCAATAACGGCAACCATCTTTTTGTTTACGGCGTATTCCGTCAGATATACCGCTGCGCCCACGCCCACGGGAATGACGATAGCCAGGGTGGCGATGATGATGTAAACGGTATTCAAAATATCCGGCAGAATGCCGATGGTTTGCTGTATATAACTGGGAGCTGTTGAGAGCAGCTCCCAGGTGATGTTCGGAAGTCCTTTAGCCAGCACATAGGCGATCAGAAATACCACCAAAGCGCAGGTAAGTGTGGCGGATAGAGTCATCAGCCCGCGCAGCAGGCCGATATAACCCTTGCGTTTGGAGGAAATACTGTTTTTGGTCATACTTATTTCTCCTTGCTACGCTTCAGGCAGAGGTTCAATACGGCGTTGATCAGCATAATAAACAAGAACAACACCAGCGCAATGGAAAAGAGCGCCTGCCGTTGCAAACCGCTGGAATAGGACATTTCACTGGCCACAGCGCTGGTCAGAAAACGGACGCTTTCAAACAGCGACGGCATATTGGCCGCATTGCCCGAAACCATCATTACTGCCATTGCTTCACCGATTGCGCGCCCGACGCCTAGCACTGCGGCGGCGGCAATGCCGCTTTTGGCGGCGGGAACGGATACTCGGAAATATGTTTCCACTGGGGTTGCCCCCAAGGCCAGCGAAGCCTCCTCATATTCTCTGGGCACCGCTTCCAGCGCGGTTACTGACACGTTGATGATCGAGGGGAGAATCATTACAGCCAGCACCAGAATAGCGGCAAACAGGCTGGCGCCATCCGGAATATTGAACATGGCGCGTATTCCTGGCACCAGCACCCGCATGCCGATCAGGCCGCAGACCACCGAAGGGATCCCTGCCAGCAGGCTGACAGCGTGCATTGCGACGGCTTTTGTCTTAGGCGAGGCGACTTTGGCCAAGTATACTGCTGTGAGGAATCCGATGGGCACGCCTAAAAGGATCGCACCGGCTGTGCCGTAAAGGCTGGTGAGGATAAACGGCAGAATACCGAAAGCTGGCTCGGCGGCGGTGGAGGCCCATTCACGGCCAAACAGGAAATCTCCTATACCTATTTGGTGAATCGCCGGGATCCCCGCCACGATCAAATACACCGTGATCAGCAGCACGCAGCCCACCGTGATCAAGCCGAACAGCAGGAACACGCCATGGATCAAGCTTTCCTTCACATTAGTTTTGTTTTTCATGCTTATTGCGCCGCTACGACACCCGCCCCGGCAATCAGTTCCACTGCGTCGCTGGAAGTAGCAAAGTCATAGAATTTCTGTGCTGTCTCGGAAAGTGCGGTATCGCTCTTTGTGACTAGAACGAACGGGCGCTGTACTACATAGCTGCCGTCTTTCACAGTTGTTTCATCGGGGGTCACGCCGTCCACGGCAAGCGTCTTGACGCTTTCTTTGACGGAGGCCAGAGATGCATAGCCGATGGCGTCAGCATTAGAGGAAACAGTAGTGATTACGTCGCCGGTGGAGGTCAGTTCCTGCCGGTAAGCACAGGCGTCATTGGTGCCGGTTATGGATTCAAAACCGTCGCGGGTGCCGCTGCCGGCCTCTCGTCCAATCAGAACTATTGGCGCGTCATTTCCGCCAACCTCGTTCCAGTTGGTGATCTCGCCGGTAAAAATCGCCGCTATTTGTTCAATTGTCAGATCGTTCACGGGGTTGGCGGGATTAACGATAATAGCGATGCCGTCATAGGCCAGCACGGTTTCAGTCAGCCCTGCGGCCTTTTCCTCATCTTTCAGGCTGCGGCTGGAAAGACCAATGTCGCAGCGCCCTTCCTGCACTGCCGTGATGCCGGAGCCAGAACCTGTCGGATTGTAAGTAAAGGTGACGCCGTCATTTTGCGCCATAAATGCTTCGCCCAATACGCTGATAACTTCCTCCATAGAGGTGGAGCCATCAGTGGCTACTGTGCCGCTTTTTGCCTCGGAACATCCGGCCAGTGCGCAAAGCGCCAAAGCCGCAACCAACATAAGTGTTAAAATTTTCTTCATTTCAGTGTTCTCCTTTGCAGAATTTAATTTTTTCCTTGCGGTTACGTTTCTAGGGTACAGCATATACATCAAATCTGTTATCATGGTAATGTTAAATGATTGTAAAATCAGGCGGTGCGGGCTTGAAAAGTGAGAAATCCTATTGGAAACGGCTTTTTTTGTAATGCCATACTTAAATTGATGGCAATAAATAAAAGTAAAAGGCGTTTTCGGGCTGCTTAATGCGGTTCGAAAACGCCTTCTGTAGTTGCATATGAGGTTGTTTCAGCGGCTGATATCCGCCAGATCTTTGATTGCTTCGCCTGCCAAAATCAGACCGGCCACGGCGGGCACAAAGGCGCAGCTGCCGGGGGCGTGGCGGCCGGGGGCGGTTTCATCTGCCACGACAGCGGATCTGGGCGCTTCGCGGGAATATACTACCTTAAGCGAGGTCACACCGCGTTTTTTCAGTTCACGCCGCATTACTTTGGCCAGCGGGCATACGGCGGTCTGGTAAATATCCGCTATCTCAAAGCGTGTGGCATCCAGCTTATTGCCCGCGCCCATACAGCTGATGATTGGCGTTCCTGCTGCCTGTGCGGCAAGGATCAGCGCTATTTTGGCAGTAACGCTGTCGATAGCGTCTACCACATAATCATAGGCGGCAAAATCGAAAGTTAGCTTATTTTCCGGGGTGAAAAATTCCTGTCGCCGGGTTATATTAAGCTGCGGATTGATGTCCAGCAGGCGTTCTGCCGCCGCGTTTACCTTGGGCATACCCGTTGTGGAGCGGGTAGCAAAGAGCTGGCGGTTCAGATTGCTTATAGCCACAGTGTCTCCGTCCACCAGAGTGAGCGTGCCGACGCCGCTTCTGGCCAGCGCTTCTGCCGCGTGTCCGCCGACGCCGCCCAGACCGAACACCGCCACATGCGCCGCCGCCAGACGTGTTATTGCTGCTTCGCCCAAGAGCAGGGCCGTGCGGTTAAGTTGTTCCTGCAATGTTTCATCCATAACATACTCCTTAAAATGAAAAAAGACCGCGCCCCTGCCGGAAAACAGGACGGCGGACAACAGGCTCGACCCCGGTTTGCCCGCGGCACCCAGAAAATACCGCTTAGTGCTGCTGCCTTCCGACCCTGACACGGTTCACGGTTTTCTGCTGCGCGGGGCCGGAGCGTCAACACCCATGCCCGGCGCCCTGCTTTCAGGCTGGGCAACGCGGCCAGTGTGAAAGCGGACTTTGGCCGCCTATTGGCGGCGCTAAACTATATTTTATAGGAAACGAAACGGTTTGTCAATGCCTATTTTTGGACGCGCTTCAGCCGCTTCATGCGCTGCGCATGATCAAGCTCTTTCTTGCGTATACGAATATTCTGCGGCGTGACCTCCAGCAAATCATCCTCCTGAATGAACTCCAGGCATTGCTCCAAACTCATATGGACGGGCGGAGAAAGGTGCAGCGCCTCGTCGGAGCCGGCTGCACGGGTGTTGGTGGCCTGTTTCTTCTTGCAGACGATTGCAAAAATTGTTTTACAGGTTTTGTAAAGATAGATATAATAATGGCAAGTGAAACTCAAATACCGATTGCAATATCTCTATTATTAAATATATTTTGTAGTTCGCTCACCTACAATCTATCCTGCAAATTAAGATGTGCTTATCATAACATAAACGTGCATTATAAACAAATAAAAGGTATATCTGTCACTAACTGATTTAACAGATAGATTCTTACCAAAAAATGGACATATCACCATGCGGCGATATGTCCGCTTTTCTCACACCCTGTACGGCAGCTACCTTAATTCAGTTTGTTGGTTGATACTGTTTTATATGTAGCTATCTTTACGGGCTGCTTTTTTATCCTGGGAATTTCGGATTTTTACATCTAAACTATACTCTTACATCATGGCTTAATTCTTGGGTCCTCATTGCATCAGCCTAACCAACTTTTTATTGTTTCCCAGTCAAGGTTGGTTTCCTGAGCAGCGGTCTCTGGCCGGCTGAGGTCGATACTGTAGACCTTTTCATCAGCGTTATAGCGTTGAGCCAGCACATAGCAGGTATCGTCAATGATTTTGTAGTCATTGATGTATGTGGCGGAAAACAGAACCTGCTTGTCGCCGCCGCGATATTGCCACAGCATCTGTACAGTCGGCATGGCACCCCAATAATCCTGCGCGTTCAGATATTCGCTGTCGTTGACCTTGGTGTAGCCCGGCAGCTCCGCTATGGGCACCGCGTCATAATACCAGACGCCGTTCCGCTGATACATCCCATAGTTTAGGTCGATCTCCACCGCCCTGCGCGCCTTATTCCAACGAATATCCGCGTTCATTATCTCTGCCGCGCAGCGCAGCGGCAAATACACCTGCCCGTCCTTGACGGAGGGCGGCGTATCCAGCATGGCATATACTGTGCCGCCCAGAAAGACCTTTGGCCAATCTATGTGCAGGCTGTAGCGTTGTTCTGTCTGCACGCCCCTTTTTTTGTGGATGCTGATCTCACGGTTGGCACTGTGATAATGGGCAGTCATCTGAAGCATCTCCGCGCAGGCATCCAACTCGATCAGGACACGGCCGTTTTCCGCAAAGGCATCGACCTCCTGTTCCAGGCCATTGAGGTAGATCGGCAGCCTCGGGCTTGCTGCCAGCGCCGCCGGAACAGCCAAGGTGAACAGCAGCAAAATAAGCAGCAGGCTAATAAGAGCTTTTTTCATACAACATCCTCCCATTATGTTTTACGGTCAAGCCATAAAATACTAGTCGAAAAACTAGCCTTCTTAGCACTTGAAAATGGTAAAATTTGCAGTTTTGCGATACTATCTGCCTATTTAGCTACACTAATTTCTACTTTTCCATTTTGATAAAAAGGGAAAGTAGCATGTTCCTGTTCAAAAATCATATTTCCGGTGGTAACCGTTTGTCCGTTGATACCTATATTAGCGAATTCTGCCCAATTTGCACCAGTGCTTTCTGCAGTATTATCAATTGTCATACCGATTGAGCAAATCAATTTATGGTTGGAAACGCTAGTTATATTGGTAGCTTTAACGATACCATAACTAATATCACCTGCTTCTAAAAGAAACGGTTCTACGATTTAGGAAACGAAACGGTTTGTTAATGACTATTTTTGGCCGCGCTTCAGCTGCTTCATGCGCTGCGCATGATCAAGCTCTTTCTTGCGTATACGAATATTCTGCGGCGTGACCTCCAGCAAATCATCCTCCTGAATGAACTCCAGGCATTGCTCCAAACTCATCTGGACGGGCGGAGAAAGGTGCAGCGCCTCATCGGAGCCAGCTGCACGGGTGTTGGTGGCCTGTTTCTTCTTACAGACATTCACCACCAGATCCTCTGCCTTGGGGGAAGCGCCCACAACCATGCCGCCGTATACCTGCACACCGGGGCCGATGAACAGCGTTCCGCGCTCCTGTGCGTTAAACAGGCCGTAGGTGATGGATTCGCCGCGCTCAAATGCGATCAGGCAGCCGTTGGCGCGCTTGGTTATCTCGCCTTTAAGCGGGCCATAGCCGGAGAAGATGTAGTTCATAATGCCTTCGCCCTTGGTATCGGTCAAAAACTCGCCGCGATAGCCGAACAAACCGCGTGTTGGTATAATATAAACCATCTTCATACGGTTGCCAGCCTTTTCCATCGACTGTAATTCGGCTTTTCTGAGCCCCATTTTCTCCATTACTGCGCCCATGCTTTCCTCTGGCACATCAATAGTCAATTCTTCGTAAGGCTCCTGTTTGATGCCATCAATCTCGCGGATCAACGCCCGGGGCGTGCTGACCTGAAACTCATAGCCCTCGCGGCGCATGGTTTCGATCAGAATGGATAGGTGCATTTCTCCGCGCCCAAGCACCAGGAACGAATCGCTGCTTTCGGTATCCTGTACGCGGAGGGAAACGTCCTTTAGAGTTTCTTTATATAAACGGTCGCGTAGCTGGCGCGAGGTGACGAATTTACCCTCCTGCCCGGCAAACGGGCTATCATTGACGGAGAATGTCATCTCCACCGTTGGCTCGGAGATTTTGACAAACGGAATTGGTTCCGCATGGCCGGGCGCGCAGACGGTATTGCCGATGGTGACGTTTTCAATGCCGGAGAACGCAATGATATCGCCGACACTGGCTTTTTCTACAGGTGTGCGCTTAAGGCCGTCAAACTGGTAGATAGCCGTTACCTTGGCACGCTGGTTAATCGTTTTATCATGATAGTCGCAGAGGACGATCTCCTGGTTCTGCTTTATCTCGCCGCGTTCAATACGGCCAACGGCAATACGGCCGACGTAATCGTTATAGTCAATGGAGGATACCAGCACCTGTAAGTCGCCGCTTGCGTCGCCAGTTGGGGCGGGAATATAATCCAGAATGGTGTCGAGCAGAGGCTGCATATTGTCGGCGGGATTGTTCCAGTCTGTGCCCGCTATGCCTGTCCGGGCAGAGCAGAAGATAAACGGGCTGTCCATCTGTTCGTCTGAAGCGTCAAGTTCCATGAAAAGCTCCAGCACTTCGTCCACGATCTCGCCAGGCCTGGCGTCGGGGCGGTCGATCTTATTGATGGCCACGATAACGCGCAGGTTCAGTTCAAGCGCCTTTTGCAGAACAAAGCGCGTCTGCGGCATGGGGCCTTCAAAAGCGTCTACCAGCAGCAATACGCCGTTGACCATTTTCAAAACGCGCTCAACCTCGCCGCCGAAATCGGCATGGCCGGGGGTGTCTACAATATTGATTTTCACGCCCTTATAGATGGCGCTGGTGTTTTTGGCCAGAATGGTGATGCCGCGCTCACGCTCCAGATCGTTGCTGTCCATAACTCTGTCCTGCACCGTCTGGTTGGCGCGGAACGTGTCGCTCTGCTTCAAAAGCTGATCCACCAGCGTGGTCTTGCCGTGGTCAACGTGGGCAATAATGGCGATGTTGCGTAAATCCTCTCGCTGCATAAAATTTCCTCCAAAGCTTGCAAATATGTCAAATCTTCAACTTTTCTATTATAATTTATCCGCTGGGCATATGTAAATAGTTTTTGCACAAAAAGTTGTGAAAAAATAGCGTGGGCGGCGGCTATACAAACGCGGTAATTTTTGGTATAATTTTATTCAACAATAAAGATGCACCAAAAAATAGTGAATGAGAAAGGGTGTTTTATATGCTGAAAGGCAATGCGCTGATAGCGCAGTCCGGCGGGCCCACCGCCGTTATTAACAGCAGTGTCTGCGGAGCGGTGCAGACTTGGCTCAATCTATCTGAACAGCCTGGTACGATTTACGCTGCTGTTTCCGGTATCAAGGGGTTTCTGAACGAGGATTTAATTGATATGGCCGCTCAAGATCCTGCGGTTATCGACGCCTTGAAATGGACGCCGGGCGCGGGTCTGTTCTCCTGCCGCTATAAAGTTAGCGAGGCGGAATACTCCCGCCTGGTGGAGATTTGCCGGAAGTATGATATCCGTTATTTTTTCTATAACGGCGGCAACGATTCGATGGATACCTGCAATAAAATGAGCATCGCCGCCGAAAAGCTGGGCTATGAAATGCGCGTAATCGGTATCCCGAAGACAGTGGATAACGACTTGCCAATCACTGACCACTGCCCCGGCTATGCCAGCGCCGCCAAATATCTGGCCGCGACGGTGATGGAATGTGGTATTGACCTTGCTAGTGTGGCGACGAAGAATAAGGTCTGTATTATTGAGGCGATGGGGCGCAACGCTGGCTGGCTTACTGCCGCGGCTGCACTGGCCAAACGCTATGAGGTGGCTGCCGACGGTACGGTGCATCTGCCGGCCAATACTGCTGATGACGCGCCGCACCTGATCTATTTGCCGGAAGTGCCGTTTGATACCGAGCGGTTTCTGCAAGACGTGCAGAACGTTTATGACCGCCTTGGGTATTGTTTTGTGGTGGCCAGCGAGGGGATTATGGATAAGGACGGCAACTATATTGCGGCGGACGGTAAGGTTGACGCTTTTGGCCATGTGCAGCTTTCCGGTGCAGGCGAAACGTTGAAAAATCTGGTGGAGGAGCGCCTTGGCTTGAAGGCTCGCTGCAATACTCTGGGCACAGCGCAGCGTTCTGCTGCACATTTTGCGAGCAAGACGGACGCAGACGAAGCCTACGCCACAGGCAAACAGGCGGTGGAGCTGGCGTTATCTGGCAAAACTGGCGTAATGGTCACGCTTGATCGTCAGCCGGGCGAGCCTTATGTATGTACGTTGGGCGAAGCGCCGCTTGCCAATGTGGCCAATGTGGAGAAAAAAGTGCCGCGCGAGTGGATCAATGAAACGGGCAATTTCGTCACGGAAGACTTTATTCGCTATGCCCAGCCGCTGATTGCCGGCACGCTGCCGGTGCCGATGCAGAATGGATTGCCCTGCTATACCAAAATTGACGCCACGCTTGGCCGCGTCAAAAAATAAGTATCATAATATAAGGAGAAAAAATATGACTGAGAAAAAACATCCTCTGGTGACGATTGAGATGGCAGGCGGCGAGAAAATTCTGGTGGAACTGCTGCCGGAATATGCTCCGAACACTGTGAATAATTTTATCAGCCTGGTGCAAAAGGGCTTTTATGACGGTTTGACTTTTCACCGCGTGATTCCCGGCTTTATGATCCAGGGCGGTGACCCGAAAGGTATTGGTATTGGCGGTCCTGGCTATGCTATCCGTGGCGAGTTTGAGCAAAACGGCTTCAAAAATGACCTGCACCATGCCGAGGGTGTAATATCAATGGCGCTGGCGACGCCGCCCAATTCGGCGGGCAGTCAGTTCTTTATCTGCGTGGCTGACTGCGGCTTTTTAGATAAGCAGTACGCCGCGTTTGGCCGGGTTGTGGATGGGCAGGAACACTGTGCCGCCATTGCCGATGTGGAGCGTGATCGCAACGACAAACCGCTTGCTCCCGTAGTAATGAATAAAGTAACTGTAGAACTTTTTGGCGTTGATTATCCTGAGCCGGAAAAATATTAATTTTAATACCCCTGCCGGGTGTGGCAGGGGTATTTTTTTGCATAAAGCTGCCTGCCTTCGCATAAATTAAGCCGTTATCATAGTTTATGGGGGCGCGATATGACGCAAGATATTATTATAGAAGAAAAATTTTGGCTGGCCGATGCGCACTGTGATACGGCAACGGTGTTAACGCCTTGGCGGCTGGCGTTTGGCGCTCGAACAAGCCAGTTGGATTTAGTACGGCTGGCCGGACGGAGCAAACTACAGTTTATGGCCTGCTGGCTGGGTGATGAGGTAGATTTGGCGCCGGATGAGGCGATGCGCCGGCTTAGGCAGCATCTGCTTGATCTGCGTTATGCTGCGGCCTTATCCGGTGAGGCGGAGCTGTTGAGTGATCTCAGTGCGGCAGGGCAAAGCGCCAGGGTGCAGCTGCTGCCTGCGCTGGAGGGTTTGGATTATCTGGGCGGCGACTGGCGGCGGGTGGATAAGTTGTATGAATGGGGCTTCCGCAGTTTTGGCCTGTTCTGGAACCGTGACAGCTTTTTGGGATGCGGCGCAGCGGCCAACCAAGATCCAGAGCATGATCGGGGGCTTACTGCGGCGGGGCGAGAGCTGGTGTTGCATTTGGCAAGGGAAATGCATCTGGTGGATTTGGCGCACGCTTCGGAGCAGAGCTTTTGGCAGGCGGCAGAGTTGCTGCAAAGCAAAAACCGCCCGCTGTTCGTCAGCCACACTTGCTGCCGGGCGCTTTGCGGGCATTGGCGCAACCTTTCTGACGCGCAGCTTCAGGCGGTGGGCGATAGCTGCGGCATGGTGGGGATTGCTCTGGCGCCGCAGTTTTTGCGCGAGGAAGGGGCGGCTTCGGTTGCTGACTGGGCGCGGCACGCTGCGCACGCTGCGGCCCTGGCGGGTGTGAATTGCGTCTGTTTGGGCAGCGATTTTGATGGTGTGGGAGCTCTGCCCGCAGGTATAAACGGCGTACAGGACGCGGAAGTGTTGTATCAGGCGCTTCTAGCGGCAGGCTTTGACGCTGCGGGAGCACGTGGCGTTATGGGCGAGAACCTGATGCAGTTTTTGCAGCGTTCTTAGAAAAATATTAACGCGTGGGGATTGACACGGCGTTTGGTTTATGTTACTATTATAAAGTATCTGCAGAATCAATGCTGCGGACAGAACAACTAAAGCAGAAGTTTCGCTTCTCACCTGGCTGACCCAAGGTCGGCGGGTAAATCCGTAAAATCAAGGCGCAGACATGCATTTATGATGTTGTCGGTGGGCTTGGTTGGAATATGAGGAGTGGGATTTCTTCCCACTTTTTTTGTGCCCGGAAACGGGCGCTGTCAAACGATGGAGGTGAAAGGTTATTTTTAAGGAGTTGCGAATCAACGAGGAAATCAGAGCGGCGGAAGTTCGTTTGGTTTCCAACGATAACGACGAGCAGTTGGGTATCGTGGCCACAAAAGACGCTTTGCGAACCGCGCACGAGCGGGAACTGGATTTGGTGGAGATTGCACCGAATGCCAAACCCCCGGTCTGCAAGCTGATGGATTATGGCAAGTATCGTTTCGAGCAGCTTAAACGCGAGAAAGAAGCCAAGAAGAACCAGCGCACGATTAGCCTTAAGGAAGTGAAGCTGCGTATCAACATTGAAGCGCACGACTTTGAGGTTAAGGCTAAAAACGCTGAGAAGTTTCTGGCCGGACGAGATAAGGTCAAGGTCACCATTATGTTCCGCGGGCGTGAGATAACTCATCCGGAACTTGGTATCGAGGTATGCCAGCGCATGGCAGAACGTTTGGCCGACGTTGCCACGGTGGAAAAGCCAGCTAAGGTCGAAGGTCGCAATATGACGATGATTTTGGCACCGAAATAAGATTTGACACAAAAATATTTGCTTTAACAGGAGGAACATTATGCCTAAGATGAAAACGCGCCGTGCCGCGGCCAAGAGATTCAGCACCACCGGCACCGGCAAGCTCAAGAGAAATCATGCTTATACCAGCCATATTCTGGAGACGAAGAGCCCCAAGAGAAAGCGCAACCTGCGTAAATCTGCGGTGGCTGCTTCCGCCGACATGAAGCGTTTGAAAGATTGCCTGCCTTATCTTTAATAAGCGCGGTTTGCAAATTGAATTTTCAGGAGGATTATATAAATGACCAGAGTTAAAAAGGGCTTTACAAAGCATCAACGTCATAAGAAAATTTTGAAGTTTGCCAAGGGCTATCGCGCTTCCAATTCCAAGTTGTTCCGCGTAGCCAACCAGCAGGTTATCAAGGCGATGAACGACAGCTTTGCGCACCGCCGCAAGAAGAAGGGTGATTTCCGCAAACTGTGGATCACTCGTATCAACGCTGCCGCGCGCATGAACGGCCTTTCCTACAGCCGTATGATGAACGGTCTGAAGCAGGCCGGTATCGTCATCAACCGCAAGGTTCTGGCCGACCTGGCCGTGAATGACGCCGCCGGTTTCGCCGCTGTTGCCGAACAGGCCAAAGCAGCCCTGAGATAAAACTGTAACTGTGTATCTATGGCAGAACCGATGACAAACGCCGTCATAACTTCCAAAGATAACCGTTATGTGAAGCTTGCGCGCAGCCTGGCCGTCAAAAAGCAACGGGAAGCCGCGGGGCTTTTCCTGGCGGAGGGGATCAATAATGTGCGCGAGGCTTTGCAGTCCGCCTTTGAGCCAGCTTTTCTGCTCTTTGATGCGGAGAGGGCGAACGAGCCACGGATAGCGGAGCTTTTGCGGCTGGCCAGGGCGAAAAGCTGTCCGGCTTATGCCGTGGCGGGGTCGGTGCTGCAAAGCGTCTCTCCGGCAGAAACGTCGCAGGGATTGCTGCTGGCGGTTAAGCTGCCGCGAATATCTTCCGCGGATTTTGCCAAACAGGCGGCAGGCAGAAGCATTGCCCTGCTGGACGGCCTGCAAGATCCCGGTAATGTGGGAACCATTCTCCGCACTGCTTGGGCAGCGGGGCTTTCCGGAGTGCTGCTGGTGAACGGCTGCGCGGACGCGTTTGCGCCGAAAGTGGTGCGGGCGGCGATGGGCGCTCTCTATCATTTGCCGGTACTGGCCTGCGCTAACGAAACTGCGGAGGAGCTTTTGGCTGAGCTTAAACTGCCGCTTTGGGCGGCAGACGCGGGCGGCGAGAACTTTCGCCGGGTGAGCGCGGGCAGCTCGGTCTGCTGGCTGCTGGGGCGGGAAGCTGCCGGTCCTTCGTTCTATTGGAGGGAACGGGCGGCAAAAACTGTTGCTATTCCGATGCAGCCGGGGGTGGATTCGCTGAACGTGGCGGTGGCGGCTGGAATTTTGTTTTTTTCCGGCGTGGAAGAGGAACGATAAACCTCGACATATTAAGACAAAACTACCAATCTTTTACCCTTGCCGCGGGGCTTTGCTCCGTGTTATACTAAACATGTCAAGGGAATTTCCCGGGCGCTTTTTTAATAAAAACGACGCGCCCCCCAGGGGCGGCGGGAAAGAGGGGATTGTAATGCTTTCGCCGGAAACGTTATCCGCCGAAGCGATTTGGCGTTTGTTTGAGGAGACTGGCTCGCCGTCGGCCTATATGTGCTATTGCAGCGTTTGCCAAAAGCAATAACAGCCCGAATTTTGATACACAAGCATTTTTATCCCAAGTGAACAGGCTTCTTTGGGGTGAAAATGCTTTTCTATTATTTATGAGGTGCAATTATGTTAGAAAAAATCAAAGAGATCCGCGAAGCTATGGAGCGGGAATTGCGAGAGGCCGTCTCCAGCGACCAGCTGCGTGAATTGAAAGTGAAATATCTCGGCAAAAAAGGCTCTATCTCCGAGCTTTCCAAGGGCATGGGAAAACTTTTGCCGGAGGAACGCCCCAAGGCCGGCCAGCTGGTAAACGAACTGCGTCAGGCGTTGGAGGATAATCTGGCCGCCAAACAGCAGGAGCTGGCTGATAAGGCTATGGAGCTCAAGATGGCGCAGGAAAAGGTGGACGTTACTCTGCCTGGCAGACCTGTGAAGCTGGGCAGCCGTCATCCGCTGACGCTGGTGACCGACGAATTAAAAGAAATTTTTCTCGGTATGGGCTACACTGTGGAGGAAGGTCCGCAGGTGGAGCTGGACTATTATAATTTTGAACGCATGAACCTGCCTGCTGACCACCCGGCGCGCGATATGCAGGATTCTTTTTATTTCGACGCCAAACGATTGCTCAGGACGCATACCTCGCCCGTGCAGGCGCGCACAATGGATAAACTCTGTCCGCAGGCGCCAATCAAAATGATCTCGCCCGGCGCAGTATACCGCCGAGACGACGACGCAACGCATTCCCCGATGTTTCATCAGGTGGAGGGCTTAGTGGTGGACGAGGGCATTTCACTGGCCGATCTTAAAGGAACACTCTTAAACTTTGTGCGCCAGATGTTCGGCGAGGAGCGTGAGATTCGTCTGCGCCCCAGCTTTTTTCCGTTCACCGAACCCAGTGTTGAGGTGGATATCTCCTGTATGCTCTGCGGCGGCAAGGGCTGCCGCACCTGCAAGGATACCGGTTGGATTGAAATTCTCGGTGCGGGAATGGTACACCCCAACGTGCTGAAAATGTCCGGCTATGACCCGGAGCGTTACACCGGTTTTGCGTTTGGCTGCGGCATAGAACGCATTGCTATGCTGAAATACGGCATTGACGATTTGCGTGTGATGTTTGAAAACGATGTGCGCTTTTTGCAGAAGTTTTAAGCCGGAATTGTGGAGGAAAAATTATGCTGTTATCTTATGAATGGCTGAAAAGATATGTTGATATTAACGTTTCCGCTGAGGTTCTGGCCGAGAAACTGACGCTGGCCGGTATCACGGTGGATCTGGTGCATCACCCTGGGGCGGAGCTTGACAATATACGTGCGGGGCGTATTATGCAGATCGACCCGCATCCCGACGCAGACAAATTGGTGGTCTGCCAGTTGTATATGGGGCCGGGATACGACGAATTCCTGAATGAAAAAGGCTGGCTGCAAATCGTGACCGGCGCGCAGAATGTACGGGTTGGTCAGGTGGTGCCGGTGGCGCTGCATAACTCGTCTGTGGTGGGCAGGAAAATCAAAAAATCGAAGCTCAGGGGCGTGCCTTCTTTTGGCATGATGTGCTCCAAAGAGGAGCTGAACGTGCAGCCCGCATTGACCGATGAGGACGGTATATGGATTTTGGAGGACGGTATCGAACCGGGCGCGGACTGCATTAAGGCGCTGTGGTTGGACGATCCGGTGCTGGAGCTGGATCTGACGCCCAATCGTACCGATTGTCAGGCTGTGGTGAATCTGGCGCGCGAGGTGGCGGCTGTGCTGCATACCGATCTGCATCTGCCGGAAATAGAATACGCTGAAACAGAGCGTAAAATTACCGATTTGGCGACGCTGGAAGTTCTTGATCCCGACCTTTGTCCGCGTTATCTGGCGCGCATGATTGAGGGATTGCAGATCGCGCCATCACCGTACTGGTTGCAGCATTTTCTGAACTGCTCCGGTGTGCGCTCGATTAACAACGTGGTTGACGTCAGTAACTTTGTTATGCTGGAATACGGCAGCCCGATGCACACGTTTGACTATGATACATTGCAGGGTCGTGGCATTATCGTCCGGCGTGCCAAAGCGGGGGAGAAAATTGTGACGTTGGATGAGCAGGAGCGCGAACTGAACGAGGAAAACCTGCTGATCTGCGACGCAGGCGACCGTGGCGTTTGCGTGGCCGGCGTAATGGGCGGTCTGAACACTGAAATTACGTCAAAAACAAAAAACGTCTTTTTGGAAACAGCGGCGTTTGATCATGTTTCCATTCGCCGCACTGCGCGGGCGCTGGGCTTGCATTCCGAGGCGTCGCAGCGTTATGAAAAGGGCGTAAACGTGAACCTTTTGGATGATGTTTCCCGTCGGACAATTCAACTGCTGGCTGAGCTTTGCGGTGGCAAGCCCGTGGCAGGTGCGTTGGACTGCAATTTTGTTAAGCCTGCCGATATTCGGGTGAAGCTGCGTCCTGCCCGCGTCAACGCTGTGTTGGGTACCAATTTCACTGAAAATGAAATCATCGGCGCTATCAAGGCTCTGCAATTCAATATTGCCAAGGATGGCGACGGTTTTCTGGTAGATATTCCCGTTTACCGGCAGGATATTGAGCTTGAAGTGGATCTGATAGAGGAAGTGGCGCGCCTCTTAGGTTTTGATCGTATTCCCACTACATTGCCGCGCGGTGCGATGACCGAGGGCAAGCGAACGGCTAAACAGCGTTTCTTGGAGCAAAACAAGGCGGCAATGGTGCGCCTTTCCGCCAACGAGGTTATCAACTATGGCTTTATTAGTCCTAAGGAGTGGGATAAGCTGCGGCTGCCAGAGAACGATAAGCGCCGCGATGCTCTGCACATTCTGAACCCGCTCAACGAGGAGCAGAGCATTATGCGGACAACTCTGGCGCCTGGTCTTTTGAAGTGCGCTGCGCGGAATTTGAGCCGCCGCAACAGCGATTTGTTGCTTTTTGAGCAGGGTGTGGTGTTTATCCCCCAGGGTGATGAGCTGCCGAACGAGGTGAACACACTGGGCGTTTTAGCGACCGGACAGCAGCCTAAGAGCTGGAATACGCCCGCCGTGCCTTACGATTTTTTCTATATGAAAGGTTTGGCCGAGGCGCTGCTGGCCGAGCTGAAGGTGGCTGATGCTGAGTTTCGGCCTTGTGAAGAGCTTTCCTATATGCACCCTGGGCGCACGGCGGCGCTTTACGCTGGCGGAGAGTATGCGGGCTACCTGGGCGAGCTTGCGCCTGCTGTGCAGGCAGCCTACGGCGTCAAGCAGAGGGTATTGTTGATGGAAATTGATTTGGACGTGCTGTTTGCCCACCATGGTGAGATCGTGCAGTATCAAAGCCTGCCAAAGTTCCCGGCGGCGGTGCGGGATATTGCCGTGGTAATGGATAAATCCGTCAGCTTTGCCGATTTAGCTCGGGTTATCAAGGACGCGGGTGGCCGCTATCTGACGGAAATCAGCCTGTTCGACGTATATGAGAATCCCATACTGGGTTTGAACCGCCGGAGTCTGGCTTATAACCTGACTTTCCAGTGTGCGGATTGTACGCTGACGGTGGACGAGGTGAACGCCGCGTTCAACAATATCGTCAGCGCAATCGAAGAGTTGGGCGGCGAGCTAAGAGCCTGATATAAACGCAGTATTATGGAGAAGCGCAACGCCGCCGACGTGCTGTTGCGCTTCTTTGTCTGGTAAACTTGCATCGGAAATTAGTATAGGAAATAAAATGTCTGAACAAGCAAAGAATCTGGAAATTTTGGCCCCTGCGGGTAGCCGTGAGGCATTTTTTGCCGCTATCCACAGCGGGGCTGATGCGGTGTATCTGGCCGGCAAACAGTTTGGCGCACGGGCTTATGCCGCCAATTTTGACCTGGACGAATTGTGCGGGCTGCTGCGTTATGCTCATTTGCGGGGCGTGTCTGTTTACGTAGCAGTGAATACCTTGCTTAAAGACGCGGAATTTTCGGCGGCGCTGGAATTTTGCCGCCGTCTCTATGAAATTGGTGCGGATGCGCTGATTGTGCAGGATATAGGGCTGGCGGCGGAGCTGGCCGCAGCGTATCCGCAGTTGCCTTTGAACGCCAGTACCCAAATGACGCTGCACAATTCTGCCGGGGTACGATTTATGGAGCGTTTCGGTTTCCGTCGCGCTATTCTGGCGCGGGAGGTAAGCTTGTCTGATATCCGTGCTGTCTGCGCCGCGACAGATATGCAGATTGAGGTGTTTGCACATGGGGCGCTCTGTATTTGCTTTTCCGGGCAGTGCCTGTTTAGCAGTCTGATCGGCGGGCGAA
Source organism: Candidatus Avidehalobacter gallistercoris (assembly GCA_018715045.1). Taxonomy (GTDB): domain Bacteria; phylum Bacillota; class Dehalobacteriia; order UBA4068; family UBA4997; genus Avidehalobacter; species Avidehalobacter gallistercoris. The sequence goes on from DVMH01000035.1 coordinate 22,148, forward strand.
GCGGTAATCGTGGACGTTGCGCTCAGCCTTGCCGTCTGCAATATGAATTACTGGACAAGCAAGGTAATGTGGCGGCAACCGGGCATTTGCTTTCACCGCGTGATTTGAATACGATCGATTTGCTGCCGGAGCTGGCGGAGGCGGGCGTGGTCTCGCTGAAACTGGAGGGACGCATGAAGCGACCGGAATACGTGGCGGCGGTGACAGCGGCGTATGCGGCGGCTAAGCTGGGCGAGAAATACGATGCGGCGGCGTTGGCGCAGGCATTTAACCGCGGTTTTACCAAGGCATATCTTACGGACAATCCGGGAGCGGAGATGATGAGCTATGACCGTCCCAACAACCGCGGAACGCGCCTGGGCCGTATTGAGAGCGTTGAACGTGACGCGCTGGTGCTGAGGCTTGACGCGCCGCTTGCGCCTGGTGATGGTGTGGAGATTTGGGTCTCGCGCGGCGGGCGGCAGGGCTTTGAGGTTAAAACGGTGAAAGAAGTTGCGCCGGGCCGAGTGCTGATACCCCTTGCTGGCATTGCCTTGCAGGTGAAAAATCTGCGCCTCGGTGACCGTGTTTTCAAGACGTATGACCGCGTTTTGGCCAAGGAGTATGCCGGAAAATTTATTGCCCGGGATGATTTGCCGCTGCGTCTGCATTTTGTGGGACGGCAGGGCGAGCGGCCGCATTTGACGGCATATTATAAAAATGTTTCTGCAGAGGCGACAGCAGATTATATTATACCGCCGGCGCAGAACCGCCCGGCAGACTGGGAACTGCTGCAAAAGCAGTTTGGACGATTGGGCGGCAGCGGCTGGCATTTGACAGAATTGGCAGGCGAACTGGCGACGGGCGTAATGCTTCCTGCCAGTGTGCTGAATAATCTGCGTAGGGAAGCCTTGCAGGCATTGGAGGATAAGCTGCTGGCGCCGTGGCGCCGGGATAAACTGCCGCGCCCTCATATGCGGGGAGAACTGACGGCCTGCACTTTGCCGCCAAAAAAACAGGCTAAGCTCGCGGCCGCGGTGGACGGTATAGCGCAGGCCGAAGCGGCGGTGGCGGCGGGCGCGGATATCATCTATTGGTGCGGCTGGCGTTGGCGTTTTCAGTCAGAGCCGGGAGAGGCAGAACTGCGTTATCTGGCCGGGCTGGGTGAACGCGTTCTGGTAATGCTGCCAACTATTGCGCTGGAGGATGAGCTGCCGCTATGGCGGCGGCGTCTGAAAGCTTATCAGGAGGCGGGCTTTGCTGGAATAGTGGCGGCCAATCCCTGGGCGTTTACGCTGCTGGCAGAGCAGGGCTGGCATACGGAAATCGTGGCCGGGCAGGGCTTGAACTGCTTGAACAAGGCTGCTGCGATGGCTTATGGGCGCCAGGGCGTCAATCGCGTCACAATGCCGGCAGAATTGAACGCAGGTGAGATTTCCGCTTTGGCGTTGGCTTTGCCCAACCTGGCGACCGAAATGCAGGTTTTCGGCAATATGCGGGTTATGCAGAGCCGCCATTGCCCTATTGGGGCGCTGCTGGGCGGCAAAACGGCGGCAAAAGCATGTTCCGGTGCGTGCCGCTCGGGTGGCTTTTGGCTTCGTGATGCTAAGGGGTTTGAATTCCCGGTGTACACTGACGAATTTTGCCGCAGCCACATTTATAACGGCCATCAGCTGTGTCTGTTGGAGGAGACGCCGCGGCTGTCAGCGGAACATGATGTTCTGTTTCTGGACTTGTTTCATTATCCTGCGGAGCAGGCGGCCAAAATCGTGGCGGTGTTTGAGTGGGCGCGGCACGGGGCGGCGGATGCTGATTTGGCTGCTGCCAAGGAGCGTTTGATAGCACTGACGGGGCGGAAGCTGACTAAAGGGCATTATTACCGCGGCGTTGAATGAATAAGATAATTATGGTGACAATATGACGACTGAAATGGATTTTGCGGCTAAATACCGCGAAAAACTGGAATTTCCCAAGATAATCAAATGGTTGGCCGGGCTGGCAGCCTTTGCGCCCAGCCGGGAGCTGCTACAGGATTTGGCGCCGAAAAAAACGTTGTCCGAGGCGGAGCGGGCGATTGACGAGACGACTGAGGCCACCGATCTGCTGCGGCTTTATCCTCTGTTCAATGTGGGAGCCTGCCGCGATATTCGGGAAGCATTGCGCCTTCTGGAGCTGGGCGGCGTGCTGAATTCGGAGCAGCTGGTGGCAGTGGCAGATACTTGCCGGGCCTCGCGCGAGTGTAAGGATTTCTTCTCTCACGTTAAAGGACGTTTCCCGCAGCTTATCGAGCGCGCTAAAAGGCTGGGGCTGTTCCGCACGATCGAAACGGCAGTGGAAAAAGCTATTGCGCCGGACGGGCAAATTGCCGACGGGGCAAGTGACCGTTTGAGCAACATTCGCCACCGTATGCGCATGTATGAACGGCAAATTCAAGATCGGCTGGATAATTTCATTAAGAATCCCAACACCGCCAAATTTTTGCAGGAGCCGATCGTAACGGTGCGCGATGGGCGGTTCGTGGTACCGGTGAAGCAGGAATATCGCAGCAGTGTGGCCGGTGCGGTGCATGACGTGTCGGCCAGTGGGGCGACGCTGTTTGTGGAGCCGTTGGCGGTTATGCAGACCAATAACGAGCTGGCGCGCCTTAGGCTGGAGGAGGAAGATGAGGTCGCGGCGATACTGCGGGCGCTTTCACTGCTGGTGGCTGGTTCGCGCGAGGAGCTGGAGCATACGCTTTGGGGGTTGGCTCGGTTGGACTTTGCGCTCTGTAAGGCAAAACTGGCTGAGGATATGCGTGCCGTGCCTGCCACGCTTAACCAAACGGGGTATATTGACCTGCGCGAGGCGCGTCATCCGCTGATTGGTGCAGGCGTTGTGCCGGTGGACGTGCGCCTGGCGCCGAAGCTGAAAATTATGGTCATTACCGGGCCTAATACCGGCGGTAAAACCGTTACCTTGAAAACGGTGGGCTTACTCACGCTGATGGCGCTTTCCGGCCTGCATATCCCAGCGGAATATGGCTCGCAGCTGGCGTTTTTCTCACAGGTTTTTGCCGATATCGGCGACGAACAGAGCATTGAGCAGAGCCTCAGCACCTTTTCGGCGCATCTTGGCAACATTGTGCAGATAATCAGCCGGGCGGATGCAAACTCCCTTGTCCTGTTAGACGAGCTGGGCAGTGGTACTGACCCAACGGAGGGGGCGGCATTGGCCATGAGTATTTTAGAGCAGCTTTATAAGCTGGGCGTGAAAACCCTCGCCACCACGCATTACAGTGAGCTAAAGAGCTTTGCCTACAACAAAGAGGGTTACACCAACGCCAGTGTGGAATTTGACGTGGAAACGCTGAGTCCCACGTACCGGCTGCTGATGGGGATACCTGGTAAGAGCAACGCGTTTAGTATCGCGGAAAAGTTGGGGCTGCCTGCTGAGATCATTGACCGCGCGGGTGATTTTCTAACGGCGGATGAACAACAGGTGGCCGATCTGATCAGCTCATTGGAAGAGCATCGCTTGCAGGCCGAGCAGGCCAGCCACGAGGCGGATATTCGCCTGGCCGAGGTAGTGGAGCAGCAACGCCGGCTGAAAAACGAGGAGCTGGAACTGGCCAACAAAGAGGCGGAAATTTTGACCAAAGCACGCCTGCAGGCGGCGGAAATTGTGAAAGAAAGCCGCCGTCAGGCAGAGGAGCTTTATCAGCAGATGAAGCGGGAGCTGAAAACAGCCGGCGTACAGAACCGCGAGGTGCAGGCGGCGCGCAGCAAGCTGCAAAAGTTGCAGGAGAAGCTGCAGAATAATCTGCCCGCCAAAAAGTATCAGGGCGACGCGCCAGCCAAGGTGGAGATTGGCCAGACTGTGGAGGTGCCGAAGCTGCGGCAGAGCGGTATTGTGGCGAGCCTGCCGAACGATAAAGGCGAATTACAGGTACAGATCGGAGTGATGAAGGTGGGCGTGAAGCTCTCCGACCTGCGTATTGACGCTCAGCATGTGCGGCGGGAGCATACGGCCAGTACGCGCCACATTATGCAGGAGAAATCGCGTTACATCAGTCCGGAGATCGACTTGCACGGTCTGACGGTGGAGGAGGCTATCTATGAGCTGGATAAATACCTCGACGATGCTTTTCTGGCCAGCCTGCACCAGGTGCGCGTTATTCATGGGCGTGGCACCGGGGCGCTGAAAGCTGGGGTGCTGGAATATCTGAAGAACCATCGTCTGGTGGCTGGAGTCGAGCAGGCGCCGTTTAACGAAGGCGGCTTTGGGGCGACCATTGTCAATTTAAAATAGAAGTATTCATATAAAAAAGCAAGCCTGAGAAATTCAGACTTGCTTTTTTGTTTGCAGCTGCGTTACTTTTGTGCGGCCAGCCAAATTTCTCCGCTTTCAATGGCCGCTTCCACAGCAGGTAGCGCCGGTCCGCCGGGGATATTACGCGCCGCTACACACTTTTCAATTTTGATGTAATCGTAAACGTCCTCGCTGAAGACGGCGGAGAACTGCTGGAACTCGGGCAAAGTTAAATCCTCCAAACCCACGCCTTTATCCTCGGCATATTTCACCAGCTGGCCGATAATTGAGTGCGCTTCACGGAACGGAACCTTTCGCGCTGCCAGATAATCTGCCGCGTCTGTCGCGTTGATGAAGCCGCCCTTGGCGCGGTCATGTATTTTTGTTTTGTTGACGCGCATAGTATCCAGCATTGGTGCGAACACCAGAAGCGACTTTTTTACGGTATCTACTGTATCGAAAAGAGCCTCTTTATCCTCCTGCATATCCTTATTGTAGGCCAGCGGCAGTCCTTTCAGCATAGTGAGCGTGCCCAGCAGGTGGCCGAAAACTCGCCCGCTTTTGCCACGCACCAGCTCCGCCACGTCGGGGTTTTTCTTCTGCGGCATAATGGACGAGCCGGTGCTGTAACCATCGTCCAGCGTGATATAACCGAATTCGTTGGACGACCACAACACGATTTCCTCCGAAAGGCGGGAAAGGTGTACCATTATCAGTGCCGCAGCATTGATAAATTCCACGATAAAGTCGCGGTCGCTGACTCCGTCCAGACTGTTCTCGCAAATGCCGTCAAAGCCAAGTTCGTTCGCCACAAAACGACGGTCAATCGGGAAAGTAGTGGTGGCCAGGGCGCAACTTCCTAACGGCAGCAGATTAGTGCGCTTTTTGCAGTCGGTCAGGCGTTCATAATCGCGGCGGAACATTTGGAAATAGGCTAACATATGGTGGCCGAAAGTGATGGGCTGAGCTTTTTGCAGGTGAGTATAGCCCGCCATTACACTGGCCTTATGACGTGCTGCCAGATCCAGAAGCACGCGTTCCATTTTCAGTAGCAGCTGCTGCACTGCTTCGATCTCTGCCATTAAATAGAGCCGTATATCCAGCGCTACCTGATCGTTGCGGCTGCGGGCAGTGTGCAGCTTCTTGCCCACGTCGCCCACGCGCTCAGTGAGTATCTTTTCGATATTCATGTGGATATCCTCGGCGCCTACCTCAAATTCCACGTGGCCCGCTTCGATATCCGCGAGAATTTCCTGAAGAGCCTGAACCAGCTGCGCTGCCTCGTCCGCGCTGATGATTCCCTGCCTGCCCAGCATGGTGGCATGGGCGATTGAGCCTTCGATGTCGTATTTATACAGAATTTGGTCGAAGCTGATAGAGGAATGGAAGTCTTCCACCAGCTTGTCGGTGGATTTGGCGAAACGTCCGCCCCAAAGCTTGCTATCTGTCATAATATTATGCACCCCGTTTATGCTATAATATCAATATTATAGCATAAACCGGGTTGGGCCGCAAGCTAAAACACGCCGAACATACCGCCCAGCGCGCCAAACAGCGCCAATATCAACACTTTTACGAATAGCGTCAGGTCAAGTGCGATGCCTGTGCCCAGCGTGATGTTCCACAGCAGCATCAGAATAAGTAGCCCCGCTGCCAGTATCAGACCCGAGATCAGCCCCTGGCTGCCCGCGCGTTTTGCGGTGATGAAGCCCCCAAACAGTGCGGTCAGCCCCAGCAGAACGAGCTGCAATAAATGCGCAGTGGCAGAGCTGAGATCGGTGAACACGTAGGCGGCGGCCAGTATCAATGAGCCGGCCAGCAGCACTGCCAGCGCGGCAATCATTCCGCGAATCAGCGCAGCGGCTCGGGAAGTGCTCTTGGCGGCGGTTCCGGCGGCGGAGCCCACGGCCAAAACCTGCTCTTTAAGGCGCGCAGCGTTTTTCATGGCAAAAATCCCCTTTTAACTTGGTTTTGCCAATCTATATGCAGGCATATCTTTTGATATGCTTACCCTTCAAACACACGGGCGAGCTTTTGCAGCGCCTTTTTTTCGATCCGGCTTACGTAGGAGCGTGAAATCCCCAGCTCTTTGGCTATTTCCCGTTGGGTGCGCTCATCGTCGCCGTCCAGACCATAGCGGCGGATCACGATATAGCGCTCCTTGGGAGAAAGAGTACGCAGGCTTTGGCGCAGCAGTCGTTCGTCATCGCGGCTTTCCACTGCGTCCAGGATTTCGCCGCTGTCGGTGCCCAGCGTTTCCAGCAGTGTTAGCTGGTTGCCTTCCTTGTCGGCGCTTACCGGGTCGTCCAGCGATATCTCTGTGCGGCTGTTCTTGGTGGCTCTGAGATGCATCAGCACCTCGTTTTCGATGCAGCGGGCGGCATAGGTGGTCAGCTTGATATTCTTCTCCGGGTTGAACGTGTTGATGGCCTTGATCAGACCGATAGTGCCGATGGAAATCAGATCCTCGCGATCCGGTCCGGAATTTTCGAACTTACGCACAATATGTGCCACCAGCCGCAGGTTATGTTCAATCAGCCGGTTTTTTGCCGCCATATCTCCTTCTGCCATAGCTCGCATTGCCTCGGCCTCCTCCGCCGGCGAGAGTGGCTTGGGGAAAGCGTTGCTGTTCAGATAACCTAACAGAAAACCCAGACCAGGCACCAGTGTGCCGAACAGATACAAAAGTTCCCACATAATAAGCAGCCTCCATTATGCTTTAAATTGGTAAAGCATATGCGAAGGCTGCTATTTCATGCCGAAAATTCCGGTAGGTGCTGCTAGACGCGGCTTTGGTTGGCAATACCCTCCAACAGTGCCAGTTTTTCGGCCACCTCGCGGCATACTCTGCCCGCATCACCGCCCCCGCTTTCGCCGTCCGCGATATAGACGGCCATTGCCCAGCGCGGCTCGTCTGACGGAAAGAAGCCTGCAAACCACACGCCGAAGTTCTGGCTTGTGCCTGTTTTGCCGGAGATGGCAATAAGCTGGCTGTTGACCGGTTTGCCGGTACCATTGGTGACGGCGGTGCGCAGCATTTGCCTGAGCTTTGCAGCGCTTTCCGGTTTTACGACCTGACGAGGTTCAGAGCTTTCGATGCTTTGCACCGTACGTCCCTGGGCGGTTTCCAGATTGATTACCAGCCGTGGTTCCACTAGTTTGCCGCCGTTGGCGATTGTTGCCATCAGACGCGCCAGCATCAGCGGTGTGGCGCGTATACCCTTTTCGCCGATAGAGACGTTGGCCACGTCGGCGGGAACGGCGGAAGAGAAATCTAGCATATTCTGCGATTTAACGTCCAGCCCGCGCAGCACCTGCTCCGTCATACCAAGCCGCCAGGCGTATTCCGCAATCAGCTTGCCGCCGAGCTTTTGTCCAAGCGTGATGAAATACGGATTGCAGGAGTTGGCCAGCGCCGCCTGCATATCCTCCGCACCGTGACCTTTCTCCTGCCAGCAGTTCACAGTGTGGCCGTTCGATAGCGTTATGCCGCCGCTGCAGGCAAAATCTTCGCCGTCAATACTGATATCATTATCCAGCGCGGCCAGTGCCAACACCAGCTTAAACACCGAGGCGGGCGGGTAATAACTGAGCGCTTTATTAAGATACACGTCGCCTGCCGCCGCCGGCTGACCAACGCTTTGATCGAAGCCAGGGGAACTGACCATCGTTAACACGTCGCCGTTTGTTACGTCAAGCAGTACCGCCGCGCCGTTTTTGCCCTGCATAGCTTCCTCACATATCTGCTGATAGGTTGCGTCCAGTGTAAGACGCACATTCAGGGCGCTGTCCTGGCCGCCGGGGGGGATTTCCCGGAGACCGTTGGCCGCCATCCGTCCTTGCTCGTCCACCGCTGCTGCGATCTGCGCTGAGGGCCGTCCGCGCAGCAGCGCGTCATATTGCTGTTCCAGGCCGCACTTGCCAATGTATTCTGGGTCGGCCAACCCGGCTGATGCAAGTTGTTGTTGCTCTGTTTCACTGCTGGGGCCGACATAGCCCAAAATGTGCGCCGCCGGAGAATCGGCGGCATAGCGCGGCTGATAAACACAGACAAAAATGCCGCATAAATTACTTGCGCGCTCGTTAACCTGCTGCTCCTGTGTTTCGCTCAAATTCCGCGCCAGCAGAAACGGCTCGTTTGCGGCAAGCCTGCTTTTCAGATTATAGGCCTCTGGTGAAGAAGATAGGTGCAAACTGTCAAGCAGCTCGGTCAGAAATGTTTGATAATAGGCCGTGTTGTGCTGCTCATCCTGTCGGGTGAGGCTGGGGAAGACTAGCAGGCAGCGTTCTGCCCGGTTGGTGAAGCTTCGACCGTTTCTGTCCAGAAAATCGCCACGTTGGAATTCTCGTTCGGCTAAGGTTAAAAGCCGCTGGTTTTGAGCCAGTGCGACAAAGTCATCACCTCTCCAGCAGTTAAGCCACCACAGCCGGACGAAAAGCAGCGCAAAAGCGAGAAGCAGCAGGCTGGAAACGCGCCGCAGGCGCTCGGAATACAACAAAAAAATCACCTCATTAATAAGGTGATTTTTTGCGGGGCGGATTATACGCCAAAATTATAAGGTAATCAGTTCCTTTGGAAAGTGGGTGAGAGGTTCCAGACCGTACGCTGTTACGATGCAGGAATCCTCAATGCGCAGGCCGAAGCGTCCAGGCAGATATACTCCTGGCTCAACCGTAACCAGAAAACCGGGGCGGAGCGTAGTTTTGTCGCTGGGCGAGAGAGCCGGGGCCTCATGGATATTCAGCCCCACGCCGTGCCCCAGCGAGTGCGAAAAATATTCGCTCAAGCCTGCCTCCCGGATTATGCGGCGGGAAATCTCGTCCGCTTCAGAGCCGGTCATGCCGGGGCGTATGTTTGCTACGCCAGCCAGCTGCGCTTTAAGCACCGTTTCATACGCCGTTCGCTGTTCGTCGGAAATTGTTCCCACGGCAAAAGTGCGAGTGCAGTCGCCGCAATAATTTTGCCAACGACAGCCAAAGTCAATGGTCACAAAATCGCCGGGCTGTACGGCATAATCCGAAGGAATAGCGTGCGGTTTGGCGCTGTTTGGTCCAGCTGCCACGATGGTGGGAAAGCTCAAGCCCTGTCCGCCTGCTTCATGCAGAGACTGTTCCAGTTGCCAGGCAATTTCCCGTTCCGTCACGCCTGGCCTGATATGCGGAAGCGTCGCCTCTAGTGCCTGGTCGGCAATTTCACCGCATTTTTTCAGGCAAAACAGCTCGTATTCATCTTTTGTCATACGCAGTTCCAGCGGCAGCTCGTCCGCCGGGTCAAACTCCAAATCCGGCAGATATGCCAGCAGCAAATTGGCCAGATCGACCCAGGCCGTATAGCTTAACGTGCCGCCCTCGAAGCCCAGCCTTTTGACCGGCTTATCGTTGAGCGCTGTTACCAGCAAATGTTGCAGCTGCTGGCCGTTGGTGCGGCAGAGGAATTCAGCGTCCGGCGCTTCGGCCGCCGCCTGCGCGATAAAGCGCCCGTCTGAGAGCAGATAAGCCGTATCATTTATCAGCAGAAGATAGCTGTCGTCACCGGAGAACCCGGAATAGTAGTAGATGTTTTTGCGGTCGGAAAGCAGCAGAGCGTCAAAATTTGTCTGCTGCATAGATATGGCTAGACGTTTTCGACGTGCTTTGGTCAATTCACGCATATCAGGCAAATCCATATTGCAACCCCTCCGTATTATTATTCGATGCTGCCGAAGCTCTCTAGCGGGAACAGCCGCCAGATGGCCTGTCCGCGTATCTCGTCATAGGATATGCAGGCAACGTCGCTGTCGCGGCTGTCATGGCTGACAGTACGATTATCACCCAGCACGAACAGGCTTTTCTCCGGCACCACGGTGTTGACGTAGCCCTCGGTAGTGACTTCCGAAAGATACGGCTCGGCCAACTTTTCGCCCTCGATGTAGACCGCTCCGTCTTCAATCAGCACGTGCTCGCCCGGCAGACCCACCACGCGTTTTACGTAGTAGACGCCATCAGGCTCGCTCGGCGCCTGGAACACGATGATGTCGCCGCGCTCCGGTTCACCCCACAGATATGGCAGCGGACTGGTGAGCAGCTTATCGTGAGGCTCCAACGTGGGCTGCATAGAGGTGCCGGAAACTTCGGTTGGCATCAGCACCCAGGTGCGAATAGCAAATGCCAGGCCCACTGCGATTACAATACAGATAATATAGCCCAAGACAGCTTTGGCAAGGGAGGGCTTTGGCGTATCTATTTCTTCCTTTTCCGGCTTATTTGATTTGTCAGTGGCCGGCGGCTGTTCCACCGGGCGCAGCTTCAGCGCCGTGTGCTGCTTTTTTTCCCAAAAGTCAGCGTTAACATGCTCTTTACCGCCGGGTGCGGCAGATGTACTTTGTTCCTGCATCTTAGGCGTCAAATCCGCCAAGTCGGGCAGATTCGTCGTGTCATTGGCTGAAAGGCGCGAGAGTACCGCCTGCTGTTTCTGATGGAAAAAACGCTGCTGCTGCCAGCGCGTTATCACGTCTTTTGCCTGTTGTTGCTGGGCGGCCATTTCGGCGTGTTCGGCATCCAGCTTGGCGCGGAGGTTTTTCACTTCCTCCAGCTTGGCGTTATACGCCTGCATGGCGCGGTCTGAATTATCTTTGGCATTAGCCAGATCCCGCAGGGCACGACGGCTTATCTCTTCCAACTGATTTAATTTGGCCTGCTCGGCGTCAATTTGCGCTTTGGTATGACGGATCATGCCGCTTGCTGCGGTCATTAAGCTTTGCTGACGCTGGATTTCGCGATAGAGAGCCTGCGTCAGCTCCCGGCTGTTTTCGGCCAACTCGCCGAGCTGCTTCTGATAGGCGGACAAATCTGTGGTTGCTGCTGGTTTTTGGTTGCTCAATGTATTCAACCTCTCTGTTAAACGGCTTTGCAATGGTAAAATGACTAAAAATCGGGAAAGAGGTTTAACTAAACGTAAATTTATGGTACAATAACTTTATAAGTGCTGTGCGCTTGTGTAAAAATAGCCGCCCGCCGGTTAAGGCAAGCGGCTCAAGCTAATGTGATTATAGCATTTGAGCGGCCTGCCGTCAAGTTTTTGGCGGGGCGGTGCCGTAAGAATTTCCTGAAAGGCGGCAAGGAGGACAAGCGTTTGACGGAATATCTCTCCGGAGTCATAATCTACACAGACGGCGCCTGCTCCGGCAATCCGGGGCCGGGCGGCTGGGGCGCAGTGCTGCGCTTCGGCGATAAAATGCGGGAGATGTCGGGCTATATGCCCCAAACCACGAATAACCGCATGGAAATCATGGCTGCTATAGCAGCTCTGGAGGCTTTGAAACGTCCCTGTCAGGTGGAGCTTTACAGTGACAGCGCCTATCTGGTGAATGCATGGCAAAAAGGCTGGCTGGTCAAATGGCAGAAAAACGGCTGGCAGAACGCGCAGAAAAAGCCGGTGGAGAATAAAGACCTTTGGCAGCGGCTTTTGCAGGCGGCCGGGCAGCACAGGGTGAATTGGCACAAGGTGAAAGGCCACGCGGATAATCCGTGGAACAACCGATGCGATGAGCTGGCCGTGGCTGAGGTGAAACGCCATCAGCCATAGTTTGGTGGCAAAACTCAGGTTTATGCAGCTGATGTTTGCGAATATGGAGGCAATTATTTTATAATGAAGTTGAGAAAAAAAACTATAGCGCTGCTGTTATTCTCGGCAGCTTTTATCTGTTCGGTGGGCGTGAGCGCCTTTGTACTTTGGCAAACTGACGTTTTAAATCTTCCCAGCCAAAATAAACCGGTGACGGCTCCGGTGGAGGAGAGTCTGACGCTTTATCCCGCTCCGGCGGCGGACGGACGCTGGGGCTATATCAACGAGCAGGGCGAAGTAATATTGCCCCAAACTTATGAGGAGGCGCTGCCATTTTACGGTAAGGCGGCCTGGGTGAAACAGAATGGCCTTTGGGGCGCAGTGGATGCGGCGGGAACAGTGTTGGTGACGCCTGAATATGCCGAGATTGCCGTTTATGAGGACGGATCCAACCGCTTTATATGCGCCTCGGGCAGCAATGTGTCGGCTGCGCCGCAGAATTCCTCACTTTATGATGTAAATGGCCAAAAGCTTTTTGGCCTGGCGGGGGATTTAAAAGAAATGTCCAGCGGACTTATGGCGTTTTCGCGTACCAGGAACGGTGTGACTACTTGGGGCTATATCAACGCGCATGGTGAAATTATTATTGAACCGGTCTATGCCGCAGTGGGACAGGTCAGCGGCAATTATGCGCTGGTGCGCGATATGGAGGGGCAAAAGCTGCTGTTGAATATCTACGCGCAGACGGGCGTGCCGGTGGCTGGTGTGGATAGCCTGGATGCGGTTGGCAGCCGTATGGTGCTGCTGAAAGACACGGCAAGCGGTCTGTATGGCTATCAGGACGTAAACGGCGAACTGGTGATAGATTATGCGTTCACTGCGGCGGAGCCTTTCCGAGGCGGCGCGGCTCTGGCAGCGACTGATGGGGGAACCGGTCTTTTGTCGCCAGACGGCGTTTGGATGGCGGAACCTGTCTACGCTGATGGACAGTATCTTGGCCATAATGTTTATGCTTTGAAGCTTCTCGATGCGCCGGGATATCTGCTGGTGGATGAACTGGGCGAGCCGGTGGTGGCGGATACCGTCTACGGCTGGGAAGAGTGGCGGAACGGTCTTTTGGCCTGTCATACGGCGGTGGCAACGTTGTTTATCAATGCGGCTGGCGAATTGCAACCGGGGCTTGAGCTTTCTATATCCCCAGGCGTGTTCCGTCTGGGCAAGTTATACGGCGTGCAGGATATGAACGGCCTGAGCTGGTTTGACGACGCGGGGCACACAGTGTACAGCGTGGGGCGCGACCGTGCGCTTTCCGCTGAGGTGCGCCTGCTGACGGTGTTGGAAAACTCCGACGTTAATTATCTGGTCTATTATCCGCAGGCGGAGGCGGTGGATGGCAGCTTGAACAGCACGTGGCGGCGTTTGAATCAGGCGCTGGCCGATAATGCGCTCGGCGAATATTATGACAGCTATACTTCCGGCGGCGAGCTGAAATTTGCCGTGCGGGGCAACTGCTATCTTGTAACGGCGGGCGGCGTGATCAGCGCCATACAAACGCTGACGCTGGACGATTCCTGGGAAGCCGGAGGAGGCTTGGAGGAAGCAGTGCATACAGTTTGCTTCGATGCGGTCACGGGCCGGCAATACCGGCTGGCCGACCTTTTTGCCGACGGCGTGAACTGGCGGCAGGAACTGTTGGAACCGGCGCGCGCCAGCTATGGGCTGTTGGCGGCGGCAGGGGCGCCGGAGCAGCCGGAAATGCAGGAGATACTCTCCAAGCGGCTTTCCCGCAATTTAGATTTCTCGCTCTCTGATGAGGGGTTGACTCTCTATTTTGCTCTTTCTGACGGTGCTGTGCAGCTGGTGCCCGTATCGTATCAGGATATTGACTCGCTGCTGGATAAGTCTGGTTCGCTCTGGCAGAATTTGCAGGGCATAACGCGGGAAGAATAACCGTAGAGGGGTGAGGACGCTGGCGCTTAATGATATCGCTTTCAAATCACTTTATCTGCACCTGCCGTTTTGCTTAAAGCGCTGTAATTACTGTGATTTTCTTTCGCACACCTATGCGGATGTGCAGGCGCAGGCGTCGGCATATCCTTCGGCGCTGCGCCAGGAAATGCGTATGTATCGCGCCTATGCCGGGGAGCTGCAATCGGTTTATTTTGGCGGCGGCACGCCTACCATGCTGCCAGCAAGTGAGCTTTGCTCGCTGCTGGATTTTATCGGCCGCACTTTTATTCTCTCGCCTGGTGCGGAAATAACGGTGGAATGTAATCCGGGCACAGTGGACGTGGGCTATCTGGCGGAGCTTAAATCTGCTGGTTTTAATCGTCTTTCGATCGGTGCGCAGAGCTTTCAGGACGCAGAGCTGAAAATGCTGGGTCGGCTGCATAACACGGCTTCTATCCGTAATTGCGTGGCGGCGGCCAGACACGTTGGTTTTGATAATATCAGCCTGGACATAATTTATGCTCTGCCTGGCCAGACGCTGGCGTCTTTGCAGTATAACCTGCTGGCAGCACTGAAGCTGGCTCCGGAACATATTTCGCTCTACTCCCTGCAACTGGATAACGACAGCATTTGGGGGCGGGAATATGCGGCGGGTAAACTGCTGGCGGCGGATGAGGACCTGGAGGCGGATATGCTGCAAATGGCACGCGGACTGCTGCGGGAGCAGGGCTTTGCTCAGTATGAGATTGCCAATTTTGCCCGTCGCGGTGAGCGCGATTTTCGCAGCCGCCACAACCGCTTGTATTGGCAGCGGGAAGATTACCTCGGCGTGGGGCTGGGCGCGGCCAGCTGCCTGTTCATGACCCGCTGGCAGAATGTGGGCACGCTGGACTCATATATTGAAAGTCTCTCGCGGCTGCACCGGCCGAAGGTGGAGCAGGAGCAGCTCACGATGGCGCATACAATGAGCGAGGTGATGTTCATGGGGCTGCGCCAGACGGCGGGCGTGGATATTTACCCGGTGATCGACCGTTACTGCGTTGATCCTCTGCGTTTTTACGACTATGAATTGCAGGGCCTGTTTGGTCAGGGTCTGCTGGAATACGTCGAGGACGCGCACAGCCTGCGCCTGACCGAGCGCGGCATGATGCTGGCCAACCAGGTTTTTCTGGAGTTCATCAAGGACGAAACGGAGGATATACAGCTTGGGTCTCAGCAGGATGAGCCGTTTTTTGAGATCTAATATTGTACAATGTGAGGTAAAAATGTGATAGCTTGGTTTAGACGCGGCAGTTGGTTGAGGCGAATTTTGAGCGTATTACTGTTGCTGGCGCTGCTTGGCGCGGGTTGGGCGCTGGGCATTAATACGTATGTAAAATATATCGGCGGGCAGAATATCGTGACGGCGCAAGAGGCGGCGGCGCTTGATGATATTGACTGTATCATCGTGCTGGGCTGCAAGGTGGAAGCCGATGGCCGGCCTGCCCCCATGCTGACCGACCGTTTGGAAAGGGGGATTGCGCTGTATCAGGCAGGGGCTGCTCCGAAGTTATTAATGAGCGGCGACCATGGCCAGGCGGAATATGACGAGGTGAACGCGATGAAGCAATACGCTATCGACGCGGGCGTTCCATCTTCCGACATTTTTATGGATCACGCCGGGTTTTCCACCTATGAGACGATGTACCGCGCCGGTGCGGTGTTTGATGCGAAAAGGGTGCTGGTGGTGACGCAGGAATATCACCTGTATCGTGCGCTATATCTGGCGCGCGCGCTTGGGCTGGATGCTTATGGTGTGCCGGCGGATTTCCGTACATATTCTGGCGGAACATACCGCATCTGCCGGGAAATCCTTGCGCGAAACAAGGACTTTTTCACAGCTATATTTAAGCCGAAACCAACCTATCTGGGCGGTATGATATCTGTCTCCGGCGATGGCGATCAAACAAACGATATTTAGCTTATATAATACTCTCCCACCTGTTCGCAGGCGGGATAAAATTTACCCTAATTGCCAAAAATATTGCTACTATATATTGACAAATGGGATGGCGAGTGATATCCTATAGTTAGCACTCAAGGGGGTCGAGTGCTAACAAGAGATTTTGAACGGTTTACAGGAATTTTGCAAGGAGGAATCCGCGATGGACGAACGTAAAAAGCAAATTCTGCACGCCGTTATCCGTGATTACGTTGACGTGGGCGAACCGGTGGGCAGCCGCACTATCGCCAAAAAGTATGACTTGGGCATTTCTCCGGCCACTATCCGCAACGAGATGTCCGATTTGGAGGAGATGGGCTTCATTCGCCAGCCGCATGCCTCGGCCGGGCGTGTTCCTTCAGATAAGGGATATCGCTATTATGTGGATAACCTGATGGAGCCGGAGGAGAAGCTGCTTTCAGACGAGGAGCAACAGCAGGTTGCCGATTTCTTTAGAAACTGTGCTGCCGAAATGGAGCAGCTGTTTCAGCAAAGCTGCCGTCTGCTTTCCAGCATGACCAATTATACTGCCATGCTGGTGAAGCCCCGCCTGGCGGACAGCGTTCTGGAGCGCTTCAAGCTGGTGCGTCTGAACGAGGGGCAGCTTTTGGCCATCATGATCACCGATGACGGCAAAATTCATAACAAGATAATGAATATGGCGAATGAGCTTTCCGACGCTAAGCTGGCCGAGCTGGAAACCGTGTTGCAGGAGCGTCTGCTGGGGCGGTCGCTGGCTGATGTGACTGATTCTCTGGTGGCTGAGGCGGCCAAACATCTGTTGGAACAGCAAAACCTGTTGCGTCAGACATTTGACCTGTTGCGGGAGTTGCTATTTGATTATCAGGACGAGGATATTCACAATAAGCC
>DVMH01000036.1 GCA_018715045.1 Candidatus Avidehalobacter gallistercoris
AACACGAACACGAACACGAACACGAAAATGAACATTGTCATGAACACGCACACGAACATGAGCATGGCATTGAAATCAGCTGCGGCTGTGGTCATGACCATGAACATAAGCACGGCGAATCAAAGAGCGGCGCAGGTGTGATCATCACCGGTGCCGCTATGCTGGCCGCTGCTCTGCTGCTGGAACACACAAAGCAGCTGAACGTGTTGATATGGGGGCTGCTGGCCGCCGCGTATCTGCTGCTTGGCTGGCATGTATTGCTGACGGCAGGACGTAACCTGCTGCACGGTAAGGTTTTTGATGAAAACTTTTTGATGAGCATTGCTACGCTCGGCGCATTTGCTATCGGCGAATATAGCGAGGCAGTGGGCGTCATGCTATTTTACCGCATTGGCGAGTATTTTGAAGACCGCGCAGTAGAGAAAAGCCGCGGCCAGATCATGCAGGCAGTTGATATGCGGCCGGAAACGGTAAACAAACTAACCAACGGCGTAGTACAGGTCATTGACGCGGCGGCAGCCCAGCCCGGCGACGTGCTTTTGGTACGCCCCGGCGACCGCATACCGCTGGACGGCGTGGTCATCGCCGGCCAAAGCAGGCTGGACACTTCACCAATAACGGGCGAGCCAATTCCGGCGGCCGTATCCGTCGGAAGCAGTATCATCTCAGGCTGCGTCAACATCTCCGGCCAACTGGAGATCCGCGTGGAAAAGGCTCTTTCCGAATCAATGGTAACGCGGATATTGAAATCGGTGGAAAACGCCGCCGCCAATAAACCGCAAATCGATAAATTCATCACCCGTTTCGCCCGCATTTACACACCGCTTGTGGTGCTGGCAGCTGCTCTGATAGCCGTGTTGCCGCCACTTTTGTTCCAAGGTGGTTGGGCTTATTGGATCAAAACCGCGCTGACGTTCCTCGTCATCAGTTGCCCCTGCGCACTGGTGCTGTCGGTGCCGCTGGCTTACTTCGCCGGAATCGGCGCAGCATCAAAGCGCGGCATACTCTTTAAAGGCGGGCTGGCTATGGAGGCGCTTGCCAAGGTGCGGGCGGTGGCCATGGATAAAACCGGCACGCTTACTCAGGGAAATTTTACCGTACAGAGTGTGCGCACCTGCGGCAGCATAAGCGAAGACGAGCTGCTGGCGCTGGCCGCTGGATGTGAGTCCGCCTCTACCCACCCCATTGCGGCCAGTATTACGGCGGCGGCGCAGGCAGCTGGGCTTGCGGTCACGCGCCCGGAACAACTGAAAGAGCTGGCAGGTCTTGGTATCAAAGCTGAAACTACCGCAGGCGAGATACTTTGCGGCAACCGCAAGCTGCTGGAGAACGCAGGCATTGATATGGCCGGCTATCAGGCAACAGCAGGCGGTGCGGAAGTACTGCTGGCGGTTGCTGGTCAGCTTGCCGGACAAATTATCATCTCCGACACGTTGAAGCCCGGTGCAGCGGACGCTGTAAAACGCTTAAAAGCAAAAAAAATCGTCACCGCCATGCTGACGGGTGACGCAGAGGACTCCGCGCAGCAAGTAACGGACATAACCGGAATCGACGAAGTTCATGCCCGTCTGTTACCGCAGGATAAACTAGCCCGTCTGGATGAGCTCCGCGCCCGGCACGGCAGCGTGATGTTTGTAGGCGACGGCATTAACGATGCGCCGGTGCTGGCCGGCGCCGACGTAAGCGCAGCAATGGGAAGCGGAGCTGACGCCGCTATCGAAGCAGCCGACGTGGTATTTATGACGTCGGATATAGCGGCAGTGCCGCAGGCGATTGATATTGCCGCCGAGACTTGCCGCATAGCCAGCCAGAATGTCTGCTTCGCGTTGCTGGTTAAAGCCGTCATCATACTGGTGGGCCTTTTCGGCTTCGCCAATATGTGGTTAGCCGTTTTTGCTGATACCGGCGTGGCCATGCTGTGTCTTTTGAACTCTATCCGTATTTTGTACCGCGGATAAATTCCTGCCAGATAAAAATGGCTGCCGCCAAAAACGGAGAGTCGCAAAACAGTAAAATCAAGAAAGAGTAAAAATTTGTGTTTCCAAAGAGCGGCGTGACTTAAGTCACGCCGCTCCTTCCATATCCACGCAAAACACTGGCGTCAGGAAAATGACATTCCTTTGCATGCTGCAAAAGAATGGACTTATAAAGCAACAAACTTATACAGAAGGGTTTTATCTTAATGCGGATTTAACGCCAAGACAGGTATGCTAATACCCATTTCACGGCTGCTATGCAATAATGTAAGTAATAAAACAGTCACTGGAAGTGTTAGTATGGCAAAACTGAGGAGAAAATTGACTTCATCACAAATGATTATTTTAGGCTTTGCCGCTGTTATATTATTGGGCGCATTGCTTCTTATGCTGCCGGTATCCAGTAAAAACGGAGAAATCACACCATTCATTGATTGTCTTTTAACTTCAACCTCGGCGGTCTGTGTAACAGGACTTGTAGTTTATGACACAGCGGCGCATTGGACACCGTTCGGGCAGGCTGTCATTATTGTAATGATTCAAATTGGCGGCATGGGAGTTATCACAGTAGCTGCTGCCATCACAATGATGGCAGGGAAAAAAATCTCCTTGATGCAAAGAATCACTATGCAGGATGCGATTTCTGCACCGCAAGTGGGAGGCATTGTTAGATTCACAGGCTTCATTTTGAAAGGCATCGTAATCATCGAACTCTTGGGAGCGGCGATTATGGCTCCTGTTTTCATCCGGGATTATGGCGTTGGAGCAGGGCTTTGGATGGCGGTATTTCATTCTATCTCAGCTTTCTGTAATGCCGGTTTCGACATCGTGGATGACGGCACTTTATTCAACTCTTTGATGGGGTATGCCGCTGATCCCATTATCAATCTGATAATCATGCTGATGATCATCATCGGCGGACTGGGCTTTCTTACATGGCATGATATTTATTCCAACGGCATCCATGTCAAACAATACCGAATGCAAAGCAAAGTCATCCTTACCGTTACTGCGGGATTGATAATGATTCCAACAGTTTATTTTTTCTTCTTTGAGCTGGCGCATCTCCCTTTTGCAGAACGGTTTTGGGGAGCATTGTTCCAGGCAGTCACCCCGCGAACAGCCGGGTTTAATACGATTGATTTGAATTCAACGAGCGAAACCGGACAGATGCTTACATCATTGTTGATGATCATTGGCGGCGCGCCTGGCTCTACGGCAGGAGGTATGAAAGTCACAACTTTTGCTGTAATGGTATCGGCTGCATCCGCAGTTTTTCATCGCAGGCAAAATGGTCAATTTTTTGGGCGACGCATTGATGACGATACAGTGAAAAATGCAGCAGCAGTATTTCTTATGTACGTCTCGCTGTTTTTGCTGGGAGGTATGACAATCAGTAAGTTGGAAAATATTCCGCTTATGGACTGTCTGTATGAAAGCGCATCAGCAGTTGGCACAGTCGGTCTGTCGCTGGGTATCACGCCAGAGCTGGGAGCTGTAAGCAAGTTGATCCTGATTGCGCAGATGTATATTGGCAGAGTTGGTGGTCTAACGCTGATTTATGCGACTTTGCCAGCAACGAAAAACACATTATCAAAACTCCCTGTTGAAAAAATCTCAGTGGGCTAAATCAGGAGGTATTTGTGATGAAGTCGATATTATTGATCGGTATTGGACGCTTTGGCAAGTTTATTGCAATGAAACTTCACACTATGGGGCATCAGGTTATGGCCGTGGATACCAATGAAGATCGTGTAAACTACGTACTCCCTTATGTCACCAACGCAAAAATCGGTGACAGCACAAACGAAGAATTTCTTGCTTCTTTGGGCATTGATAATTATGATTCCTGCATTGTTACGATTGGCGATAACTTTCAGAACTCATTGGAAACCGCTTATCTTCTGAAAGAACTGGGAGCAAAAAAGGTCATAGCCCGTGCATCCCGTGAAATACAGGAAAAATTCCTGCTTAGTAATGGTGCAGATGAAGTGGTTTACCCGGAAAAACAGCTTGCATCATGGACAGCTATACGCTGTTCATCAGAGAATATTCTGGAATATATTGAATTGGATGATAAGTATGCCATCTTTGAGCTGGAAATTCCTGTCGAGTGGAGCGGTAAAACCATTCTCCAACTGGACATTCGCAAAAAATATGGCATTAATGTTCTCGGCATCCGTGAAAACGGAAAACTGAATATGAGCATAACACCGGATACCATGCTTGGTCATAACGAATCAATCCTTGTATTGGGTCAGGAGAAAGCCATTCATAAGTGTTTCCGCATATAATCGCTCCTGTTTCCAGCTGGACGAAAGAGATGTTTTTGATGCAGGATCTGTTTTTAATACCAATTCTATTGTCAACTTTCGCATTTGGCTGTTATGTTGTATTATAATTCGGGAATTTCACCGCGCAGAACCAGCGCTTAATCGCCACAAATAACTGAAATGGCCAATGACAGATTCGTATTGCAGCATAATATCCGATGTTGATTAAATGTTTATATCTTCTGGTAGAAAAAAGGACGATTCTATGGTATAATGCCACAGAACATTGGAGGTGAGGATTATGAAAAAACCAAACAACGCTTTAGATAGGCAGGATCATATCCTCGCCTGCTTGTCATCCGCACCATCAAATGCAAAAATTATTCGTACTGCCGCAAGAATGGCAAAGGCTTTTGACAGCCGGTTTACAGCTCTATTTGTGGAAACGCCGGATTTCGCTGTGGCTATCAAAGAAAACAAAAAACGGTTGGATGAAAACCGCAGGCTGGCTGAACAGCTCGGTGCAAACATCGAAACGGTGTATGGTGACGATATCCCGTACCAAATTGCAGAGTTTGCCCGCATCTCTGGTATTACTCAAATTGTTCTGGGACAGAGCGCCGTTACCAGAAAGCATCTATTCGGGAAACCGGCGTTAACGCAGCTTTTACTGTCCTATGTGCCAGAGCTTGATATTCACATTATTCCAGATAAGGCCGTTGATACGACCTATCATCCTAAAAAAGCAAAGCGGCGTCACCATAAGCGTATTCTGAAAAACGCTGTAAGCAGTGCGTTAATCCTGTTCGGTGCAACACTGTTGAGCTTGCTGTTCCATGAAATTGGCTTTACCGATTCAAACATTATCATGGTGTACATTCTTGGTGTTCTGTTGACATCTATTGCTACTTCCCATCAGGTATATAGCCTGATCTCATCCGTAGCCAGCGTGTTTATCTTCAACTTTCTGTTTGCAGAACCCCGATTCTCGCTGTTAGCATACGATACCGGATATCCGGTAACATTTATCGTTATGTTTTTAACTGCGTATATTACAGGTACATTTGCCATCCGCTATAAAGAGCAGGCTCGGCAATCTGAGAAAAACGCCAGGCGAACGAAAATTCTCTTTGATACAAACCGAATCCTGTCAAAAGCGGAGAGCAAAGCCGCCATTCTGCAAACAGCTGGACAGCAGATTAAAAAACTGTTGGGTCGAAACATCGTAATCTTTGACCATGAAAACGGGAAATTATCTGAACCGATGCTGTTCTTTTGGGATGAACCAATGCTTTACGATAAAGAAGCCGAATTAGAGGCCGTAAAATGGGTTCTTAAGAACAACCAAAGTGCTGGAACAACCAAAGAAACATTTCCAGACGCACAATATATATATATTGCTATCCGTATCAATGAGCGTATATATGGCGTTTTGGGCATTGATGCAATATATGGAGCTTTGGACGCCTCAGAGCATGGTATTCTTTTATCCATTCTCGGCGAAACAGCACTGGCACTGGAAAATGATAAAAATGCCAGAGAAAAAGAAGCTGCGGCAATTCTGGCCGAAAGCGAACAGCTTCGTGCCAATCTGCTGCGAACCATTTCACATGACTTGCGGACTCCGCTAACCACGATCTCTGGTAATGCAGGCAATCTTCTGCATAATAGTCATAGTTTTGATGAAGAAACCAAGCAACAGATCTATGCTGACATATACGATGATGCCATGTGGCTGACTAATTTGGTAGAGAATCTTCTGTATTCTACCCGTATTGAAGAGGGACGCATGATGCTGAAAACCTCTCCGGAATTGATTTCTGAAATCATCGAAGAAGCAATACAGCACATCCATCTCAAGGTAAAAAAACATTCCGTTACTGTGACCTGTGAGGATGATTTACTGTTGGTGCGGGCAGATGCAAAGTTGATCGTACAGGTCATCATCAATATTGTTGACAATGCGCTGAAATATACGCCTGCGGATACATCAATTTCGATAAGCGCAAAAAAGCAAAACGGAATGGCAGAAATTAAAATTGCTGACACGGGCGGTGGTATCAGCAATATAGAAAAAGAAAGAATATTTGATAAATTCTACTGCGGTAAACACAAGATAGCGGATAACCGCCGCAGTCTTGGGTTGGGGCTTTACTTATGCAAAGCTATTGTAGAGGCACACGGCGGAAAAATATGTGTCACAGACAACCTGCCCCATGGCGCAGTGTTCCGGTTCACCCTTCCGCTGGAGGAGGTAACGATTCATGAATAAACTTCAAATCCTCGTTGTTGAGGATGATACGCCAATACGCAATCTGATCACCACTACATTAAAAGCGCATGATTATCGTTTTATCACATCAGCCTCTGGTCAAGGCGCTGTAATGGAGTCAGCATCTCATAACCCCGATATTATTCTGTTGGATCTTGGATTGCCGGATATTGACGGCGTAGAGGTGATCCGTCGTATTCGCAGCTGGTCTAATGTACCGATCATTGTCATCAGCGCAAGAACTGAGGACAATGACAAGATCGATGCACTGGATGCCGGTGCGGATGATTATTTAACCAAACCATTTTCTGTAGAGGAATTGCTGGCCCGTCTGCGTGTCACACAGCGCCGTCTTGCTCTTATGCAAAACGTGAACAACGAACAGGCCACCTATCAAAACGGACAACTCCGCATTGATTATGCCGTAGGTTGTGCCTACATTGGCGAAGATGAGCTGCATCTGACAGCCATGGAATATAAGCTGCTTTGTCTGCTTGCCCGAAACACCGGTAAGGTGCTGACCCACCGTTTTATTTTACAGAACGTATGGGGCAGCAGCTGGGAGAATGACATCGGTTCCCTACGTGTATTCATGGCAACTCTGCGTAAGAAATTAGAAACAGCACCCGGTTCTCCGCGATATATCCAAACCCATATTGGTGTTGGATATAGAATGCAGAAAGTAGAATAGGATAAAGAAAAAGTTAAAACCACCCAAATTCCCTGGCCGTGCAATCTACAGGTTGACAAAACAGGGGAAATATTATATAATAGAAAT
This sequence comes from Candidatus Avidehalobacter gallistercoris, assembly GCA_018715045.1. Lineage (GTDB taxonomy): Bacteria > Bacillota > Dehalobacteriia > UBA4068 > UBA4997 > Avidehalobacter > Avidehalobacter gallistercoris. Next base: position 7,300 of record DVMH01000036.1, read on the forward strand.
GATTATACTATGAGAAGGAAGGTGAGAAACAAAATGGATACAAGTGACAGTTGCCCTGACCCTGCCCGAAACAACAATATAGTTTTGTTTAAATATAGATGCTGAGACACCAGCCGTGCGGAATGGATTTCCACATGGTTAGTGTCTTTTGTTGTATTTTAAAGAAATATATTGTTGTATTACAGAAAGGTCAAAAATTATGATTAGTTTGATTATTTTACAAGTAGTGCTGATCGCACTGAACGCAATTTTCGCTTGTGCGGAGATTGCTGTACTTTCCATAAACGAAACAAAGCTGGAGCAAATGGCAAGTAGCGGCGACAAACGAGCAAGACGCCTGTTTAAGCTTACAAGAGAACCGGCAAAGTTTCTTGCCACCATTCAAGTGGCCATCACCTTATCCGGTTTTCTGGGTTCTGCATTCGCTGCGGATAATTTCTCGGAACCGTTGGTGGACTGGGTTATCAGCCTTGGTATTGTTGTTCCCAGAGCAACCCTGGATACAATCGCAGTTATATTGATCACTTTGATTCTGTCCTATTTCACGCTTGTCTTTGGCGAACTGGTTCCAAAGCGTATAGCTATGAAAAAGGCGGAATCTCTTGGCCTTGGCATATCCGGGTTGATCAGCGGCATCTCCATCGTGTTTAAGCCCATTGTTTGGTGCCTCTCCACATCTACGAACGCTGTGCTGCGGCTTATGGGTATTGACCCCAATGAAGCGGATGAACAGGTCAGTGAGGAAGAAATTCGAATGATGGTGGATGCTGGCAGCGCAAAGGGAGCCATTGACGAACAGGAAAAGGAATTTATCCAAAATGTGTTTGAATTTGATGATCTTACTGCCGGGGAAATTGCTGTTCACCGAACAGATGTTACTATGCTGTGGATAGAAGATTCTATGGAGGAATGGTGCAAAACCATCCACGACAGCCGGCATACCCTATACCCTGTTTGTGAAGATTCCGCCGATAACATCATCGGCATTCTCAATGCCAAAGATTACTTTCGTCTGGACGATAAGAGCCGGGAAAATGTAATGTACAACGCCGTCAAAGTTCCTTTCTTCGTTCCTGAAACCATCAAGGCAGATGTTCTGTTCCGCAAGATGAAGAAAAGCAGAAATATCATGGCCATCGTGTTGGATGAACATGGCGGTATGGAAGGTATTGTGACGCTGAATGATCTGATCGAGCAGTTGGTTGGCGATTTGGGAGAGGACACAGCTGAAGAAGCCATAGCAGAACCTCATATTGAGCAGAAGAACGAAAATACCTGGGCTATTATCGGTAATGTAGAGCTGTGCGAGATTGAGCAGGCTTTGGGTGTTGATATTGGTATGGAAGACGTGGATACTTTCAGCGGTCTTGTGTTTAGTGAACTGGATATGATTCCCAACGATGGAGCGCAAAATATTGAACTTGACTTTAAGGGGCTGCATATTCATATCACCCATATTGAAGATCATCAGATTTCTTCTGCATTGATCAGTAAGCTGCCCCTATCCGAAACTGACATGCAGTAAGTTAGCGCAGTACTGGCAAACTGGAAGCTTGCAAAGGGGAGATATGTTATGAAAGAATATCAAAATCTGATTGGGAAAGTTATTATTGCAGCTGCAATTATCGTAGGGGCTGTAATTATCGGTAATGCAATTCTTGAAGCAAGCGGAAATATTGGAGCTCAAATTGCTGCTGCATTAAACACTATTGCTTCTCAAATTAAGTAATAATAGCTAATTGCCTAATATGCAAAAACAGACACCAATTTTTTGCCTGGTGTCTGTTTTTCGTGTTATATCCCCAATCCTGCCCGACAGATGCCGTAATTGTAATTTTTTCGAATTACTGTTTTACGAACACCCGTCTATAAAACCAGGGCGCTTTTTTGCGTTTAAATGTCGGCGGTCATGATCTCCGCTACGATTTTGCGCGCCGCTTCCACCGGGTCAGGCGACGCCGTAATTGGCCGTCCGATGACCAGATATGTCGCGCCCAGCTCCACCGCCTGCTTTGGCGTCATAATACGGCTTTGATCGTTGGCCGCCGCCCAAACGGGCCGAATACCCGGCGTGATAATGACAAAATCGGAGCCGCAGGCATTGCGGATATCGGCGATCTCTTTGGCTGAGGCAACCACACCATTAAGCCCCGCCTCCTGAGCAAGCTTTGCCCAATGGATAACCTGCTCATTAATTGGACGGTCGATACCAACCTCGCTCTCAAACTCCGGTTGGCTTAAACTGGTCAGTACCGTCACAGCCGTCACCAGTGGTTTGGCCACACCCGCCGCCTTGGCCTGCTCTGCCGCTGCTTCGGCCGCGACAGCCATCATCTTTTTGCCGCCCGCCGCGTGAACGTTCATAATCGCGACGCCAAGATTAGTCACTACGCGGGTGGCTTCGGCCACAGTGTTCGGTATATCGTGAAACTTCAAATCAAGAAACACCTTGCCGCCTGCGGCCTCAATTTCACGCACAATAGCAGGGCCTTCGGCGTTATAAAGCTGCATACCGATCTTGAACGCGCCGACTTCGTCGGAAAGCTTGTCCACCAGTTGCATTGCCTCGGCGCTGCTTGGCACGTCAAGCGCCACAATAATTTTTTCTTTTGCCTGCTGCTGCGAAATGCTCATGCAAATTCCTCCCCCGGAAACTCCGGTTTTTGCTTAAAATAAATGCCCCACAATGCCGGTTAACGCCAATGTTTTGAACCTGCATATGCAGGTGGGATTCCTCAAGCTGCTTCCTTAGTCCACTCAAGAGGAGGCATTAAGTCCACAGACAAATATTGGATTCCCTTATTTTGAGTGTTGGCTCAAAACGTGTCGGCGTCTCTTCGCACAATGTCGGGCAAACTTAGTTTATTCTGCTACTAACGTTATTATAACACCAAGCCAGCACGATTTCAACCAAAAATCTTGGCATATCCACTGAATTTTGGCGAAAGTTTCTTACTAATTATTCCCTTCACTGCAATTGCTCACAAAACTTGAGTAAGTGTTTTGCTTTGAGCCAGCCGGTTTTCAACGAACCACGCAAAGAGGGAGATATTGCATATACACCGCTCTTGCGATTCTCAATATAAGAAAAAAGCCTGATTCTTTAATCAGACTCTTTTCTTATACATAAAAATTACTTTTTGTCAGCTTTTACCTGCGCAGAAACACGAATAGCAAGTTCACGAAGTTGTTTTTCTGTTACATCACCGGGAGCCTGCGTCAGCATACACGACGCGCTCTGCGTCTTGGGGAAAGCAATAACGTCACGTATACTCTCCGCCCCGGTCATTAACATGATCATGCGGTCAAGACCGAACGCCATACCACCATGCGGCGGCACACCATATTCAAACGCATCGAGCAGGAAACCAAAGTTAGCATGGGCGCTCTCCTTGGTGAAACCAAGGCACTCCAGCATTTTCTCCTGCAGCTCCATGCTGTGAATACGAATGGAGCCACCGCCCAGCTCAATGCCATTCAGCACCATATCATAGGCACGTGCACGAACACGTCCCGGATCTGCGTCCAAATACTGCACATCCTCCAACATCGGGCAGGTGAACGGGTGGTGCATGGCGGTGTAGCGGTTTTCCTCTTCCGACCATTCCAGCAACGGAAATTCCGTCACCCAACAGAAGTTAAATTCTTTCTCGTCGATCAGGTTTTCGCGCTTGGCAATCTCACAGCGCAGGTGACCCAGCGCGTCAGCCACGATCAGCGGTTTATCAGCCACAAACAGCAACAAATCTCCCGGTTCTGCATTCATGCGCTGACACAGCGCAGTCAACTGCTCCTCGGTAAAGAACTTAGTAATGGAAGATTCTACACCGTTTTCGGTAACTTTGAGCCAAGCCAGACCTTTTGCACCATAGATTGCAACGTAGGCGGTCAATGCATCAATTTCGCGTCGAGAATATTTAGCGCAGCCTTTAGCATTGATACCTTTTACCCTGCCGCCGCCTTTGGCAACGTTGGCAAACACTTTAAAGTCGCTGTCTATTACCAGATCGGCCACGTCCACCAGCGGAAGCTCAAAGCGAAGATCAGGCTTATCGGAGCCGTAAGTCTCCATCGCCTCATGCCAGGTCAGCCGCTTAAACGGCGTGGGAATTTTAACGCCCAGCGTCTTTTGGAAAACCTCGGCCACCATACCCTCCATCAGCGTCTGGATCTGCTCTTCATCAATGAACGACATCTCCAGATCTACCTGAGTAAATTCCGGCTGGCGGTCTGCCCGCAAGTCCTCATCGCGGAAACAGCGGGCAATCTGGAAGTATTTATCGAATCCAGAAACCATCAGCAGCTGCTTATAAAGCTGCGGCGACTGCGGCAACGCATAGAACTGACCAGGGTGGACGCGGCTGGGCACCAGATAATCACGCGCGCCCTCCGGTGTGCTTTTGCCCAGCATTGGCGTTTCAATCTCCAAGAAACCATGTTGGTCGAGATAGTTGCGCATAGCAAACGCCACCTTGTGACGCAGCTGCAAATTGGCCTGCATTTCCGGGCGGCGCAAATCCAGATAACGATATTTCAAGCGCACCAGCTCGTCAACGTCAACGCCGTCCTCAATGTAAAACGGCGGCGTTTTCGATACGGCCAGCACTCTGACTTCGCTGATATAAACCTCAATTTCACCGGTAGCAAGGTTCGGATTCACCGTTCCCTCCGGCCTGGGGCGTACTTTACCCACCGCTGCCAGCACATATTCATTACGCACGCGCTCCGCTTTCCCGAAAGCATCCGCACCGCTTTCCGGATCGAATACAATCTGTACCAACCCGGTACGATCGCGCAGATCAATAAAAATCAGGCCGCCGTGGTCGCGCCGGCGCTGTACCCAGCCCATCAGCGTAATTTCTTCGCCTATCTGTGCAGCCCGCACCTCGCCGCACATCATGGTGCGCTTCAATCCAGTTAATGCCTCACTCATAAATTTTCCTCCAATGCAACACAAATCTAATGCTTTACAAAAATTCATTATAACATAAAATTTTGGGCAATTAAACATTTATTTATGAAATTTTGCGCAAATCAGTGAAACAACATCGGCAATCGCCACTTCCTGCTGCTCACCCGCCGCCATATCGCGCAGCTGCACTGCGCCGCGCGCCAATTCGTCGCCACCTACGATCAGTGTGTAAGCCGCGGCAAATTTATCAGCGTACTTGAACTGGGCTTTCAAACTCCGCCCCATTACATCCTGAGCCGCAGCCAGCCCCTGCCGCCGCAGCTCAGTAGTCAGGCGGAAAGATTCCTCACCAGCCTCTGCATCCAATGCGGCCACAAAAACGTCAACCTTACGCCCAGCAGGCAGCTCAATGCCCTGCGAAGCCAAAGCATTAAACACGCGCTCCATACCAAGCGCAAAGCCCACGCCGGGAGTAGATTTGCCGCCGATCTCTTCCACAAGACGGTTATACCGGCCGCCGCCGCAGACAGCGCTTTGCGCCCCGATATCGGAGAGCAAAATTTCAAACGCCGTGTTGGTGTAATAATCCAGGCCACGCACCAAACGCTCGTTAATTTTATAAGGAATACCCACCGCATCAAGATACTTATTCACCGCATTGAAATGTTCCCGGCAATCGTCACAAAGAGCGTCCAGCGTGGTCGGAGCCCCAACCAGATACTGTTGACATTCAGGGTTTTTGCAGTCGAGGATACGGAGTGGGTTCTTATCAAAACGTTCACGGCAGCTGTCGCATAGCTTATCGAGGTTTGGCCTCAGAAAATCCTGCAACGCCTTGCGGTAAGCCGGGCGGCACTCTGGACAGCCCACGCTGTTCAGGTTAAGCTCCAGATTTTGCAGACCCAGCCGGTGGTAAAACTCCCACGCCAGCGTAATGATCTCCGCATCTGCCGCCGGGGAAGCCGCGCCGAAACACTCCACGCCGAACTGGTGAAATTGGCGGAAACGCCCGGCTTGCGGTCGCTCATAACGGAACATCGGTCCAATATAGAACAGCTTTGTTGGCTGCGAACGATAGGCCATTTTATTTTCAACATAAGCACGCACAGCCGAGGCAGTGTTCTCTGGCCGCAGAGTCACGCTGCGGCCACCCGCGTCTTCAAACGTGTACATCTCTTTCTGCACAATATCGGTGGTATCGCCCACACCACGCAAGAACAACTCGGTCTCTTCAAAAATAGGCGTACGGATCTCTTCGTAGCCGAATTCATGACAAATCTCACGCAGCAAATTCTCCACATACTGCCATTTGCAGGTATCCTCCGGCAAAAAATCATTTGTGCCTCTCGGTCTTTTGGTAAGCATAAAATCTCTCCCATAAAAATTTATCGCAAAAACGGATTGTACTGCTTCTCATCCGCCAGGAACGTGTGCGGACCATGCCCCGGGAAAACCGGCAGCTTTTCATCCAGCGGCAACAGTTTGGTGCGAATGGAATGGATCAAATCATCATAACTGCCGCCCGGCAGATCGGTGCGTCCGATCGAAAGCTGAAACAGCGTATCGCCGGAAAAAATCAGTTCGTTCCCCGCTTTACCTGAAAGTACAAAGCATACCCCTCCCGGCGTATGCCCCGGCGTGTGCAACACACGTAACTTATACGCGCCAAACGGCAGCTCGTCGCCGTCAGATAGAGTCCTGTCTGCTCTGGAAGGCTGATAGCGCACGCGAAACATCCGATCCGTTCCCTGCTGCAATAGGGGTGCGTCTGCCGCGTGGATCATAAGCGGAGCGCCGGTTTTCTGCTGCAATTCAGCGTTGGCGCCGATATGATCCCAATGGCCGTGCGTGTTCAAAATGTACTTGACAGGATAGCCAAGACCTTTCACCGCCTGCCAGAGAATCGGGAAATCACCTGCCGGGTCGATAACCACAGTTTCTTCCGCTGCCGCGTCCGCCAGCAAATAGCAGTTGGTGCCTATCTCGCCCAGCTCCAGCCGCAGCAGCCGCAGGTTCTCGTTTTTCAGTTTGTATTCCACCATGTTGCCAGCCTCCATAAATGCCTCCTTAGCCGTCAGCGCGCGCCCGCCTTGCGGTTGACCTCAGTCACGCCGCGGATTTTTTTCAGCTTATTCATAATGTATTCCAATTGATTCAGGTTGTTTATCTCCATTTTCACGTTGCCATGACAGATTTTGTCCTCATCCACCTCGAAGTTGATGGAATTAATACGGGTTTTGGTTTCAGAGATAGCCGCCATGATATTCATGCCAAGCGCGTCCCTGTCCATCGCCAGCACTTCAATCTCCGCCTGGAACACGCCGGTGTTTTCGTTATCCCACTGCACGTCAACCAGACGTTCCGGCTCATGCGCCTCGTAATAATGCACGTTGGAACAATCAGCCTTGTGAATGGAGACGCCCCGGCCTCGCGTTATATATCCCACAATGGCATCACCGGGCAGCGGCTGGCAGCAGTTGGCAATGCGCACCATCAAATCGGCCTCACCTTTCACCCACACGCCCTTGTCGTGCGTGGCGTTGCTGCCAGAAAAAGGCCGCACCTTCATCGACTGCCCAATGTTCGGCGTGGGTGATTCCGGCTCAGGCAACAGAGCCTTTTTGAGAATCGGATCTTCCTTAATTTTGTTGATAATACCAAGAGTAGTGATAGCGCCCTCAGCCAGCGCCACATACATATCCTCAACCGAAACGAAATTAGTGCGTTTGATGATATCGTTCAGGCGTTCCACCTTGAACATGGCGGCAATATCAATATTATTTTTAAGCGCTTCTTTCTCCAGCATCGCCCGCCCCTTTTGGACAGAGAACTCGTCGCGCCCCTCTTTGCGGAACCATTGGCGGATCTTGTTTTTGGCCTGATTAGTCTGGGCGATTTTCAGCCAGTCACGGCTTGGCCCTGTACCCCGCGCCGTCAGAATTTCCACGATGTTGCCATTTTGCAGGGTTGTATCCAGCTGCACAATGCGTCCATCCACTTTCGCGCCTACGCACTGGTGCCCCACCTGAGTGTGAACGCGGTAAGCAAAGTCGATCGGAGTCGCCCCGTCAGGCAGCTCAATTACGTCGCCCGCCGGGGTAAACACAAACACTGACTGATCGCCGAAGAAATCGCCCTTAACGCTTTCAACAAACTCCTTAGCATCGCTGACCTCTTTTTGCCAGTCCAGCATTTGGCGCAGCCAGTTCAGGCGGTTATCTACCTCGCGCGCGGCGTTGGAATTATCCACACCTTTGCCCTCTTTATACTTCCAATGTGCAGCGATACCGTATTCCGCCACCTGGTGCATCTCATAGGTACGTATCTGAACCTCTACCGGGCGGCCGGCAGGACCGATGACTGTGGTGTGCAGGCTTTGATACATATTGGCCTTGGGCATGGCGATATAGTCTTTGAAACGACCAGGCATGGGTTTCCAGAGCGTATGCACCACGCCCAGAGCACCATAGCAGTCTTTCACGGTTTCCACCAGCACGCGCACCGCGTGGATATCGTAAATCTCGTTCAAAGACTTGTTCTGCCGCACCATTTTGCGGTAAATGGAATAGAAGTTTTTGGGACGCGCCGTGATCTCGCAGGCGATATTGGTTTCCTCTAAATGCGTGCGTATCGTCTCGGATACCTCGTTCAGAAAAGCCTCGCGCTCATCGCGGCGCATGGTCAGCTGCTCAGCCAGATTGTTGTACGCTTCCGGCTCCAGATAGCGCAGACACAAGTCCTCTAACTCCCATTTTATCTTGTAAATGCCCAGGCGGTGCGCCAACGGCGCGAAAATCTCCTGAGTTTCCAGCGCGATTTCCTTTTTCCTGAGATCCGAATGGTGGCTGGAAAGCGTCCGCATATTGTGCAGGCGGTCGGCCAGCTTGATGATGATAATGCGGATATCACGGCTCATAGCAAGGAACATTTTGCGCAGGTTCTCTACCTGACGCTCCTGCTTTGAACGAAATTCCAGTTTGGATAGTTTGGTGACGCCGTCCAGCAGTACCACCATGTCGTCGCCGTAAAGTTCGCGAATATCCTCAAGCGTCATGTCGGTGTCCTCAACCACGTCGTGCAGCAGTCCCGCCATAATCGTCGTGTCATCCATATGCAACGAAGCCAAAATGCTCGCCACCGCCAGCGGATGTATAATGTACGGCTCGCCGGAGTCACGTTTCTGGTCGCTATGCAGACGCGCCGCCAGCTCATAAGTCTCGCATATTTTTTCCTTATCGCAGGAGGGGTTATATTCTTCGATCTGCGCCAGCAGCTCGTCAAATTTGGTCGCAACTAACGTGTCTGATTTCATATTCTATCACCTCTATAACAATCTTTCCATATCAAGGCGTGTCAGTTCGTCGCCAGCTCCGTACGTTCGCAACTTGTATAGCTAAGGGGCAGATCCCCATCGCCGGAAAGACGGAAAGTCACGGTTATCTCTTCACAGGGAGTAAGCTCTCCCGCGTCAATAATAGCCGGCAACTCCGCCGCCAAATCAAAATTATAAGGATCGATCCCTCGCGAGAGAGCAATTTGACATAGCTTTGCATCGTTATTCTCCGCCGGGGCAAAATCCAATTCCTCCTGCCAAAACTCGCCCACGGCATAACCTGTGAAGCAGGCAGTATATACACCAGCTTTCTCCGTTACCGGAGTGTTCAGACGGTAATATACACCACCGACCGCATCCCAGCCCATCGCCTGATAATACGCTTTCTGTCCGTCCTGCGCCGGATGGTACAAGATCCAACCGTTATCCTGCGGCAGCACGATATAACCAGGCAGCAAAATATCCGCCGCCTGCTGCAAATCCGCCGCGTTCCAGCAGACGTAACCTTCCGCGTCATACCAGAAAGAAGTAAAATCCAACAGAAAGCGCCCCGCTTGCTCCCAATCCGGTTGCTCACCCGGCGCAAAATCCGGTAGATTGCGCAGTTCCTCAGTGTGATAGAGAAATCTATCGTCCTCCATCACAAAATAAGTGTAATAATCCCAGAACAGCCGCTGCTGATCGGAAAAAGCCAAATTCGCCAAATGCTCCGGATGGATTTGAGCTGCCAGCGCTGTGGCCGGAGTTTCCGGCTCTGCTTTACCACAACCGCAAAGTCCGGCGCACATCGCCACAATAACCAGAAGCGCCAGAGCTTTTATTTTGCCGCGCTGAAAAACAAGCATATTTGCACCTCTATCCCTTATCCCCAAAGTTATCAAAAGAGGGCGGCCTTTGGGAAAAGCCGCCCTCTGCCTGTGCAAAATGCTGATTTATTTGCGGCGCATAAAGGAGGGGATCTCCACGTCGTCGAAAGACGGCACCTTGAAGCCCGCACCGCCTGCCGGAGGCTGAGCCTCGCCCTGCTTCTTGGGAGCCGGCGCTGAAATGCCGCTGGGAGCCAAACCAAACGGAGAATTCTTCGGCTTGCCATCGAACCCAGTGGCCACCACAGTAATACGGATAGCCTCGCCCAGAGATTCGTCGTAACCTGCGCCCATAATGATCGTCGCGTCGGGATCAGCCACGCTGTAAATGTAATCGGAAGCCTCGTTGATATCCATCATCGAGAGGTTGGCGCCGCCGGTTATGTTGAACAGAATGCCCTTAGCACCTTCGATACTGGTTTCAAGCAGCTTGCTGGAAATGGCAGCCTGCGCAGCCTCCACCGCTTTATTTTCGCCATCGGCGATACCGATACCCATCATCGTAGTGCCGGCGTTTTTAGTGATCGTCTTGACGTCAGCAAAGTCCACATTGATGAAAGCAGACTTGGAAATCAGCTCGGAAATACCCTGCACACCCTGACGCAGCACTTCGTCCGCGTAGGAGAACGCTTCGGCCATAGAGGTTTTTTTGTCAATCATCTGCAAAATTTTATCGTTCGGGATAGTGATGATGGCATCAACCTTTTCTTTCAAATCGGTAATACCCATCTCAGCGCTCTGTGCGCGCTTACGTCCCTCAAAACTGAACGGTTTGGTGACCACACCCACAGTCAAAGCGCCAAGTTCTTTCGCCACGTCTGCCACCACCGGAGCCGCACCAGTACCGGTACCGCCGCCCATACCGGCAGTGATAAACACCATATCCGCACCCTTTAGTTTGCCTTTGATATCCTCGCGGCTTTCCTCAGCAGCCTTGCGGCCAACCTCCGGATCAGCACCAGCGCCCAACCCCTTGGTCAGGCGCAGGCCGATCTGCACCTTATTATCTGCCTTGGAATTTTGCAGCGCCTGACTGTCAGTATTCAGAGCCAGAAACTCTACCGTATCCAGCCCGCAGTCAATCATGCGGTTAACAGCGTTATTACCGCCGCCGCCCACGCCCACGACGAAAATTTTTGCATTACTATTCTGGTAATCGGTTTCCCGGTTTTCCATAATCAAAAAACCCCTTTCCGGTCAAAAAAAATGCTCTCTCATCAGCTTTTGGTCTGCCCAAAGCCGCCAGTTATCCTACTTAAATAATTAATCTACAAATATTTCGGCATATCTTAGGCAAATCCTGCTGCTGACGTGCGCTTTTTGTGGATTTTTTCAAAAAAATTTGCCAAAAGCCGCCTTATTTCACGATTTTACCACGCCTTATGACAAATACGCCAGCACTGGCTGATCCAGTAGCGCAACGTCGATATAATCAAGGCTTTCCAGCAACCCCTTGTTCGTCTCGTTCTGCAATATCTGCATGGCCAGACTGAATTTGTCGGCAAAATCGCTTTTATCCCCCAAATAGAAATCAACGCCGTAGGTAGTGTGGGCAATAATGCGCTGTGAATCCGCCACGTTGATTTCAGCAATGACCGCCGCCGCCTGCTCGTCCATCTGGCGGATCACCGCCAGTGCGGCAGATAAACCACCGTTATCCAACTGCGTGCCCAACCGCACGTCCGCCGGGATATCGCTGATGCCGGAAACCACAAGCATGGAAAGCCCGTCCAACAGTTTTTGTCGCGAGAGCAGCACCCCAGCCGTATCCACGATATAAAGACCCTACTTGGTGGTGATAGCAGCCGATGGCACACGCTCCTGCACGTTGATCACCACGGTGGAAGGCAGCTTCCGCTTTACCTCCACCTGCTCCACCCAGAGATTAGTCGCTATCATGTTTTCGGCCTTGTCCAAATTGGCGGCATAAATATGCTCACCGGGGTTAAGGCCGGAAAGATTCAGCACATCTTCCCTGGTTATGTGACTGATACCAGTAACCTCGATTGCGCGGATATTAAAGATCGACGACTGCGCCAGGCCAAAGCCCAGCGCCAACGCCGCGATCAACAGCAACACCGTCCAGAGCCAGGCGAACGACCCGGCTCTGCGGCGGCGTTTTTTCTTTTCCTCAGCCAGAGATACCACGCTACCCATAACAGCCTCCAGAATCAGCAAGAATTGCGGCCTATACCGCCTGCGCCCGGAGTTTTACCCGGCGGATATCCGCACCCAGCGCAGAGAGTTTCGGAACCATATCCTCATAGCCGCGGTCAATATGTTCCACCCCGGAAATCAGGCTCTCTCCCTCAGCGGCCAAAGCCGCCAGCACCAACGCCGCCCCCGCGCGAAGGTCTCCCGCGGCCACATCCGCCCCAAAAAGTGCAGGCACACCGTTTATTATAGCACAATTATCCCGGATTTGTATAGACGCGCCCATTTTTTTCAGTTCCGCTACATATGTAAAGCGATTTTCAAAAATAGTCTCACGCACGGTGGAACGCCCCTGCGCCGTACATAACACTGCCGTGAGCAGCGGCTGTAAGTCTGTTGGAAAACCGGGATGAGGCGCCGTCACAATATCCGTCGAACGCAACCGGCCGCCCTTAACCCACAGCCCATCCGCCGTCTCGCGCCAGTTGACGCCCATTGCGTCAAATGTGGATAAAAGCGCAGCCAATTCCGCTTTTCTCGCCCTGCGCAGGAACACCTCGCCGCCAGAAAGAGCGCCGGCCAGCAGATAGGTTCCTGCCTCGATACGGTCAGGAATGACGGTGTATGACGCGCCGTGCAGGCTCTTTACACCATCGATAACGATGATTGGGGTGCCCGCGCCAGTTACTTTGCCGCCCATCGCGTTGATATACGCCGCCAGTTCGACGATTTCCGGCTCGGTTGCAGCGCCGGATAGAACCGTCCGCCCCTGTGCCAGCGCTGCCGCCATAATCATGTTCTCTGTCGCGCCCACACTGGGAAATGGAAACGTTACCTGCGCCCCTTTAAGATCCCGAGCAAAAGCAAAATAACCGTTCTCCAGAGGCAGAATTCTTGCCCCAAGCGCCTCCAGCGCCGCAAAATGCAGATCAAGCGGCCTTGAACCAATGGAGCAGCCGCCGCAGGCGCCAATCTCCGCCTCCTTGAAACGAGCCAGCAGCGGCCCCAGTATCAGATTAGAAGCGCGAATACGCCCCAGCACCCTGGGATCCACTGCCGCCGGACGCACTCTGCGACAGTCCAGCCGCAATCGGTGCCCGCAAAAATCAGCCGTAACACCAAGCTCCTTAAAAACAGAAAGCATTACCAAAACGTCGTCCAATCTGGGCACGTTGTTGATAATGCACTCGCCGCCGGTCAGCAGCGACGCGGCCATCAGTGGCAGCACGGCATTCTTCGCGCCGCTGATCGTCACCTCGCCAGAAAGCCTTGCGCCGCCCGCCAGCCAAATTTTCTCCTGCGCCAAACCAGTCATAGAGCCGCCCTCCTGAGTCTAATCGGAATCCCTCCCCAGCAGGCGCACCTCAGTCTCCAGAGCATACCCGGTTTTGTTCTGCACCACGCGCTGAACCTGATCGATCAGGCATAAAACGTCATTGGCGGTGGCGCCGCCGGTGTTGATAATGAAATTACCATGCTTTTTGGAGACTTCCGCCCCGCCGCAACGCATACCCTTGCAGCCGGAGCTTTCCACCAGATACCCCGCATGGGCACCTTCCGGATTGCGAAAGACGCTGCCAGCGGAGGGATATTCCAAAGGCTGGTTCTTGGCACGGGTGGCAATGATCTCGTCGATTTGAGCCAAAGACAGCGCCGCATCGCCGGGAACAAGCTGTAATGTGGCGGCAAGGGCTACCATGCCCTCGCCCACGCAGCCGCTGCGGTAATCAAACCGCAAATCCGAGCCGGATAACGTGCCAATAACCGCCTTCTTAGCTTTTGCGTCATTATATGCCGCAAAGCGCACCTCGGTGACAATGGCGGACATACTGCCACCATATGCGCCTGCATTCATAAACAACGCGCCGCCCAAATTGCCGGGAATACCGCACGCCCACTCCAAACCAGAGAGACCGCGCTCCGCCGTACGGCGGGAAAGCGCCGCCAACAGCACGCCCGCGCCCGCTTTAACCCGGTTATCCGGCAAATACTCGATTTTATCAAAAGCCGCGCCGATACGAAGCACGATGCCCGCGATACCAGCATCGGACACCAGAAGATTAGTGCCGCGGCCAATCACTGTCAGAGGTATATCATTTGCCGCAACCAGATCAAGCACAGCCAGCACATCGGCTTCGCTCCCAGCCTCCAGCAACCAGTCTGCAGTTCCGCCAATACGCCACGAGGTATACCGCCGCATATCGCACATCGAATGGACGCGACCACCAAAAGTCTGCAAAAATGCCTTAGGCAGTGCATAAATCTTCTTTATATTATGCTTGCGAGCTTTTTGCATTGGCCTCACCCCTTAATCAGCTCCGCATACGCCTCGCCGATACGCCTGATCGTGCCCGCGCCGACATTCAGCACCAAATCGCCATCCTGCACCACCTCGTTCAGTGTTCGCAGCACAGCCGCCTGATCTGCCGCGTAATAAACCGGAAGTTTTGGTTCCCGCCCACGCACAGCTTCGGCCAGCTTTTCGGCCGATACGCCGGGAATAGGCGCTTCAAACGCGGGATAAATTTCATTTAATATCAAAACGTCCGCCGCGCCGAAAGCCCCGGCAAACTCATCGAACAAAAGATGCGTCCGGCTGTAACGGTGCGGCTGGAATACCACCACCAGCCGCTGCTTCGCTACGTGACGCGCGCCGTCAAGCAGAGCCTTAATTTCGCTGGGGTGATGGGCATAATCGTCATAGACGCGTATTTGCCGCGCCTTGTTTTCGGCCAACAGCTCAAAACGCCGCCCCGTACCGCGGAAAGCTGCCAGACCTGCCGCAATATCGGCAAAAGCAAAACCAAGACTGTGTAGCGTTGCCGCCGCCGCCAACGCATTTTTAACATTATAAGCGCCGGGCACAGCAAGCTCAACCTCGCCCAGCGGCTGCCCCTCATGCAACAACATGAATTTGGTGCCAAAATCAGTATATGTGATCTCCCCTGCGCAATAATCCGCCGCCGGGTCGGCAAGAGCAAACGTCACATGCGGTGCGGTGATCTCCGGCAGCATATCTGCAACAATAGGGCTATCAAGCCCCAGCACTGCCAGGCCATCCGCCGGCAGTTGCTCAACAAACTGACGGAAAGCTGTAATCAACTTATCCATCGTGCCATAATGGTCAAGATGGTCGTTCTCCACGTTGGTGACCACCGCCACTTTGGCTGGCAGCAACAGAAAAGAGCCGTCGCTCTCGTCCGCCTCAGCCACCAGATATTCGCCGCCGCCCCAGCATGAATTGGTGCCAATAGCAGCCAAAACGCCGCCTACCACTATGGTCGGCTGCTGCTGCATAGTAAGCAATGCCGTACCCAGCATACCGGTGGTGGTCGTTTTGCCGTGAGCGCCTGCCACCGCAATGCCGCGCCGCATTTTTAACATCTCCGCCAGCAGCTCTGCCCGACAGAAAATGGTAACGCCGCGCCTGGCTGCCTCAGCATACTCCGGGTTATCTGGCCTGATAACCGAGGAATACACCAGCAAATCAACATCTGGAGCCAAGTTATTCGCCGCATGGCCCTGGATAATATCCACCCCCATAGCGGCCAAGCTATCGGTGAGCTTGGTCAGCGACAAATCCGAGCCGGAGGTTTTCACGCCCCAACCCGCCAAAATACGCGCCAACGCGCTCATACCAATGCCACCGATACCAACAAAATGCACGTGTTTATATGTGAACAAAACGATTTCCCCTCTCCGTGCCGCCATAATGCGGTACACCGAGCCAATTCAGCTGATGATTTCCTGCGCCGCCGCCAAGATTCTGGCCGCTGCGTTCCGGTGCCCCAGCGCCGCCGAAGCCTGCGCCATACTTTGGTTTAATTGTATATCAAAAAGCACCTTTTGTAAAGCGTCGCGCAAAGTAGCCGCCGAAAGAGCCGTATCATCAATGACCAGAGCCGCCCCGGCCTCCTGAAAAGCGGCCGCGTTATACGCCTGATGATTGCCCGCCGCATAAGGGTACGGCACCAGCACCGCCGCACGGCCAATAGCCGAAAGCTCCGCTAAAAACGAAGCACCCGCCCGAGCCACGACCACATCACAGGCGCTCATCGCATACTCCATATGGTTCAGATACGGCAGCAGCAGAAACCCGTTCCTGGCTTGCGGTATCTCGCCATCTTTAGAACGTTGGCAAAAAAGCCCATGTTCCTGCGCCATACGAGCCGTCTCATCGAACAGCTTTTCACCGCAGATGTGCACTATCTGCACATTTTGGGCCAACAGCTCCCGCCAAAGCGACGCCAGCGCCTGATTAAGGTGACGCGCTCCCTGGCTGCCGCCCGTCAGTAACAGCACCGGCTTATGCGCGTCCAAGCCGAGCGCCGTTCTACCCGCCGCCCTTTCAGCGTGCAAAATAGCCTTACGCACCGGAAGCCCGGTCAGCACGGCGCGTTTCGCCGCATGTTCAGGCAGTTCTTTAATCGGAAACGTCAGACATAATCTGCTCACCTTGCCGCTTAATATCCGGTTGGTTTTACCCATTACCGCATTTTGTTCGTGCAGCAGCGTCGGTATGCCCAACTCCTCCGCCGCCAGCAGCAGCGGCCCGCAGGCATAGCCGCCCGTGCCCACCGCCAAATCGGGTTTGAATTTCCTGATTGCCCTCTTGGCCTCGGCCACGCCGCGCGCGTTTTTAAGCAGCACAATCAGCACCTTAAACGGATTTTTGGAAGAAAGACCGGCTACACTAATCGGCAAAAAATCATAGCCCGCCTCCGCCGCCAGCCGGTGTTCCATGCCGTCTGCCGCGCCAACGTATAAAATTTCCGCGTCGGGATATTCGCATTTAAGCTGTTCGGCAATACTCAGAGCCGGGTATATGTGACCACCCGTGCCGCCGCCGCTGATCATTACGCGCATTGGTATCAACTCATTTTTTCATATTATATTTTGCTATTTTTCATTATTTTTTCATTTTAGCCGATTTTGAGATATTCAGCAGTACGCCTACCGCCGCCAGCGATATCACCAACGAGGTACCGCCATAGCTGATAAATGGCAACGTGATGCCGGTAACCGGCATCATACCGAGCGCAATAGCAATATTGACCAGCGCCTGCACCGTGATCATCAGGGTCAGCCCTGCTGCCATCAGGCGTCCAAAAGAGTCTTTCACGCGCATGGCAATGGTAAGCCCGCGCCAGGTGAACGCCAGAAAAAGCAGCAGCAGCACCAGACCTGCCAACAGACCGCCTTCCTCCACCAGAATGGCGAAGATGAAATCAGTGTGGCGTTCCGGCAAATAGAACCATTTGGCGCCGCCCTCACCCAGACCCACGCCCATCAACCCGCCAGAGCCGATAGCCAACAGCGACTGCACAACCTGATAGCCGTTGCCGTAATAGTCTGCCCAGGGGTCAAGAAAACTGGTCAGGCGCTTCAGACGGTACGGTCTCAGCGCCACCATGAAAGCTACGCCGGCCAAACCAGCTCCGAACAAGCCAAACAGATAGCGCAACTTCATACCGCCAATAATCAGCAGCAGCATAGCCGTGCCGCCCATCACAATGCCAGTACCGAGGTCATTGATAGCCACGATAATGCAGCTTATGCCCACGATGATCAGATATGGCAGCGTCTTTCCGGCAAAATAGATTGAAGGTTCCGCCAGCTGCTGACAGAGCAACACCAACATGGACAGTTTCATCACGTCCGACGGCTGAAAGCGTATGGGGCCAAGCTGAATCCAACGCTCTGAACCGCCGCCCTCCGCCCCAAAGCCGGACAGCATTACCAACAGCATCAGCGCAACACCAGCAAAGAAAATCGGCCAGCACAGCTTGCCGTAAATGCGATAGTCAATTTTGATAGCCAGAAACATGGCCACGAAGCCTACCGCAATATTAAAAATCTGCCGTTTCAAATAATAATAGGAATCCCCGAATTCATAGGCCGCTGAATACTGGCTGGCGGAAAGCACCATGATCATGCCGATACAACACAATACAAACACGATAAAAAACAGCCAGTAGTCGATTTTGCCTTTTTTCTCGCGCATGGGCTTCCTCCTTTCGCTGCCTTGCCTATGATTATTATGCCAATTTTCGCTACGTTATGCCCTGATTTCAGGCCAACTCTTTGACCAGACGCTTAAACTCCTCGCCTCGTTCCTCAAAACATTTGAACATATCCCAGCTAGCGCAGGCAGGAGAAAGCAGCACCTCGTCGCCCGGCTCAGCCGCCGCAATCGCCAGCTTGACACATTTGGTAAAATCGTACCCGGCATGCTCGTAGGCCGTGAAACCAGCCTCATCCAACGTGGCCGCGATAACGTCCGCCGTCTCGCCCAGCAGCACGATATGCTTGACTTTTTCTTTGATCAACGGCAAAAGATCATGAAAATCCGACCCTTTGGAAAAACCGCCCAGAATAAGCACCGTAGGGCGCTCGCACGCCGCCAGCGCATAAAGCGTGGAATCCGGGTTGGTGCCCTTGGAATCATTGATGTAAATCACGCCGTTAAATTCGCCCACAGGCTCCTGACGGTGCTCCACGCCAGGGAACGACTTTAACGCCTCAGCTATAACTGACAACTCCACGCCGTAAAGCGCCGCCATAGCAGAAGCTGCCAGAGCGTTTTCCAGATTATGCGGCCCTTTGATCAAAATATCTGCCGCCGCAATAACCTCTTGCTCAATGCCACCAAAACGCCAGACGATTTTATCGCCCTTAAGAAACATACCGCATTCCAGCTCGCTCTTTCTGCTGAAATACACCACTGTGCCTGAAAGCCTCGGCGCGTATGACCGCACCATAGCGTCGTCATAATTCAGCACGGCAAAATCGTCCTTGTCTTGATGTGCAAAGATTTTCGTCTTGATGTTGCCGTAGTTCTCCATTGTTTCGTGGCGGTAAAGATGATCCGGCGTCAGATTCAGAAACGCCGCAATATGCGCATGAAAATCCACAGCCGTCTCCAGCTGAAAACTGGAAAGCTCCGCCACCACCGCCGCATCGGAAGCAAGCTGCTCCACGCCGTCTACCAGCGCAGCGCCAATGTTGCCTCCCACATAGCAGGGCCGACCAGCCTGCTGCAAAATGTAACCCAACAGAGTCGTTGTCGTCGTTTTGCCGTTGGTGCCAGTTATCGCCAGGAAAGGACTACGGCTGTAATGATAAGCCAGCTCCAGCTCACCGATCAGCGGCACCCTGGCAGTATCAAGCGCCGCCACAACAGGTATGGCAAGCGGCACGCCGGGGCTGATAACGGCCAGCGCAAAACCGGAAACGTCCTCCGGCATTTGGCCAAGACAAAGATCAACACCCGCATTTTCTACTACAGGCAAGCCCTCCAGCTCCGAAGCCTGCTTGTTATCGGCCAACACCACCTTGGCGCCTTTAGCCGCCAGAAAAACCGCCGCCTCACGCCCGGAAAGCCCCGCGCCGATAACCAGCACGTTTTTCCCGCTGATATTATGCAGCAACTCGTTCAACATTATATACGCCCCCTAAATTTAACTCAAAACCAACAGCAGCAACCCTGCCAGCACGCATACGGCGGACACCGTCCAGAAAGTTCGGACGATTTTGGTCTCGCTCCAGCCGCCCATTTCAAAATGATGGTGCAGCGGGCTCATACGGAAAATGCGACGACCAAACAGCTTGAAGCTAGCCACCTGCAACATCACCGAACAGGCCTCAGCAATATATACCAGCCCCAGTAAAACGAACACTACTTCGGTTTTCGTCAGCACCGCCAGCGCGAACACCGCCGCACCCAGCGCCAACGACCCGGTGTCGCCCATGAACACCTTGGCCGGATATTTGTTATAAAGCAAAAAACCCAGCAATCCTCCCGCAAGCGCCCCGGCCGAGAGCGCCAGCCCAGCATAATCCACACCGGGCGCGGGCATCTGCGGCAACGCCAGCAGACATATCAAAACATACGCCAACAACACCTGAAAGCTGACGCCGCCAGCCAGGCCGTCTAGCCCGTCTGTCAGGTTTACAGCGTTGGTGATAAAAACCATATAGGTAGCGATCAGCGGATAATACCAGCCGCCAAGCTCCCATTTCCAACCAGTAACAGGGAAGATCAAATCCGTGCCGCGACCCAAAAAGCGTTCCGCAAAATATACGAACAAAAACGCAAAGATGAATTGCAACAGCAGCTTCTGCCTGGCCGTTAGCCCTAACGAGCGATGCAGCACAATAATAATACCGTCGTCCGCCAGGCCTATCAGACCAAACATCAGCACCGCGCCCACAAACAACAGCACCGTTTGCGATGTGCCTGCCAGCACCAGCGATACCAGTACAAACGGCAGCAGAAAAATAACGCCGCCCATCGTTGGCGTGCCGGATTTCACCAGATGGCGCTTTGGTCCGTCCTCACGAATAGTTTGTCCAAATTTAAGATAATGCAGCACGGCAATCAATGGCCGTCCCAGCAGGGCAGCCAGCACGAAAGCTGCCGCCAGCGCAAGCAACGCTCTTTCCATTAACACCAAATCCCCCATGACTCGCGGGCTTTATTTCGTCAAAAATTCCCGCGCCACCTTGCGGTCATCAAAATCCAGAACCCGACCGTTCACCAGCTGATAGTCCTCGTGACCTTTGCCGGCAATCAGCACTACATCGCCCGGTTCGGCCAGCTCGATTGCCCGCCCGATAGCCAGGCGTCTGTCCGCCTGCACCTCGTATTTCGTCTGAGCCGCTGCATCCAATTCTTTAATGCCCGCTTCAATTGCCGCGATAATTGCCAGCGGATCTTCAGTGCGCGGATTGTCGGAAGTGACGATGGCATAATCAGCCAACGCAGCGGCCAATTTTCCCATGATGGGGCGCTTGCCGCGATCACGGTCGCCGCCGCAGCCAAACACCACAATCAGTTTGCCACGTGTAATTTCCCGCGCTGTTTTCAACACGTTTTCCAAACCATCTGGCGTATGTGCATAGTCCACCACCACCGCAAAATCCTGACCGCAGTCCACCTTTTCAAAGCGCCCCGCCACTTGCGGCACATCTTTCAAATCGGCCAGCAAATCGGATATTTCAAAGCCCTGCGCCAGCATAGCGGCAAGCGCCGCCAGTGAGTTATACACATTAAATTTGCCGGAGAGCGGTATCTCCGCCTGATAAGTCTTACCCTGATAAAGCACCTCAAACGCCGCACCCCGCCCAGTCAGATGATAATTCTGCGCTTGCAGCGTCGCCGGATTGTCAATGCCATACGTCCAAAGCTCAGCATGGCTGGCATTGATGAAATCCCCGGCATGCGGGTCATCCGCATTCACCACAGCGAAGCCCTTACCTGCCGGGTTTCTATCCAACATACGAAACAGCTGCAATTTAGCGTTCAGATAATCCTCCACCGTCACATGATAATCCAGATGATCCTGCGTCAGATTAGTAAACACCGCGCCGTTAAAATGCAGCGCATCCACCCGCTTCTGCTTCAGCGCGTGAGAAGAAACTTCCATGACAACGTGAGTACACTCGTCCTCAACCATCATAGATAGCAGCTCCGCCAGGTGCAGCGGCTCCGGCGTGGTGGCTCCGGCAGGAAGTTTTCGCTCGCCGCAGTAATTACAGATAGTGCCGATAAGGCCGCATTTAACGCGCCGCTTCTGCCATAGGTAACGCACAAGATTGGTCGTTGTGGTTTTGCCGTTAGTGCCAGTAACGCCCAGTATGTTCAGCTTCTTATCCGGAAAGTCATAAAGCAGCTCTGCCAAAAGAGAAATGACCTCGCGCGTGTCTTTTACTACCAGCACCGGTGTATGCGCCGCAACACTTTCCGGTGCATATTCGGCAATCACGGCCACCGCACCGTTGGCCACCGCGTGCTCAATATAATCATGGCCGTCCACGTTTGTGCCGACAAGGGCGATGAAAACGTCCTCTGGCTGCACCGTGCGCGAATCGTACTGTAAATTTTTCACCCGGATATCCGGCACAGTTTCGGGATCGATACCCAGATAAACCGCAATATCTCTCAACCTCATCGCAACTCCTCCAATCTATATCCCCGGCTTAATACGGCTCAATCTGGCCGTCCGCCGCGTTTTCTTCCTTAAACTGCACGGTGACCACATCGCCGCGCTTCAGTTTAGCGCCTGGCACAGGGGTTTGCTCAAACGCCGTGCCACTGCCCTCCGTTTTAACTTTGAGCCCCATAGCGTTCAGAATCTCCGCCACCTCGCGCACATATTTGCCGGTGAGATCCGGCACAGTGACATTGTCGTCCGTAGTACTTCCAACCGTTTTCAGCAGTATTTTGGTGCCAACAGGCACTTGACTGAAAGCTGCGGGAGTTTGGCTGCCTACGTAAACGCCGGTACCATCCAGCTCATATTCCAGCCCGGCTACACCAATAACTTTTTTAGCCTCCTCCACGGAAAGATTGCTCACGTCCGGCACAGAAGTCTGCTGTTCTACTTTTACCTGGATTTTATCGGATTTGATCTCCGTCACCTGCGACACCACGCCAAGGTAACGCAAAGTATCAGCCATAATTTTCTGCAAAACCGGCGCCGCCACCTGACCGCCCTGATAGAGCGCGCCGCTCGGTTCGTCAATCATAACCAGCATGACCACCCTTGGATCGTCCACTGGAGCCACCGCGCAGAACGAAGCTATATATTTACCATCCTGATAACCGCCGGGGCCTGGTTTCTGCGCAGTACCGCTCTTGCCGCCGACACGATAGCCGTCTACATATGCCTTGGAGCCGGTGCCCTTGTTGACCACGTTTTCCAGCATCAGGCAGACTTCGTTGGCCACCTCCTCGGAAACGACGCGACGCACCTCTTTGCGCTCATATTCCTGCACCACATTGCCTGAATTATCGGTAATGTGATGAATGATCTGCGGCTGCAACAGCGTTCCG
>DVMH01000037.1 GCA_018715045.1 Candidatus Avidehalobacter gallistercoris
CGGTGTAGTCGCCAGAGTCCGGAGCTTCGATTTCTTCGCCGTCAACCTTAATAGTAACAGCGCCACCCTCTTTATCGGTGAAATTCTCTTCAGCAATGGTCAGAGTAACCTTGTCGCCATACTTAGCCGTAGTCTCATCCAACTCCGGCTCAACTACGAAATCAGCAGCAGTAAACTGCAGTCTAACCGTATAGTCAGCGTCATAATCAGTGTATTCATCCACGATTACGATGTCTGCATAGTCGTCCTTATCAACTACAGGAACGAATACATACGCGCCCTTGGCGATATCGGAGAGCTCGCCCAGAACATAATCGCCGGAAGAAGCATCGATTACATAAACCACAGTGTCGTTGTCAGTCATGATCGTGTCATACTTCTTGTTGGGATGATCAGTCGTGTTCTTTGCTACGTCAACAGTCATTTCAGTATCGAACGTCATCAGACCTTCGGTGTAACCCTTAACCTCCATGGTCTTGCCGCGCATATCGCTATCATTGCCATAAGCAAACTCCATATTAACCTTGGAGCCGCTCATCGTGTAAACAGCCAGGTCATCATCCTTAGCGCTGAAACCAGGATTGTTCAGCTCATAGGTGTCGCCGTCAACAAAGCTGATGTTGTTGTTGTCATCAGAGTTCTTGAAGTTATAGCTGTCAATTACGCCATAATGATATTTGCTGGTGTCAGCATCGGTGTAAGCCAGAGCCTTGGCAGCGCCGTTGCTGTTGGTAACGTATACGCAGTAAGCTGCTACATCAGCACCAGTACCGGATACGCCGCCCGCACCAGTAACCTCATCCAATTTAGTGGGAGCGAAGTCGCCGCCACCCAGAACGGAAGAGCGGGTAACTACAGTCGGGTCGATGTCGCCATCGTCCACGCCAACCTCAAAGATTACAGCCGTGCTGGCCAGGGTAACAGTATTGCCGTTGCCAACCAGATAAGCGTTGTTCTTAACCTCAACCTCATCGCCTTCGCTGGCAATCAGTGCGCCCTGATCAGAACCGGTGCCGTCAATAACAGTGATCTCGTCGAGCTCGCCATCCTTGTTCAGCTCATATTCCACCAGTTTGGCCATGCCTTTGCCGGCTTTCTTGAGATCATCGATCTCAGAAGTTGTCAAATCCAGATCATAGGTTACATTCTTGCCCTCAGCGGTGAAGATGGTCAGAGTGTCGGTCTTGTTGGCCAGGCTGCTGGTGTTGCCGCCGATATCGATGATAATACCATACAGCTTGGTGCCGGTGGAGGTATCGTCAACCAGGATAGCCGCAATAGAGTTATCCTTGTTCAGGATGAACTTCACGTTGTTGCCCAGAACCTCATCGTCGGTAATGCCTGCATCCTCAAATTCATCGTCAAGATATGCATCAGCAGTATAAACATAGCTGTTGCCGCCGATGGTAGCCTTAGTAGCATTGACCTTGCTCAGCTCGCCGGTAGCTTCATCAACCAGAACATACAGGTCGTTCTTGGTGATTTCCATTACAGCGTCGCCGGCATCCAATTCAGAAGGAGCAATAAATTCTTCGCCGTTCCAAATCAGGGTGTCGCCGTCTTTCATGCTGACGGTGGTGGTTTTTACGCCGGCAACCAGCTTAACAGAGTTGGTGCTGACGGACTTAACATAGTAAGCTTTCTCAGAGAAATCCTTATCAGACTTGGCCATGTAAACCTGGTCGTCGTCATTGAAGTACAGAACATACTTGCTGTTCTTGGAGCCATTCTTAACGTTGTCAGAAAGAGCAACATCCTTGGTGGCGTTGTAGCTGGTGCTGCCAACCTTAATCTTGCTGCCATCCTCAGTCGGCTGATCGGAAACCAGCTTGGTGTAGGATTCTACTTCGATGAAACGGGCATAGTACTTGTCGCCGTCTTTCACGAAGTAAACGTTGCCCTGATGACCTTCCAGATCAAACAGGTCGCCGCCGTTGTAGGAAACCTTGGTGTCCTTGTCGATGATCAGAGTGCTGCCGTAAGCCGGGGTGCCCTGACCAGCTGCCAGAGTACCAATAGTCCAGTTCAGCTGTTCTTTCGCAGCGTCACGAACCTGGTCTACAGCGTCAAATTCATCGTATTCATAATAAGTGCCCTTGAAAGAGTCCGCCAGCAGGGTGATGTTGGTTGCTTCGCCCTGAATGGTCGTCTGCTTGTCAACGAACTCGTTGGTGTCCTTATCATAGGTAACCATCTTGGTGTCCAGAGTGTCGTCCAACATAACCACAACGTCAGCGCGCTTTGCAGCAGCGGAGGCAACTACGGTTACGTCGTCCAGGATACCAACCTTGTTGGCCTGAGTAACATAGTTAACGGGCCAGGTGCCGGTCAGGTTGTCGTTGTAACCCAATGGGCATATAACACGGCTGAAACGGCTTGATTTCAGCTATAAAAAAACATTTCTAACAATGTGTGATACTTAATTGATACTTGAAATTTGGCGTGCCAACGATTATCATAGAAAAAAGTCGAAAAAAGGAGTGGTATCATGCCGGCTTACAAAGATGACGCACGGGGCACATGGTTTGTTTCGTTTTATTATGATGACTGGCAGGGCGAGCACAAACGCAAGATGAAGCGCGGTTTTGCCAGCAAAAAAGAAGCGTTGGCGTGGGAGCGCGAGTTTCTGCTGCGCCAGTCTGCCGACCCGGATATGGAGTTTGGCGATTTTGTGCGGCTTTATCTGGCGGACAAGCGGGGGCGCCTCAGGGAAAGCACCTGGGTTAGCAAAATTCAAATCATCGACACCAAGCTGCTGCCGTTCTTCGCGCGGAGAAAGCTGACAGAGATTGAAACTCATGATGTGATCGCCTGGCAGAACGAGATGCTGAGTTATCGCAGCCCGGAGGGGGAGCCTTATGCCCCCACCTATCTGCGCGCTATGCACAATCAGCTTTCCGCCGTGTTCAACCATGCCGTGCTCTATTATGGTCTTAAATCCAACCCGGCGGCGTTGGCGGGCAGTATGGGCAAGGAAAGCAGCCGCAAAATACAGTTTTGGACGCAGGAAGAATACCGTCGTTTTATCGTAACCATGCAGGGGCGGGAGCATTCTTATCTGGCTTTCGAACTGCTTTATTGGTGCGGTATGCGCGTGGGCGAGCTGTTGGCACTGACTCCGGCCGATTTTGATTTGTCGCGGCCAGCTGTTTCCATCAGCAAATCGTATCAACGGCTGAACCAGCGCGATTTTATTACCGAACCCAAAACGCCCAAGGGTATACGCATTATTCAGTTGCCGCCTTTTCTGGCCGAAGAGGTGCGGGCATATTTAGCAAAGCAGAAAACACCGCCCGACGCACGTATTTTTCCGTTTACCAAGAAGCGGCTGCATGACGAAATGCGGCGCGGGGCGGCAGAATCCGGCGTTAAGCGGATCCGTATCCATGACCTGCGTCACAGTCATATCAGCCTGTTGATAGATTTGGGCTTTTCCGCTGTGGCGATTGCCGACCGTGTTGGGCATGAGAGCATTGATATCACCTACAGATATGCTCATCTTTTTCCCTCGCGTCAGGAGGAAATGGTGCGCCGCCTGGAGAGCCTGCACGGCGAGGAATAAAGGGGGATTGCATTTCGCCCCCTGCCTGCGGTATACTGATACCAGTTTGATACCAAAAAATGCAAAAGTATTGTTGTTTACGAATATTAAGGAGAAATAACTTGGCAAAAATCCTGGTGATTGCGGAGAAGCCTTCGGTGGGGCGGGATATTGCCCGGGTGCTGGGCTGTAAGCAGCGCGGCGACGGGTGCCTGATCGGAGAGGAATATATCGTGTCGTGGGCGGTGGGGCATTTGGCGCAGCTGGCTGCCCCGGAGGAATATGACCCGGCGCTGAAAAAATGGGCGTTTGACACGCTGCCTATCATGCCGCCGGTGATGAAGCTTACAGCTGCGCCCGGCGGCAAAAGTCAGTTGGCTGTGCTGAAAAAACTGATGAACGGACGCGATGTGTCAAGCCTTATCTGCGCGACAGACTCTGGCCGCGAGGGTGAGCTGATTTTCCGCTATATTTATCAGATTTGCGGCTGCCAAAAGCCCTTTCAGCGGTTGTGGGTATCCAGCATGACGGACAAGGCGATTAAAGAGGGTTTTGCGGCTCTGCGCCCCGGCACGGATTACGATTTGCTGTATCTTTCGGCACGATGCCGCTCGGAGGCGGACTGGCTGGTGGGTATTAATGCCAGCCGTGCCTATACGCTGAAATATAACGCGCTGCTTTCGATTGGCAGGGTGCAGACGCCGACTTTGGCCATCATCGTGCAGCGAGCCGCTGAGATCGCAGCCTTTCAGCCGGAAGAATATTTCGAGGTCAGGGCCGATTTTTCCGGTGAAAACGCCGCGTATTGGGGGCTTTGGCAGGATGCGAAAGGCAATTCCCGCTTGCCGTGCAAAGAACACGCGGACGCACTGCTGACTAAGCTTAAGGGCGCGGACGGCATTGTGAAAAGCGTGAAGCGCGAGGAAAAAAGCCAACCGCCGCCGCTGCTCTATGATTTGACGGAATTGCAGCGCGACTGCAATAAGCGTTATGGTTTTTCAGCGCAGAAAACGCTGGATTTGGCGCAAAGTCTTTACGAAACGCGTAAGCTGCTGACTTATCCCCGCACTGATAGCCGCTATCTTTCCGACGATTTGCTGCCGCGCTTGGCAGGCCGGGTGAAAAGTCTTGCGGCGCTGCCGCAATTTGAGCAGGCGGCGGGAACTTTGGTGGCGCAGGGTTCACTGCCCAGGCCGGGAAAACGGGTTATCGACAACAGCAAGGTGACTGATCATCATGCAATTATTCCCACCGAGGGACGGCTGCGTGTGGACAACCTGACGCCGGACGAATGGCGGGTGTTTCGGCTGGTGGCGCTGCGCTTTTTGGCTGTATTTTACCCTGCACACCGTTATGCCTCCACCCGAGTGCTGACTGTGGCAGCGGAAGAGCAGTTTATCTCCAAGGGGCAGGAGGAATTGCAGTCCGGTTGGACGGCACTTTATGACGACTTGCGCAGGCAGGAGCAGCAGGAAGCGGCTAAGCCGGCCAGGAAGTCCAAAGCTGACGCGAAAGAGGAGCAGGATTTGCCGAATCTCGCCGAGGGCGAAGCGGTGCGGCTGACTAAGGCGAAAGCGGCGCAGAAGAAAACTCAACCCCCAAAGCCATATACGGAGGCAGGGCTGCTTTCTGCGATGGAGAATGCGGGGCGTTTTGTGGAGGATGAGGTGCTCAAAGAGCAGCTGAAAGATAGTGGACTTGGTACTCCGGCTACACGCGCGGCTATTATTGAGCGGTTGCTGACGGTGGGGTATATTAAGCGGCAGGGAAAGACGCTGACGCCCACCGAAAAGGGCGAAAAACTGGTGGCAGTGGTGCCCGATCCGCTGAAATCGCCTGAGACAACGGGCAAATGGGAAAAAGGGCTTGCTGCTATTGCTGACGGCCGCATGGAACGCGACGTTTTTATGGCAAGTATCCGGCGCTATGTGGATTTTTTGGTGGGAGACTGCCGCACTTCCACCCGGCGTATGCAGTTTCCGGCAGAGCAGCGGCGCTATCGCCGGAGTACTGCTAAAAAGCACAGCGTTGCCAAAAAGACCACGGCGTGATATAATTTAAGATAATTCTTATTAAGGAGTGATTTTTATGACGAAAAAACGGATAGTAACCGATAAAGCACCCGCAGCACTGGGGCCATATTCGCAGGCCATTGCGGCTGGGGGTATGCTTTATGCCTCCGGGCAGGTGCCTGTCGATCCTGCGACGGGCGAGCTGGCCGGGGCAGACATTGAGACGCAGGCCAGGCAGGTATTTGAAAACCTGAAGCAGGTTTTGCAGGCTGCCGGCGCAGATTTCGGCAGCGTGGTCAAGACTACAGTATTTTTGACGGATCTGGCTAACTTCGGCGTGGTGAATGATATTTATGCGGAGTATTTTACCGAGCCTTATCCAGCACGCTCCTGTGTCCAAATTTCCGCGCTTCCCAAGGGGGCTTTGATTGAGGCCGAATTGATTGCTGAGTTGTAAAAAAAAGTAATAATGTGATAGGAAAGCTTTGACCGCAGGCGGCGGCAGGCTTGTGTATATTTGTGAATTGGGGGAATTGTAATTGCTTGCGGGGTATATTCTGTTCATTTTTCCTGTGGTGGCGGTGCTGGCGGCGCTGATTTATCTGCCGGTGGTGTTATGGCAGCGGCGGCAGGGGATGCGGCGGCCATGGACTGCGCATTTGGTGCGCTATGCGTTGGTGGGCTATTTTCTTTCGCTGCTCTATCTGACGGTCTTCTGGTGGCTGCCGGAGCAATTCCCGGTGCCATATCATTTTTATAATCTGCGCCCGTTTGTATGGCTGACGGAAGTTTATGAAATGGGCGCGGCCAAGATGCTGGAACAGCTTATGCTGAACGTGCTGATGTTTGTGCCGTTGGGTTTGCTGCTGCCGCTGGCCGGACAGCGTTTGCGGCGCTTGCGCGTTACGGCGGGCATCGTCTTCGCTACAACGGTGTTGATCGAGGTGGTGCAGTATTTTATCGGGCGCAGCGCCGATATTGACGATGTTATTATGAACTTTCTTGGCGGAATGGCAGGCTTTGGTATTTTTGTGTTGCTGGACAAGCTTTGTTCAAAAACGCAATAGCACGCCATCTGCTTTGTCGTGTGCTTGTTTGGCTCGCGACGCGTCTTTCATTACAGCTTGCTTGCCGCACAAGCCCGCTTCGCGTATCTGACGCATTTTTGCGCTTTTAAACTTTGTGTGCCTTGGGTGGAATAAACATCTGACAAATAATAACATGCCTGTTAGTATTGACAAACACCCGAAAAAGAGTTAAAGTATATATATTCAGCTGGGTAATCGGCTGAAACGTAGCATGGTAGATAGCAAAACCAAATTGTTTTTAGCAAAGGAGAATGGTAGGAAATGATTGTTATTTTGAAACCGCAGGCGCCTGAGCAAAAGGTGCAACAGCTGATCAGGGATTTTGAGGCGCAGGATCTGAAGATCCACTTCAGTCAAGGCGAAAGCAGCACGATATTGGGTTTGGTGGGCGATGTGGCTCACGTTGATATGGAGCAGGTTCTGGCCAACGAGGTAGTGGCCGATGTGCGCCGCATATCTGAGCCTTACAAGGCGGCCAACCGCCGCTTTCACCCGCAGGACACTGTGGTGGAGGTTTGCGGCCGCAAGATTGGCGCAGGATATTTTGCCGTGATTGCCGGCCCCTGTTCGGTGGAGAGCCAGCCGCAGATGGAGACGGTGGCGGCTTCTGTGAAAGCCAGCGGCGCGGCGTTTCTGCGCGGCGGCGCGTTTAAACCGCGTACTTCGCCCTATTCGTTCCAGGGGTTGGAGGCAGAAGGCTTACACCTGCTTTCTGCCGCCAAAAAGGCGACGGGGCTGCCAATCGTGACTGAGATTATGAGCGAGGATCAGCTGGATGATTTTACCGATGTGGATATTATCCAGGTGGGAGCGCGGAATATGCAGAACTTCCGTCTGCTGAAAGCTTTGGGGCATTGTGATAAGCCGGTTTTGCTGAAGCGGGGCTTGGCTAATACTATTGAAGAGCTGCTGATGAGCGCGGAATACATCCTGGCGGGTGGCAATGAGCGCGTTATTCTCTGTGAGCGCGGCATTCGTACGTTTGAAACTTGTATACGCAACAACCTGGATATTTCCGCTGTGCCGGTGTTAAAGCGGCAGACGCATCTGCCCGTTATCATCGACCCCAGCCACGCGGCAGGCAATACGTGGATGATAGAACCTCTTTCCCGCGCGGCGATTGCGGCGGGTGCGGACGGTCTGATGATAGAGGTGCATAATAACCCGAAAGAGGCGCTGTGCGACGGTGCGCAAAGCCTTGATATGCAGCAGTTTGCCGATTTGATGCAGGATTTGAAGCGGCGTGTGGCCTTTGAGGGGCGCGAACTTCAGGGCTAGAGAACTAAAAACGCGGGAGCGCCTGGTCTCATTAACAGGAGGCAGGCGCTTTTTTGCGTAAAATTTTGTGTAAATTTTGCCAAATTTCAGGTTGATTTTGGCTGGCGTTAACAAAGAGTTTATATTGCCGGGTTAATATATACTCGTAGCTTGTGAGTGTATAGAGCGTAAAAATATGACAGGAGGTGAGGCCGGCAAGAGATTAATTTTTTAAGGCTTTGACTTTTACGATTGAACCCTTTGATTCTTTTTTGCAAACTTTTCTGAACAAACTTTTATTTGAAACTTTTCATCATTACAACCAAATCCTATACAAATAACCAGCAAAGACCGGGCTTTCTGCCCGGCCTTTTGCTTTACCGGTGAGCTTTTGGCAAAAACTGTTGTAATTCCGCCGGTTTGCGTGTAAAATATAATTGATTTCGTGTGAAGCCTACCAAATTGGCGGAGGGAATTCGATGTTATTTTCCAGTATTGAATTTTTGTGCGGGTTTCTGCCTCTTGTTCTGCTGCTGTATTATCTGTTGCCGGGGCGCAGGCTGAAGAACCGTTTTTTGCTGCTGATGAGCCTGGGCTTTTATGCTTGGGGCGAGCCGGTTTACGTACTGTTAATGCTGTTTTGTATTGCCGGGAACTACATGCTTGGCCTGCTGGCGGATGGTCGCCGGGGAACAGGACTTGGCCGCGTGGTTATGTGCGCCATGCTGGTGTTCAATCTGGGGCTGCTCGGCGTGTTCAAATACGCGGGATTTATCGCAGCCAGCCTGAACGGAGCGTTGGGGCTGGCGCTTCCTGTGCCTCAGGTGGTGCTGCCTATCGGTATTTCGTTTTTCACGTTTCAGGGTATGTCTTATGTTATTGACGTTTACCGCGGCGAGGCTAAGGCGCAGCGCAATTTGCTGGATGTGGGGCTTTATGTTTCGTTGTTCCCACAGTTGATCGCCGGCCCCATTGTTCGCTATAACACAATCGCGGCCGAGATCGGCGGCCGGCAGGAGAACTGGCGTGATTTTTGCAGCGGCATTGACCTGTTCATCATTGGTTTGGCGAAAAAAGTGCTGCTGGCCAATAATTTTGCCATTGTAGCGGATAAAATTTTCGATGATGGGGGGTACGCAACCATCTCTGTGGGGGCGGCGTGGATTGGGGCGGTCGCCTACACGCTGCAAATTTATTTTGATTTCGGCGGCTATTCCGATATGGCCATAGGTCTTGGCCGTATGTTTGGGTTCCATTTTCTGCCCAACTTCAACTATCCGTATATTTCCCGCAGCATAACAGAATTCTGGCGGCGCTGGCATATGTCGCTTTCCAGTTGGTTCCGTGATTATGTGTATATTCCTTTGGGCGGTAACCGCCACGGGCGTGGGCGGCAGGTGCTGAATCTGCTGGCCGTCTGGTTGCTGACGGGGCTTTGGCACGGTGCGAATTGGACGTTTGTGGCTTGGGGGCTGTATTACTTCTGCTTTTTAGTGATTGAAAAGCTGACAGGCCTGTCCAGGCAACTGCCAAAAGTGCCGCTGCTCAGCAATCTGCTGGTGCTGCTTATCGTTATTTGCGGATGGGTGCTGTTTCGCTCGCCGGATATTGCGGCGGCAGGTGAATATCTGGGCTCGATGTTCGGTATTTTCGGCAATCCATTGACGGACGAGACATTTTGGTATCAATTCGGCGAAAACAAGGTGCAACTGGTGCTGGCGGCGCTGGCAGCAACCCCGGTGCTGCCCTGGTTTTTGCATAAACTGCCTGGAATACAGACCGCACTTGGCGGCAGGGCGTTCGGCATTGTGCGCGATTGCTTTTTGCTGCTTGTATTTTTGCTGGCGCTGGCCGCGCTGGCTAAAGGGAGTTATAACCCGTTCATCTATTTTAACTTCTGATTAAATCGGTGGAGAGGAGGCGCACCGCATGGCGGATCATATGAATAATAAGGAAAACCAGCAAGCTGGTGTAAAGCGACGGCTGTTTCTGCCGGCGGCTTTTCTGCTGATTTTGTTCGGACTGGGCGCGGGCACGTTTCTGCTGCATTTTGACACCTTTTGGGGCGAGATTGCCTGGGTGCAGGCTAACTGCCAGACGCCGGCGGCAGACAAGCTGGAGACGCTGATCTCCCGTTGGTCGGCGGACGCAGCGAGCGAGCTTATCCTGCAGGAGCAGCTGGTGGAGCTGGATGGACTGGCCGCTCGTGTGTATGGCAAGCATTTTGTGCGCGACACCGAGTATTCTTACTCTGTGGTGAAGGATAACCATGGCTGGCTGCAATTCATCACTTTCGCGGCCGAGCTTAAGCCCATTGTACAGAATATTGCGGCTTACCAGGCGCTGGGCGTGCCTATACTATACGTGCAGCCACCTACAAAATATATCGAGGGATACACCGAGTTTCCGCCTACCCTAAATGACCAAACAGCGGTTAATGCGGCAAACATTAAAGAGGCGATCTTAACTGCGGGCGTTCCATATCTGGATTTGCGGGAGGCCGCTGCGGCAGATGAACTGGACAGAGATGCGCTTTTTTACCGCACCGACCACCATTGGCGGGTGGAGACGGCATTTTGGGCGGCAGGGCGCACGGCGGCCAAGCTGAACGAACTGCTGGATCTGGGTTTGGACGCGAATGATTACTATCTGGACGAGGCAAACTGGGAAGCAACAAGCTGGCAGCAAAACTTCCTCGGCAGCCAGGGGCGGCGCGTGGGGCGTTTTTACGGTGGGCTGGACGATTTTACTCTATTGACCCCGGCTTTTGAGACGGATTTCCATGTGGAGCTGAAAGAGCAGGATGGAGAGGTGGTGGAAAAAGACGGCGGTTTCGACGACGTATTGCTTGATCAGACCATGCTGACCGACCCCGACGTTTACACCAACCGCTACGGCGCATATTGGGGCAAGGATTATCCGTGGGTGCTGGCGGATAATCTGAACAATGACAGCGGCGCGACTCTGCTGATCATTAAGGATTCGTATTCGTTGCCGTTTGGCGCTTTTCTGGCCACAGCGGCGGATAAGCTGTATATGGTTGATCTGCGCTATTTTGATATTGCTGATTTGAGTGGCTATATTCAGGAAATTGCGCCCGACGCGATCATAATCATGTATTCCTAAACTGAAAGGAGGGGGCGCCATGACGGAGCAAAACGATTTCCGTACGGTTTCACTGGACAAAAGCGGCACCAAGCTGCGTATCATTGATCAAAATATGCTGCCTAACAGTGTGGTTTGGCTGGAGCTGGACGAGATCGAGCAGGTTTGGCAGGCGATCCGGACGCTGGCAGTGCGCGGTGCGCCGGCGATTGGCGTGGCGGCGGCTATTGGACTGGCAGTATCAGCGGCCAATATCCGCGCCAAAGATTTTGCTGAGTTTTATCAGCAGTTCTGCCGCATGAAAGCCTATTTGGCGACGGCGCGCCCGACGGCGGTAAATCTGAGCTGGGCTCTGGAGCGTTTGAAGCAGGTGGTGCTGCAAAACAAGCAGTATGACCCGCTGACCATAAAGGGGGCTTTGCTGGTGGAGGCCGAGGCCATAGCAGATGAAGACGTGGCCTGCTGCCGGGCAATCGGTGAGGCGGGGCTGCCGCTGCTTGCTGGTGTGCGTTCTGTGCTGACGCACTGCAATGCAGGGCGGCTGGCGGCGGTGCAGTATGGCACGGCCCTGGCTCCGCTTTATCTGGCGAAGGAGCAAGGGCAGGATATACGCGTTTTTGTGGATGAGACGAGGCCGTTGCTGCAGGGTGCGCGCCTGACCGCATGGGAGCTTAATCAGGCCGGCATCGGCGTGACGCTGCTCTGCGATAACATGGCTGCGGCGGTGATGGCGCAGGGTTGGGTGGATGCGGTTATCGTGGGAGCGGACAGGATCGCCGCCAACGGTGACACCGCCAACAAAATTGGCACCAGCGGGCTGGCAATTTTGGCCGATAGCTTTGGTATACCGCTTTATGTGGCTGCACCCGGTTCGACGATCGACCTGGCTTGTGCGTCTGGCAGTGACATCGTGGTGGAAAACCGCGACCCTTCAGAGGTTACCGAGCTTTGGTTCCGGCAGCCGATGGCGCCTGCGGGAATCGATGTGTTTAATCCGGCGTTTGATGTGACTCCGGCCAAGCGTATCAGTGCAATTATTACCGACCGGGGCGTTATTAAACCGCCGTTTGCAAAAAATCTGGCAGCGGTGTTTGGTAAATGAGGTGCAGCATGAAACCTATAACATATGAACGGGCGGCGGCAGACATTGTAACAGCAGGGGCGCGGCTTTATCAGACGGGCTTGGTGGCAGGAAACGACGGCAATTTGAGTGTGCGTCTTAATGAAAACGAGGTGCTGCTGACGCCGACCGGGGTATCGAAAGGCGAACTTTTGCCTGATATGTTGGTGCTGGTTGATATGCAGGGTGATGTGCTTTCCGGTCGTTTGCGTCCAACCTCGGAATGGGCGCTGCATTTGATGGTTTACCAGCATGATCCGGAGATGAGAGCGGTTATTCATGCCCATGCGCCGTATGCTGCGGCGTTTGCTCTGGCCGGACGGGGGCTTTCCGGTTGTAAGCTGGCCGAGGTGACTGAATGTTTGGGCGAGATACCGCTGCTGCCTTATGCGCCGCCGGGAAGCATTGAGCTGGCCAGACAGGTGGGACAGGCGGCGGCAGACTCTCGTGGCGCGTTGATGGCGGCGCATGGCCCGGTCTGCTGGGGTGCGGATATGCGGCAGGCATTGTACCGCCTGGAAGAGTTAGAACTGGCCTGCAGAATTGTCTGGCTGGCGGAACAAATGAAATAAGGAACGCATAAGATAAATAAGCGAGGCTTAATAGCCTCGCTTATTTATCTTATGATTTGGGTTTGCAGAACAGGGCAGCTATAAAAGAGAATATGATGGCGGAGGAAACGCCAGCGCCTGTCACTTCGAAAATACCGGTTAAGAGACCGATCCAGCCGTTAGTAGCATATTCGGTGAGCGCGCCCTGCACCAGCGAGTTGCCAAAGTTGGTTATCGGCGTGGTTGCGCCGGCGCCAGCGAAATCGACAAGCGGCTGATACCAGCCCAGCCCGCCCAGCACAGCGCCCAGCACTACGAAGCTGACCATGGTATGCGCCGGCGTCAGCTTAAATCTCTGCATTAATATCTGGCCGATTACGCAGAAGCAGCCGCCGATCAGAAACGCCCAAACAAAATTAATCCACATTTAAAACACCTCCCAGCTAATAGCATGCGCGATGCCGGGTATGCTTTCCTGCTGTTGGGTGGTGAGCGGCGAGAGCAGCGCCCCTGTAGCTACAAGCAGCACCTTTTTCAGCTTGCCCCGCGCGATCTCCCGCCGGATATGGCCACAGGCCGTGACCGCCATGCAGCCACAGCCGGAACCGCCGGCCAGGTTCTTGGGCTCGTCGCTGAAAATCATTTTGCCTGCATCGTTCAACTGCTTTTGGGGTATGAACGTTCCTGCGTTAGTCAGTAAGTCAACCAACAGGTTGCTGCCTACTCGGCCTAAATCGCCGGTCAGTATCAAATCATAGTAATCGGGGCGAACGCCGCGTTCCTTAAAATGCGCCAGCAGTGTGTCACAGGCGGCAGGCGCCATGGCTGCTCCCATATTGAATGGATCAGTAACGTTCAAATCAACTATGCGCCCCACAGTGGCGCTGGTTATACGGATTTGATCTGGTGGCGGCGCAGGGAGAAAATCCGGCGCGGCAATTACTGCTGCGCCTGCACCTGTCACCGTTATCTGAGTGGTCTCGTTTTTCTGTGAGCCATATTCGTTGGGATAACGGAACTGTTTTTCCACCGCGTTAGTGTGGCTGCCGGAGGACGCGAGGGCTAGCCTGGCTCCGCCGCTAGCTGCGGCAAGCGCCGCCAGCTGCATACTCTCCACAGAGGTGGAACAGGCGCCGAACAGGCCGAAATACGGTATCCCCAAGCTGCGCGCCGTGAAGCTGCTGCTGGTTATTTGGTTTTGCAGATCTCCTGAAAAGTGGAGGTTTATCTCGTCGCGTCCTACATTGGCCCAGCGCACGGCCAGATTGCAGGCTTCTTCAATAAATTTTTGCTCGGCCATTTCAAAGCTTTTTTGGCCGAGGTACGGGTCTTTATGAATAACGTCAAAATCAGACGAGAGGGGTCCGTCACCCTCGCGCTTGCCGACGACGGAGCCTGTGCCTAACAGCAGCGGCGCGGGGTTAAACAGCCATGTCTGGCGTCCTTGCAAATTTACGCTCACAGCCCCGCACCTCCCAGCTCCAGAAACAGCACCTTGATGATAGCGACGATGATGCCGGATACCGCGCCGAACACGATGACCGGTCCCGCTACCTTGAACATATTGCCGCCCACGCCCAGTACGAATCCCTCGCTGCGGTATTCCATAGCGGCCGATGACATGGTGTTGGCAAAACCGGTGATTGGCACGGCGCTGCCTGCTCCGGCAAATTGTGATATGCGGTCATATACGCCGCATGCTGTTAAGATGATGGCGAGCAATATTATGATGGCCGAGGTAGGCGCGCCTACTGTCTTTTCATTGAAATCAGCATAGCTCAGCAGCAGCTGCTGCACGCCCTGAGCAATCAGGCAGATAAGTCCACCCGTCCAGAAAGCGTTGATGCAGTTTTTCAGCAGATGCTGTGGCGGCTGGTTGTTTTTTTGCAATTGTTGATATTCTCTTTGGCGAGCCTGCATTTTTGCCGCCGCGGAATGTGGGCTTGGCGGCTGCTGGCCGGTTGGCTTTTGCTTGGTTGACATAGCATATTCTCCTTTATGCCTGCGCTTTGGCAGGTTTTTCTGGCTAATATTCTGCGGGATTTGGCGGCAATTATACATTTGATGATATCGCGGGATTAAAACGCATAATCTGCTCTGCTCTGTAGCAGAATAAGCAGTGGCATTGAATCAGAAAAAACCGCCCGTTTGGGCGGCATAGCGGGAGGAAAATATGCTGCTGTTAATTATCCGTACAGCGGTGCTGTATTTGGTGACGATGATCTCCATGCGGGCGATGGGCAAACGCCAGATCGGACAGCTCCAGCCGTTTGAACTGGTGGTAATACTCATTATATCGGAAATGGCGACTATTGGCGTGCAGAACAATGGGTTGCCGCTGCTCTCCAGCTTGCTGCCGATCATAACGATAACTGTTTTGCAAATCAGCATTGCGCTTTTAAACCTGAAAAGCCAGCGTTTTCGAGCCGTGGTTTGTGGAAAGCCCAGCTTCGTTATCCGGAACGGCGAGATTCTTGAGGAGGAAATGCGCAAGCTGCGGCTTAACGTGAATGATCTGTTGGAGCAGCTGCGTTATAAGGGCTTTTTTGATCTCTCCGAGGTGGAATTTGCGCTGATGGAAACCAACGGCCAGTTGAGCGTGTTGCCGCGGGCGGATAAAAGGCCGGTGCAGCCCGCCGATTTGGAGCTTCATGTGGGGCATGAGATACCTGCCGTTATGTTGATCGTAGACGGCGTGGTACAGAGCGAGCATCTCAAGGACACCGGGTATGACGAGGCGTGGCTCCGGAAAAAGCTCTTGGCGTACGGTATTGTCAGACCGGCGGACGTTTTCTTTATGAGCGTGGACTTTCAGGGGCATATTTTTTGCCAGCTGAAGAGTAAGGGTGAGGCAGGCAGCCCTCCCCCGGTGCGTGAGGGCGCTGAAAAAACTGCTCCAGCCGCTTCTGGAAAGGGATTCAGCTTGAAAAGCGAGGGGGCGCGATGATGAAGCTATCCTATAATAAACGGCTAACAGCATATTTGCTGCTGGTGACGGTGCTGGTGCTGGCGCTCTGTTTTTGGACGAGTTTTTATGTGCGTGGCGTTTCGTCTGACTTGCAGCAGGGACTTGCCGGCATGGAAACGCTGGTCAGCGACGGCAACTGGAACGAGGCCGGGCGGCAATTGGCGGCAGATTACGCTGTCTGGCAGGATAAAAGGGGCGTTTGGCAGGGCTTGATGAATCATCAGGACGTAGTGAACATTGATCTGGCGTTTGTCAGCCTACAGGCGTATCTGGAGCAGCAGAAGCCGGAGGATACGCTGAATCAGCTGGCAGTGGTGCGGTATTATCTTGAACTTATGTCAGATAACGAGAGGTTAAACTGGCATAATTTCTTCTAGCGGTATGGGCTGATTTCGGGCTATCTCTGATCTTATAAGATGGGAGTGTTTTTCTGTTGGAAACAAGCCGGGCAACTATCTTTTTATTGCCTAACCAAAATCATGACTAAATCACTTAACTTATAATAGAAGAAAAATGCTAATCTTTTTCTAAAAGTAGCGCGGTTTCCTCCCAATTGTTCATATCACTGTCCAGCGCTGCGCGCTTTGCATCAAGCTCCTGGCTTAGCTTGGCGGTCTGCTGATAATCGCTGGCAATTTTAGGATCGTCAAGCTGCTGCTCTAATGCCGCAATGGCCGCTTCATGCGCGCTGATGGCTTCCTCCAGCTTTTGCAAGCGGCTTTGCAGGCGGCGCTTTTTGGCTGCCTGTTCTTTCTGTGCCTGATAGGCCAGCTTGTTGTCGCTTGCCGATTTGGATGGCGCGCCGGCAGAAATTTCCTGTTGCGCGGCCAATTCTGTGCGTTTTTCCAGGTAGTAGGCATAATTGCCGGGGTATTCGGTCAGTTTGCCATCATGCAGCACGACGATTTTTTCAGCCAAAGCGTTGATAAAATAGCGGTCATGCGAAATGGCGAGGATTGCTCCATCAAAATGAGTAAGGGCGGTTTCCAGAGCTTCACGCCCGGCAATGTCCAGATGGTTGGTCGGCTCGTCCAGCAGCAACAGATTGGGCTGCGACAACAAAATTTTCAGCAGCCCCAGCCGTGCTTTTTCGCCACCGGAGAGAACGGCGCAGGGTTTTTCAATATCCTCGGCATAGAACAAAAAGGCGGCCAGCGACGAGCGCAGTTCAGTTTCCGTCATTTTAGGATAGGCGTTGCGCAAATACTCTAACAGTGTTTCCTGCGTATCCTCCAGTTTCTGTACCTGGTCGAAATAGCCGATCTTCAGCCCGGCTCCCAGTGTAACTGTGCCCGCAGTGGGCGCAAACTGCTGCATGATCAGGCGGAAGATGGTAGTTTTTCCCACGCCGTTTTGCCCCAGCAAACAGACTTTTTCTCCTTTATATAGACGGAAGTTCAGCTTTTCAAACAGGGTCTTTTGGCCGAATTGCTGCGTTATACCGTCTAATTCCAACAGATCGTTGCCGGGAGCGGGAGCAGCGGAGAAGTGAAAAGTCAATTCCTGTGGCTGGCGCTCTACCTCAGACAGCTGGGCTTGCAGACGTTGCACTTGTTTTTCCTTGCTGTGCGCAGTGATCAGAGTTTTCTCGCGGTTCCATTGTTTCTGTTGCTTGATAATGTTCTCTACTCGGCTGATTTCCCGGTTCAGGTTGGCATTGGCACGTATTTGCGCCTCCCGCGCCTGGGCGTATTTCTGTTTGAAAGCGCTGAAATTGCCTTTGTAGAGCTTTAAGTGGTGATTTTGCAGGTGTAGCGTTTGCTCCGTTACACGGTCGAGGAAAAAACGGTCATGTGAGATAACGATGAAGGCGGTGTTAAGCGAGCGCAGAAAATCCTCCAACCATTCCAGTGACGCTATGTCCAGATGGTTGGTCGGCTCGTCCAACAGCAGCAGGTCGGCGTCAGAGAGCAACAGCTTGGCCAGCGCCAGTTTGCTGCGTTGCCCGCCGGAAAGCTCCGAGAGCGGACGGTCAAAATCTGCTGTGTTAAAACCTAAACCCAGCAGAGTACTTCTTACACGGCTTTGATACGTTAGTCCGCCGCTGTTGATATATTCTTCGTTTAGCCGGAATTGTTGCTCAATCAACGCTTGCTGTTCTGTCAGGCTGGCATTTTGCAGCCGGCGGTTGATATATTCTAACTGTTGCTCCAGCTCATGCAGGGGTTGAAACAGGGAGAACAGCTCGCCTTGAAGCGTATGGCGGTGGTTCTTCAATTCCTGCTCCATGATGCCGATTTTTAGCCCTTTGGGGGTGATTATTTCGCCGGAAGAGGGGGCGATTTCACCTGTCAGCAGGCGAAACAGGCTGGTTTTTCCTGCGCCGTTGACTCCGACCAGTCCGCATTTGGCTTTGGGCGCAAGAGAGCAGGTGCAATCGACCAGCACCGGTTTTTCCATATATGAAAGCGAAAGCTTGTTAAGTGCAAGGATTGACATGACGTACACCCTTCCATTATAAATGTTATCAAATATTCTAACGCAAACAGCAGAAAAATGCAAACCCGGTGATGCTTTGCTGCATTTGACAAATATTTTCAAAAAATATTAAAAAAAACGTAAAAAAGGTGTTGACAATCCCTGCCGCGAGTGGTATTATATAAAAGCACCTGTTGAGCGGGTGTCGGCATTATGTGCCGCAAAGCCAAGCGTAGTGCGGACTGCACAGCGTTAAAGATAGGATAGGTCTTTGAGAACTAAATAGTGAGCAGCCAAGTTCAAGCAAGAGAAGTAAGGGAGCCTAAAAGCACCCTTTCGATTCTTTTGAAAGCAACAGCGAAAAACGCTGAAGAGTAAGA
>DVMH01000038.1 GCA_018715045.1 Candidatus Avidehalobacter gallistercoris
GGTTCGTGTTCGTGTTCGTGTTCATGCGTGTATCCGCAGCCGCACTCGACGGCCGGTGAAGTTTTCTGCGCCATTTTGTCTAACCTCCTTAAGTTCTGCATTGCATATATTTGTTCAAATTATCATATGAGCGAATATTCATTTGATAATTGTATCATACGCTGTTTGAATTGGTTTGTCAACCGGTTTCGGCAAAAAAATGCAGTCCGCCGTACGGCGGACTGCATTTTTTCTGTTATTTATTCGGCAGGGGTAAGTTCCCGCGGGGTTACGTAAACTGTCTGCTGGCCAGTGTAGATGACCATGCCGGGTTTAGCGCCGTTTGGCTTCTTCACGTTAGCGGCGGCGGTATAATCCACTGGAACCTTGTCTGCCTCCTTGGCGCGGCTGTGGCGGGCGGCCAGCGCCGCCGCTTCGCTGATTGCCTGGTCAGAGAATTCCCGACCAGCCTCGGCGCGCAGAATTACGTGGCTGCCGGGAATTTTCTGTGTGTGAAACCAAAGGTCGTTTTTCTCGGCCAGTTTGCAGGTCAAACGGTCATTCTGACGGTTGTTGCGCCCCAGCAGCACGAGGAAACCATCGCTGGTTTGATAGCGTT
The DNA here is from genome assembly GCA_018715045.1 of Candidatus Avidehalobacter gallistercoris. Taxonomy (GTDB): domain Bacteria; phylum Bacillota; class Dehalobacteriia; order UBA4068; family UBA4997; genus Avidehalobacter; species Avidehalobacter gallistercoris. Next base: position 599 of record DVMH01000038.1, read on the forward strand.
TCGGTTCTAGGCTGGTGGCGCTGTCCTTTGGCTTCGAACGGCCTTCCGGTCGCTTCAGATATCCCGCTGCCTGCATTTCCTGTTCAATAGAGGTTATTTCCGAAAGCTTAGCAGTCTCGTCCAGCGCAATCAGCAGGCTTTCCACATAGTCCAGCTCGTTGCAATTTGCCTCCAGTTGCAGGCGGATCTGGCGTTCGGTATTTTTGGCCTTATTATAGTGGTGAAAGCAACGTTTGACATTTTCCGACGGGGAAAGCTCTGGCGCCAGTTTGATTTTTAACATACGCTCCGGCTGGTAGAAATCTGGCAGCTCGATTTCCGTCTGACCAGGCTGTACTAAATACAGGTAGGCTGAAAGCAGATCTCCGGCGTTTTTATATTGTTCGGCTTGTGACGCGTTTGCATAGTCTGTCTGCTCCAGCTTGATTTTCTTACGCAGGCGCTGCTGCTCGCGGGTAAGCAGTTTTTGCAGGCGTTTTTTTGCGGCGTCAAACTCCTGCCGTTCCTGTCGTGCGTCGAAAAATGCATCCAGCGCCTTGCTCATACTGGGGAATTCCGCGTGCGGCGCGCCGTTTGCCGGGGGCAGGGCGTAGTAATCGCGCCAATCAGGTTCTTTACCCAGAAGTACTGGGCAAAAATTTTCGTTCGCAGCAATTTCGCCGAGTTGTTTTAACGCGGCATAGAGACGCGATATCTCATATTCGCCTAATTCTTCGGCGGTGGTATCTTCAATTCCTGCGCGTATCGTTACCTCCCGGCAAAGATATGGGGATAGGCCGGAAAATTCGTTTTGCAACAGTTTGGCAGGGGCAAGCGTTAAATCCCCGTTGAGCAGCCGCAAAGCAAATTCTTCCTCGTTTAAATCCTGCCAATATGGCTTATCGTTCCGGGGCGGTGGCAAATAGACGGATCCCGGCAACACCTCGCGGTAGCGCGATACGTTGTGCGTGTAGCGGCGGGCGGCGTCGATGATCAAGTTTGTGTCGGGGTCAAGCAGGATAAGATTACTGTGCTTACCCATTACCTCAAGCACCAGACGACGGTTGGTGGCTTCACCGATTTCGTTCCGCGCTGCAAAATCAATTTCAGCCACGCGTTCTCCTGGCGGCTGGCGGAAAGCAGTGATTTTGGCTCCTTCCAAATGCTTCCGCAGAACCATACAGAAAAGCGGCGGTTTGGCAGGGTTGGCGTATGTGCGCTCAGATAACTGCAAACGGCCATCCACCGGATGGGCGGAAAGCAGCAGCTTTAAATTACCCACAGCCGTATAGCAACGCAGCAGTACTGAAAAGCGGTCAGGCTGATAAATTTTGGTCACTCGCCCGGAACGTAGCGGTGCACATTCCGCCAGCGTCGCGCACATGGTTATGGTATCAAAAGGCATAGCGGACTCCTTTAGCAAATAATACCTTATTATATTAACGCAAAGTAGAGGCAAAAACAAGCGCCGTTTGCCGCAAATACGGAAAATATTTGCACATTAAGCAGGAAATTAGGTTATTTTCCTAGAATATTTAAAGGCTAATCAGGCGGGGTATGCCCTGCAAAGGAGGTGAAGCCGATGGTGCAGAGTATGACAGGCTTTGGGCGCGGCACGGCAGCGAATGATCGCTATAAAATAACGGTGGAATTAAAATCCGTCAACAACCGCTATTTGGAGGTGGCGCTGCACGCTCCGCGCCTGCTGCTGACGCTGGAGGGCAGTATCAAAAAGGCGATTAGCGGCGTGGCAGAGCGCGGCAAAGTGGACGTTTATATCCAGCTGGAGGTCATCGGTGACGCGGAGCCGTGTCTTAAGACGGATAAAGCGCTGGCTGCCGCATATGCCGGTGCGATCAGCGAAGTGGCGGATGCCGCAGGTATTAACGCTTATCAGCTGACCATCGGCGACCTGCTTAGGCTACCGGGTTTATTCACATTGCAGCCGCCGGAGGATGATTTGACAGCGGCAGAGACAGCGCTTATGCAGGCGCTGGACGAGGCTTTGGCCGGGTTGGCTGCTATGCGGCGGAGCGAGGGTGAGCGTTTGGCCTGCGATCTTTTAGCCCGCCGTGATAGGGTGACAAGTCTGGTGAGCCGTATTGAAACTTTATCCGCTGATTTGGCTAAGGATTACCAGGCAAAGCTTAAGGCGCGCATAGAAGAGCTGTTGGGCGCAATGCCGCTGGACGAAGCCCGGTTGGCCAATGAGGTGGCATATTTTGCTGACCATGCCTGCATCAATGAGGAATTGGTGCGTCTGCAAAGTCATTTGACTCAGCTGGGCGAACTGCTGCAATCAGACGATCCCTGCGGGCGCAAGCTGGATTTTCTGCTACAGGAATTTAACCGTGAGGTCAACACTATCGGATCCAAGGCTAACTGCCTGGAGATAAGCCAGCTGGTTATTGAGGCCAAAAGTGAGCTGGAAAAGATACGCGAACAAATTCAAAACATCGAATAAAACGTCTGCAATGAACTGCTTATGTAGCAAAAACGTACAATATGTAAGAGAGGTTTTGATTATGGCAATTCCGAAACTGACCGCCGCTGAACGCGGTAAGGCGTTGCAAAAGGCGCAGCAAATGAGAAGCCGCCGCGCTGAAGTGCGCCGCGAGCTTAAAGAAGGGAAGCTGACACTGGAAAATGTTTTGGCACAGTCCGAAGATGAAATTATCGGCAAAATGCGTGTGAAATATCTGCTGGAAAGTCTGCCGCAGGTTGGTAAGATAACTGCCGCCAAGCTGATGCAGGAGGTCGGTATTGACGAGGTGCGCCGCGTGCAGGGCTTGGGCAGCCGCCAGAAAACAGAACTTTTGGCGCGTCTGGCGAAGTAGACGCCAGGCAGATTAAAAGGGGGCAGTTTTGTGACTTCTCTGATCAATATTGGCTTTGGCAATATGGTGGCTGCGGAGCGCGTCGTGGCCATTGTGAGCCCGGAATCATCGCCGATCAAGCGCATTATTCAGGAGGCGCGAGAGGAACGGGGTGCTCTGGTTGACGCCACTTACGGCCGCCGCACCCGCGCTGTGCTGGTGATGGACAGCGGCCATATCGTGCTTTCGCCCATTCAGCCGGAAACCATATCCCACCGTTTCAGTTGTGCTGTTTCGGGTATAATGGAGGTGGCGGAAGATGGCAAGTAAGGCGTCGTTGTATGTTATATCCGGCCCCTCCGGCGTGGGCAAGGGCACGGTGTGCAAGGCGCTTTTAGCGCGGGAAAAGTCTCTGGCTTATTCCGTCTCAGCCACCACGCGCAGCCGCCGTCCTGGCGAGATAGACGGCGTACATTATTATTTTCTGAGCAAAGAGGAATTCCTGCGCCGGGTTGAGGCCGGCGAGTTTCTGGAATGGGCGACAGTATATGACAATTATTACGGTACTCTGCGTCCTTTCGTGCTGGAGCAGCTGGAACATGGCCGTGATGTTATCCTGGAGATTGATACTAACGGTGCGTTGCAGGTGAAGAAGCTGATGCCAGACGCGAAACTGGTATTCCTGGAGCCGCCAAGCGAGCAGGAACTGCTGCATCGCCTGGTGGGGCGGGAGACTGAATCGCCGGAAGAAATTGCCAAGCGCCAGCAATGTTTGGCATATGAAATGAGCCAGAAAGAATATTATGATTATGCCGTTGTAAACGACGAAGTGGAGCGCGCAGTGGACGAAATTCGCCAAATCATTGCGCGACGTCGGTCGGAATAAAATTTTCATATTCATGGGAGGTCATTATGAACAAGCCTTATATTGACAGTATTGCAACCAAATCAGATTCCAAATATGAACTTATCGTGGCCGCGGCCAAGCGCGCCCGTCAAATCACCAACGACGAGCCGGAGCTGACCCGCTCTGGCAAAATCAATCCGGTGTCACAGGCGCTGCATGAAATCGACGATGATAAGCTCACCTGGGAAACCAGGAATGGAGAGTAAACCAAATGTTTGCCAACAAAAAAATTGTTCTGGGTATATCTGGCGGTATCGCGGCCTATAAGGCGGCGGATATTGCCAGCTGGCTGACCAAAAACGGCGCGTCGGTGCATTGCATGATGACTCCGAACGCGGCGGGTTTTATCGCGCCGCAGGTGCTTCAGGCTCTGACACATCATCCAGTAGTGGTGGACGAGTTTATGAGCGGCCCTGGCTGGGGCATTGTTCATATTGATACGGTGCAGAATGCTGACCTTTTTGCAGTTATTCCGGCCACTGCCAACACTATTGCGAAAATTGCGGCGGGTATCGCGGATAACGCGCTGACTTCCGCTGTTCTGGCGGCAAACTGTCCGTTGTTTATCGCCCCGGCCATGAACACGCATATGTACCAGAATCCTGCTACGCAGCAGAATATTCAAACGCTGAAAAACCGTGGCTGGCACATTATGCTGCCTGCTAGCGGTCATTTGGCTTGCGGCGCGGTGGGCGAGGGAAAACTGCCGGAAGTAGCGGCTATAGAAGCAGAATTGCAGCGCTTGTTGTTGCCCAGTCAGGACTTGGCGGGGCTGAAATTTCTGGTCACTGCTGGGCCGACCATTGAGCCAATCGACCCGGTACGCTATATCACCAACAAAAGCAGCGGGAAGATGGGCTATGCTATTGCTGAGGCCGCCCGCGACCGTGGTGCGCAGGTTCTGTTGGTGAGTGGACATACGAATTTGATCCCTCCGGCGGGTGTTGAGTATTTAGCCGTGGACAGCGCGGCGTCCATGCTCACGGCCTGTCTTGACGCTTATGACGGCTGTGACGTGGTGGTCAAAGCAGCGGCGGTAGCTGATTACCGTGTGGCCGAACCGGCGGCGCAGAAGCTGAAAAAAGCTGACGGCATTGACGAAATGGTGCTGCGGCTGGTGAAGAACCCTGATATTCTGGCCGAGCTGGGCCGGCGAAAAACGCACCAATTGCTGATAGGTTTTGCGGCCGAGACCAATAATGTGGAGGAATACGCGCGGCAGAAGCTGGTTAAAAAGCACGCCGATATGCTGGTAGCTAATGACGTCAGCCGTGCCGATGCAGGTTTCGACGTGGACACTAATCAGGTGACGATATTTACCGCAGCGGGGGACAAGCTGATTTCTCCGCTTGCAAGCAAGCGCCAAACGGCGGATTTTATTCTGGATGCAGTGCGCGCCAGACTGGACAAGCAATAATAAACTGAAAAATTAAGGAGATATTGATTGATGAACAGAATTTTTACGTCTGAATCGGTGACGGAAGGTCATCCGGATAAAGTTGCTGACAAAATTTCCGATTCCATTCTGGATTCTGCGCTTGCGCAGGATCCTGATTCCCGCGTGGCGTGCGAGACATTTACCAACACCGGCATGGTGCTGGTGGGCGGTGAAATCACCACCAACGGTTACATAGACATTGCTAAAATCGTGCGCGACACCGTGCGCGAGATCGGCTACACTGGCTCGCAGATGGGCTTTGATGCCGACACCTGTGCCGTGCTGACCAACATTGACGAGCAGAGCAGCGATATTGCGCTCGGCGTAGATGTGGGCGGTGCGGGTGATCAGGGCTTGATGTTCGGCTATGCCTGCCGCGAGACTGATGTACTTATGCCCATGCCGATCATGCTGGCTCATGCTCTGACCAAAGAGCTGGCGCGGCTCCGCAAAAGCGGCGAGCTGCCGTGGCTGCGCCCCGATGGTAAGGCGCAGGTAACCGTGGAGTATGACGGCGAGGGGCGTCCTTGCCATATCCCGGCAGTGGTGGTTTCCGCTCAGCATGATCCGGTGATCGAAACCGAGGATCTGCGGCGGGAGTTGCAAGAAAAGCTAATCAAAAAGGTGCTGCCGGAGGCAATGCTGGGCAAGGATACTGTTTATCACATCAACCCTACTGGGCGTTTTGTTATTGGCGGTCCTCAGGGCGACAGCGGTCTCACCGGGCGCAAGCTGATTGTTGATACCTACGGCGGCATGGCCCGACACGGTGGCGGCAGCTTTTCTGGCAAGGATAGCACCAAGGTTGACCGTTCAGCTTCCTACATGGCGCGATATATTGCCAAAAACTGCGTGGCAGCGGGGTTGGCAGACAGGCTGGAGATTCAGTTGGCTTACGCCATAGGCGTCGCTGAGCCTGTTTCGGTTATGGTGGAGACATTTGGTACTGGCAAAATGTCGGAGGCGGAAATTGCCGCCAAGATTCGCGCCAATTTCGATATGACGCCCCAAGGCATTATTGATAAATTTGGCTTGCGCCGTCCTATCTTTGCGCAGACCGCGGCCTATGGACATTTTGGTCGGCCTGAATTTCCGTGGGAAGCGCTGGATATGGGTGACTTGTTGGCATAGACAGAAACGTAATAATATGCATCTTTAAGTTTGTTGTCATATTGATAATGCTCGCGCATTATCTTTACAGATCAAAATAGTGAGTAAAAATGCCCCCTGTCTTACGGCAGGGGGCATTCTGCGTCTAATCATGGCGGAATCTCGGATCGATCTGTCGAAAATCACTGTCTAGCAGTACAGCGCCGCGTTGTACCGCCGTTCGGCCAAAACGTTCGCGCAGACCGTCCAAAACTCGCTCAAGCTTTTCCTCACGCCCGCGCCCGGCCTCGTTCTCAAACAGGCTGGGCTGCCAACAGGCTTCGTTCGCTGGGATAACGTCATCAGCGCTGATAGTCAGGCTTCTCAAGGGCTCTCGCCAGTCATAGCAAGCGTAGAGCAGCTGGCAGGCGGCGTCATAAATCTCCTTTGTGAGCGCTGTTGGTCGGGCGAGTTGCCGCTGCCGCTGAAAGTGCCGGAGACTTTTCTGACGCAAACCCAACTGCACCGTGCGGCAAAGCAGGCCGTGCTCTCGCAGGCGTTCGGCGACGCTTTCCGCCAAAATCAGCAGTAAAATACGTCCCTCCTGCGGCGTACGGATATCGTGCGGCGGCGTGGCGCCGTTGCTGACGCTTTTCAGGCTTTGTTTGCTGTCATAAGGCAGGACGGGGGAGGTGTCCAACCCATTGGCATAGGCCGAAAGCAGCGCGCCCTGCTTGCCCAAAAGGCGCGAGAGCGTATCTTCCGGCGTTTCGGCCAGCTGTCCGATGGTTTGAATACCGTGTTCGGATAGTTTTGCTACGGTGGCGCGTCCCACAAAAAGCAGGTCGGCTGCGGGCAGCGGCCATACGATACGGCGGAAGTTTTCCGGTGAGATCACCGTCACCGCGTCCGGTTTTTTGTAATCGCTGCCCAGCTTGGCAAACACCTTGTTAAAGCTAACCCCGATAGATACGGTCAGCCCCGTTTCGCTTTTTACGCGCTGCCGTATCGCCTCGGCAATTACTTCGCCGCTGCCAAAAAGCTGCTGTGAGGACGTTACGTCCAGCCATGATTCATCGATGCCAAAAGGCTCTACCAAGTTGGTGTAGGATAAATATATCTGGCGTACTTGCTGGCAATAGCGCCAATACAACTGGTAATGCGGCGGCACGATGACCAGGCCGGGGCATTTGGCGCGCGCCTGCCACAGCGGTTCGGCTGTCTTGACCCCAGCCTGCTTGGCCAACTGATTCTTGGCGAGTATTATGCCATGGCGTTTTTCCGGATCGCCGCCTACGGCCATTGGCACATCTTTCAGCTCCGGCCTCTGTAAACACTCAATAGAAGCATAACAGGCGTTTAAATCACTGTGCAGAATAACTCGCAATGCTGCGCCTCCTAAAAAAAGATGCAAACAAACGTTCGCGAACAAATGTTCTATAAGTATTATAACGCGGCAGTGAGATAAATGCAAGAGGGAATTTTAGGAGTTGTATATTACCTGTTTATAAACGAATTATTTTTATGCTGGTTCATATATAATCTGCATACCATTTTACATTCATGTATAAATCTTTTTAAGTGCAGACACATCATTGGGGAATGCTATATCAAAAGATTCCGGAAGTGAAAAAACAGCATCGTCGCATTGCATAATTTAATGTTCATGGTTGAATTTCATATAGTTTTGGTGTTGCTGATTAATTATAACGTTCAGTCTTCGTGCAGCGTGTATTCCCAGGCGCAGCCGGTGGCGTCCTCGGTGCAGTCAGGATAGCAGCTTAGGCAACGGCAGGTTATGCGGTCGTCAATGGCCGTGCCGAAGCTGCTGTATTCATGCATCGCCACCTCCTTGCAGGGGTGAAACTCCATGCCTTTCCGTGCTCGCGCCGTCTGCACGCGGCATTCGATATTGCGGAAAATCAGCTTGTTGCCGCATATCTCGCAGCTATGTTTGTTTACCCGGCCATAAAGCCGCAAATGCAGCGCCTGCGCCAGCCCCTCCAAGCCGGGGCGCTCTGAAAGCCCCAAAAACTCTTTCAGACGATTGGCTTCGGTGACAGTGAATTGCCGCCATGCCGCCACGTCATGTTCCATGGCTTTGTCCATGCCCAGCTTTTCTTCAAGGGAGAGAAACCAAAAACCATCCAACGCCAGCCAGTTTTTGGCGTATATTTCTAAGAGGTTAACCAGTTGCTCTTTAGAAAGCTCCTGTAAAAAATCGTGGGTTAGAGCACTGCCGTCGGTAGCCGCGCTGTGCTTTGGTATATTATTCATTATAGTTTTCCTCCGTTGCGCGCAGATATTCTTTCAGCTCGTCCAAATCATCTTCGCTGAACAGGCGCACCCCCTGCCGGGCGAGGGCATAAGCCGCTATACCAGGACCTGGCACGGTCGTACCGTCAAAATGGCCGTTATGCACCAGATGCACACCGCAGCTGGGACTTTTTTCTTTTAACAGCGCTGCAGTAGCCATGGTTTTGGCAGCTGTTTGGCAGGCCGTCTCGGCGCCAGCGATAAACCCTGGAGTATAGTCCGTACCATCCGGATTCTGTACCTTGGCTGCGCCCGCCCAAACTTTTGCTGCATTGCCGCCGATAATTTCACCGGGCAGGCGGGGTATAGGGAGTTTACCCGACATTTCCGGACAGATAAACACGTAATCGCGCCCCGCCTGTAATGTTTGCAGAAATTCAATTACTGCCCGATTGGGCTTACCCTTGCCGTTATAGCGGCATTTCTCTCCCACCAGGCAGCGACTTACCAGCAACATGGTTATTCCTCCTTGTTGTTATTGCGTTTTTTTGGCAGCACTTGCCAATCGCCTGCTGGCAAATGCTGCATTGCCCCCACAATGTGCTGTTTGGCGGCGGGGGCGAACTGCTGTATGGCGGCGAGCGCCTGCTTCATGTCCTCGCGTTTTGTATGCGTGTTGGCGGGACAGCAGCTATCAATTACGGGCAGGCGCTCCTGCCGGGCGTAGGTGGCGATCGTTCGTTCGTCCACATAGATCAGCGGGCGGATTACCGTAATTTTGCGATTGGATAGCCACGTTTTGGGGCGGAAGCAATCTACCTTGGCATTGAAACACATATTCAGCAGCACAGTTTCTGCCGCGTCGTCCAGATGATGTCCCAGCGCCACTTTTGTGTAGCCTTCGCGTACAGCCAGATTGTTCAGTGCGCCACGGCGCATATTGGCGCAGAGCGAGCATGGGTTATGCTCTTTCCTGTAGTCAAATACGACCTGGCTGATTTGGGTATGCTCCACGAAAAGCGGCACATCAAGCTCTTCACATAGCTTTTGTAGAGGCGCAATATTTTGTCCAAAGCCAAGGTCAATATGACCTGCGGCAAGTTTGTATTTATATTTGGATACAGGCAGAAACAGTTTCAGCATTTTTAAAAGCGTCAGGCTGTCCTTGCCGCCGGACAGACCCACCAGCACCGCCTGTTCATCGTCAAGAAGGCCATAATCAGTAACGGCTTTGCGGAATCCCCGCATGATTTTCTTCTCTGTTGCGCTCATCTGCTACCTCGCATATTCTTGCCGGATAAGCCACGCCTTTTGGCAGGAAAATCCGGGTTTTTGCCGAATTTTTATATAATACATCAAGCTATTGCTATTTTTACTATTGTAATATATTTTGCGGCATTTGCAAAGACTGTTTTGCCGCATTAAAAATTTTTTTGAGGTGTATCGTGGCGAGAACAAAAAATGGTTTGACGCCGATGCAGGCGCAGTATGACGAGATCAAGCGGGATTATCCGGACTGTCTGCTGTTTTACCGCATGGGCGATTTTTATGAGATGTTTGGCGAGGATGCAATAGTTGGCTCTAAGGTGCTGGAGATAACGCTGACCTCACGCAACAAGAACGAGCACGCCATGCCGATGTGCGGCGTGCCGTATCACGCGGCAGATACTTATATTGCCAGGCTGATCGAGCAGGGTTTTAAGGTGGCTATCTGTGACCAGATGGAGGACCCAAAACTGGCCAAGGGCCTGGTAAAGCGCGAGGTGACGCGTGTCATCACGCCGGGCACGGTAATTGATGGTAATTTGCTGAAAGAGAACACCGCCAGCTATCTTGCGGCGGTGTTCCCAACAGCGGAGGGTTATGGGCTGGCTTACGCTGATATTTCTACCGGCGATTTTTTTGCGGCGGAGACGACAGGCAGCGGCGCACTCGCCCGCGTGGGCGACGAGCTGGCGGCTATCGAGCCGAAAGAGTGCATTATGCCCAAAGCTCTGCTGGACGATCCCTTTTTCGCTAACCACGCGTGGAACCTTCAAAGCAGCGTTGCTATCACCCCGGCGAAAGACGAAATTTTTGTGCGGCAAAATGTTGGAACGTTGCTGCTCACGCATTTCAAGTTGCCATCGCTTGAGGCGCTGGGACTTGCTGATTTGCCGGGGGCGGCGCAGGCGGCGGCGGCTCTTTTGTACTTCTGCCAGCTGACGCAAAAGCGGGAATTATCCTATATCAACCGTTTGCAGGTTTACAGCATTGAAAACTATCTGATTTTGGACTCAAACACCCGCCGCAATCTGGAGCTTACGGCGGCGCTGCATACTGGCAAAAAGCGCGGCTCGCTGTTTGGCGTTTGCGATAAATGCCGCACGGCCCTTGGGTCCAGACTGCTCCGTAAATGGCTGGAAAAGCCGCTGCTTGACAGTGCCGCGGTCAATCTGCGGCTCGACGGTAATGAAGAACTTTTGAACCAACCGCTGGTACGGCAGAAGATGCGCGGCCTCCTAAAGGATATTGCCGATATTGAGCGTTTGATCAGCCGTGTGGTTTACGGCAATGCCGCTCCGCGTGATATGCTGGCGCTGAAGCGCTCATTTTATCAGTTGCCTAAATTGGAAGAGCTGCTGGTAGGCCTGAAGAGCAGTATTTTTAAGCAGCTCTATACCCAGCTGGATATTCTTGAAGATGTCTGCACTGAGATTGCTGAAACGCTTTTTGATCCGGCGGAGCAGCCGGAGGAAACGTCCACGCTCTCAGGCAAAAAGGCGAAAGAGCCGGAGAAAATTATCCGCCCTGGCTTTAATACGGAAATTGACGAACTGCGGCATATACAGACTGATGCAGGCGCGATATTGCTGACCATGGAGGCGGCAGAGCGCGAGCGCACGGGTATCAAATCACTGCGTATCAGCTATAATAAGGTGTTCGGTTATTATATCGATGTCACTAAAAGTAATCTAAACCTGGTGCCGCCGGAATATATCAGAAAGCAGACGCTGGTCGGTTCCGAGCGCTTCATAACGCCGGAACTGAAAGATCTGGAAAATAAACTGGAGACTGCTGGCGAGCGTCTGAACACGCTGGAGCAGCGCCTGCTGGCGGAGCTTAGGGAGAACATTATGCGGCAGACGGCGCGTATACAGAAAACGGCCAAATGTGTGGCCTGGCTGGATTCGCTTTCCGGACTGGCGCAGCTTGCCGAGGAAAACGATTATATAAAGCCCGATGTAGACGACAGCGACTGCCTGATCCTGCAAGCAGCCCGTCACCCGATGGTGGAACTGGCCATCGGCCGTGAGAATTATATACCAAACAATACCTATATCAAGGGGGAGAAGAACCGTTTTCAGCTGATCACTGGCCCAAATATGGCGGGCAAATCGACGTATATGCGGCAGGTGGCGCTTTGTGTGATACTGGCGCGTATTGGAAGTTTTATTCCCGCCGCTGCCGGTCATATCGGCAGGATCGACCGTATCTTCACCCGCGTTGGGGCGAGCGATGACCTTTCTTCCGGACAGAGCACCTTTATGGTGGAGATGAGCGAGACTTCTAACATATTGAAGAATGCCACGCGCGACAGTCTGATCATTCTGGACGAAATTGGCCGCGGCACCAGCACCTATGACGGTCTCTCCATTGCGTGGGCAGTATCGGAGTATATTTTGCGGCCGGAGCTTTTTGCCAAGACGCTGTTTGCCACGCATTACCATGAACTGATCGAGCTGGCGGCTGGATATCCGGCGGTGCAGAACTATTCTGTGGCGGTGAAAGATACAGGCGGCAGCATTGTGTTTTTACGAAAAATCGTTAAGGGTGGCTCTGACAGAAGCTATGGTGTTCACGTGGCGAAGCTGGCGGGCTTGCCGCCTGCCGTTATCACCCGCGCGAATGAGATACTTGCCCAGCTGGAGGCGGAAAAGGGCGAGCAGGGTAAGGCCAAGATCAGCGGCTTTCTGTGCGAGGATATACCATCTGAGTCTGCGGCGGCAAACCCGGTGCTGGCGGAGCTGAAAATGCTGGATATCAGCAATCTTCGCCCGGTGGAGGCGCTGCTTTATCTGGAAAAATGGCAGAAGGAGTTAAAATAAATGAGCGAAACTAAAGGCATAATAACTCAGCTGGACGAGCTGACGGCCAGCCAGATAGCGGCGGGCGAGGTGGTGGAGCGTCCTGTCTCCGTTGTTAAAGAGCTGGCGGAAAACGCGATCGACGCGGGAGCAAAGCACATTACCGTGCGGCTTGCCGCTGACGCGGATTTGAAATATATCGAGGAAATTCAGGTGGTGGACGATGGCTGCGGCATGGTAGCGGCAGATCTGCCGCTGGCTTTTGGGCGGCATGCTACCAGCAAACTGCATACGGCTGCTGATCTGGCTGCGATACAAACTCTCGGTTTCCGCGGAGAGGCTTTGCCGAGCATTGCGGCGGTGAGCCGGGTGGAAGTTTTAAGCACTGCCCGCGGCGCTCTTTCCGGATATGCGGTGCAGGCGGCGGACGGAAAAGTGAAACTGCTTGGCGAAACGGCTCTGGCCGAGGGCACCAAAGTCACGGTGCGGGATTTGTTTTATAACACTCCCGCCCGCAAAAAATTCCTTAAATCCTATGCTACGGAAACCGGACAGATCAGCCGCCTGATTGGCGAACTGATTTTATCCCGTCCGGACATTGCGTTTTTGTTGCAGATTGATGGGCGAACTGTACTGCGTTCGCCCGGCGGCGGCAGCGCGGAAAAGGCCGTGCTGGCTGTCTACGGGGCGGAGGTTCTGTCAGCGCTGCGCCCGGTCGCGTATCAGGCGGGCGGCGTTGGGGTGGCAGGGTATGCGTCGTTGCCGCCGTTTGCCCGCTCCTCCCGGCGCTATTATCATTTCTTCGTGAACGGACGCCTGGTGAAAAGTCCGGAGCTGAATTCCATTGTCGATACGGCATACTTAAGCCTGCTGCCGGAGGGTAAATATCCTCTGGTGGCGCTATATCTGACGTTGCCTGCGGGTGCGGTGGATGTGAATGTTCACCACGCCAAAACGGAAATTCGCTTTAATCAGCTGAAAGAGGTCAAGGATGCTGTGCTTTTGGCGCTTCGCCGGGCGCTGGCATTAAAAGCGCCGGAGCCAGAGCAAGAGCAGGCCGCGGAGGACGGTCTTGGCCTTATTATGTCAATTCTGGGCAAGCAGCAGGCGCAGCCGGAACCGCTGGTTAAAGCTGCTGAGCCGGCATTTGATTTATCCGGTGATATTGTCTTCACTCCAGAGGCTCCAAGCGATGAAAAGGAGCTGCCGGACGCGGCGGCGCTTCGCCGCCTTTCTGGAGAAGGCATGACCGAACTTCTGAAAGACAGCCGCGAGGAGGCGGGCTTTGCTCAGAAGCTGTTTGAAAACCTGCTGAAAGCCGCCCCGGGCAAAAAGCAGGAATACCGGCGCGACGACGGTGAATGGTTGGCGGAAAACTTTGGCGTAACCTATCTGGACGAGCCGCAGCAAAACAGCCTCTTTGCGGCGGAATCAAATCTGTTTCTGGCGTTGCGCCCGCTGGGGCAGCTGAATAATTCCTATATAATAGCGGCGCTGAACGAGGATTTGTATATAATCGATCAGCACGCGGCGCACGAGCGTATTCTATATGAAGAATTTTCACTGGCGTTCGGGCTGGACAGTCGGGAAACTTCATTGTTGGCTGTGCCGGTGACAGTGGACGTGGGCGCGTTGAACGCGGAACTATTGCTGGCTAACATCACGCGTCTGGCCGATTTCGGCTTTGTGCTGGAGCATTTCGGCGGCAATCAGTTTGTGATACGCGGGGTGCCGCTGTGGTATGTACGCGGCAGCGAAAGCGACTATCGCCGTAAATCACGGGTTTATGATAACGATATTGCGGGCTTTTTCCTTGGCGTGCTGGATATGCTGCTGGAGACGGCTGAGGATGAGCAGCTGGATATTGCACGCCTGAACAAGCTGGAGCTTTTCACCAAGGCGTGTAAAAGCGCCATCAAGGCCAACGAGCATTTAAACGGCCAAGAGATCGCCTGGTTGTTGCATAATCTGGCGGAGTGCGATAAGCCGCAGACCTGTCCGCATGGCCGGCCAACTTTCTTTAAAATCACCGACGCCGAAATTCGCCGTCGCTTTATGCGGAGCGAGAAATGACAGGGCAGGCTAAGCAAAAGCTGCCGCTGATTGTGCTGCTTGGTCCGACGGCGGTGGGCAAAACCGCGCTGGCGGTGGAGCTGGCGGCTCGCTTAAACGCCGAAATTATCTCTGGTGATTCCATGCAGTTTTACCGCTATATGAATATTGGCACAGCGAAGATCCGCCCGCAGGAAATGTTGGCGTCAGACGGACGGCTGATACTGCATCGTCTGGTGGATATTATTGACCCGGATGAACCATTCAGCGTGGCGGATTTTCAGATGCGGGCAGGCGAAGAAATCGCGCATGTATTGTCGCGAGGCAAACTGCCCCTGCTGGTGGGCGGTACTGGACTTTACATTCAGGCGCTTTGCGATGGTTATCAGCTATCCCAAGAGGCCGCGGCGGACGAAAATCTCAGGTCTCGTCTGCGTGGCGAATATGAACAGTTGGGAGCGCTTGCTCTGCACAAGCGACTGGCGCAGGTTGATCCGGTCTCAGCAGCGCACATTGCCCCGGCTGATCAAAAGCGGCTTATACGCGCATTGGAAGTGTTTGAAAATACCGGGCGGCCAATATCGTTGCAGAGGCGGGCGGCGGAATCGCCCTATAACCTGTTGCTGTTTGGATTGACGCGGGAGCGTGCGGCGCTGTATGAACGTATTGAACAGAGGGTGGATATAATGCTGGCGGCAGGTCTTCAGAACGAGGTGGAACGCCTGCTGTCCATGGGCTATACGTCTGATTTGAAGTCGATGCAGGGTTTGGGCTACCGCCAAATTTGCGGATATCTTATGGGAGAACTGGCATATGATGAGGCAGTGAATTTGATTAAACGCGATACCCGTCGCTTTGCTAAACGGCAGCTGACATGGTGGCGGCGTGACGCGCGAATACACTGGTTCGATGCGGGGGAGCAGACGTCCGCATCAATATTGGATGCGATGTGCCAAATGACTGAGGTACATTTTGCAGAATAAACCTTTATTATACTTCACGGGGAGCAGAGCTTCCGGATAGAATATATTAATGGCCGATGACCGTTTTGCCGGAGGAGGGATCTCGCGTGAAAGAATGTTATAACGTAAAAGAGTATTTTCTGGACGAATTGCAGTTTCAGGGGCTGGCGGCGACGTTTTTTTTGCTGAATGGCTTTCAGCTTAAAGGCGTTTTGCTGCACTATGATGATGAGGTGCTGATCGTGGAATCCGGCGGTAAAAAGCAAATGCTGTTTCAGCAGGCTGTGTCTACTATCGCCCCCTCTCAGGAGCTGCCATTCCCCACTGTTTATTAGGTGTATTAAATGATTAAGAGGTTTGGGCAATGAGGGATATCGAACAAAAACTGGCGCAGGCGGAACATGAGGCAGAGGCGGCTATGCAGGCATTTGCTGCTGGTTATGCAAAAACGGCGGAGCATAACTTTGCCCGCGTGCTGGATGCTCTGCGCGCCCATAAAATCAGTGAGAATCACCTCTCTGATTCCACCGGCTACGGCTACGGCGATGTGGGACGTGATACGCTTGAATATGTATGGGCGGACGTTTTGGGGGCGGAAAGCTGCCTTATGCGCCAGCAAATCGTCAGCGGCACTCATGCTATCAGTTTAGCGCTTCTGGGGAATATCCGTCCGGGCGAGGAACTGCTCTATGTGGGCGAGCCTTATGACACTCTGCAAAAAATCATCGGTCTTCAGGGTGAAGCCCCAGGCTCTCTGCTGGAAATGGGCGGCAAATACCGCGCAATTGACGTGGACTTTAATAATTTAGATGCGTCGATGATTGTGGCCGCTATCGAGCCGCAGACGAAGATATTGGCTTTTCAACGTTCACGCGGGTATATGTGGCGCCAGGCGTTATCATTGGACGAGCTTGGCCGTATCATACGCGCCGTCAAAGCTGCCTATCCTGATATTATCATTTTTGTTGATAATTGCTATGGCGAATTTGTGACGGAGCAGGAGCCGCTATTCGTGGGGGCAGATCTGATTGCCGGCTCGCTGATCAAGAACCCTGGCGGCGGTATTGCGCCTTGCGGGGGGTATGTGGCAGGAAAATCTGATTTAGTGGAGCGTGCGGCCTGCCGCTTGACTGCGCCTGGTATTGGGGCTGAGGTCGGTTGTTCACTGACGGCGCAGCGCGTATTCTATCAGGGGCTATTCATGGCGCCGCTGGCGGTGCAGGAGGCGCTCTGCGGGGCGGAATATACTGCTGCTTTTTGTAAGGCGATGGGCTTTCCGGTGTTGCCAGAGCAGGGTGCGGTGCGCTCCGATATTGTTGAGTCAATTCAATTTGGCAGCCCTGAGCTGTTGATTGCCTTTTGTCGGGGCATTCAGCGGTATTCTCCGGTTGACAGCTACGTGCAGCCGGAGCCCTGGGATATGCCCGGCTACACTGATCAGGTTATTATGGCCAGCGGCTCCTTTGTCAGCGGCAGTTCGATTGAGCTTTCCGCTGACGCGCCTATACGCGCGCCATATATTGCGTATTTTCAGGGCGGACTCAACCGTTATCATGCGAAACTTGCTGTCAGCCGCACTTTCCGCGATATGGCGGCGGCAGGTTTATTGTAAAACTCTTGTGTTTTGGGCGTTTTTGCGTTAAAATATAGGCGTATATTTAAAATGAAACTCTGGGGGTATTTCGATGGACAGGCATTATAACTTTCGCGAGATAGAAAGTAAGTGGCAGAAGAACTGGCAGGAAAATCAGCTCTACAAGGTGAGCGAGCGATCTGACAAACCGAAATATTATGTGTTGGAGATGTTTCCTTATCCTTCCGGCAATCTGCACATGGGGCATGTGCGCAATTATTCGATTGGCGACGTGGTGGCGCGCTTCAAGCATATGCAGGGTTATAATGTGCTGCACCCGATGGGCTGGGATTCGTTCGGCCTCCCGGCGGAAAATGCGGCTATTAAGCACGGTGTTTTTCCGCGCGACTGGACGCTTTCCAATATTGAGAATATGAAAAAGCAGCTTAAAAGCATGGGATTGAGCTATGATTGGGACCGCGAAGTTACGACGTGTCTGCCGGAATATTACAAGTGGACACAGTGGCTGTTTATCCAGCTTTATAAGAAAGGGCTTGCTTATAAGAAGCACGCTGCGGTCAACTGGTGTCCTTCCTGCGCCACGGTACTGGCGAACGAACAGGTTGTGGAGGGCTGCTGTGAACGCTGCGGCGCGGTTGTCGAAAAAAAGGCGCTTGATCAGTGGTTCTTCAAAATTACCGATTATGCCCAGCGCCTGCTGGATGATTTGGAAAAGCTGCCCGGCTGGCCGGAAAAGGTAAAGACTATGCAGCATAACTGGATTGGCCGCAGCGAGGGCTGCGAGGCAATGTTCAAGACGGAGGCGGGCGACGAGCTGCCAGTGTTTACTACCCGCGTTGATACTATTTTCGGTGTGACATACATGGTGCTGGCGCCCGAACACCCGATGGTGGAGAAGCTGACCAAGGGAACAGCATATGAGCAGCCGGTAGTGGAATTTGTTAAAAAGGTGCAGCAGCTTTCCAATATTGATCGCACCTCAGGCAATCTGGAAAAAGAAGGTATGTTTATTGGCGCTTATGCTATCAATCCGGCAACCGGGGATAAAGTGCCGATTTGGATCACCAATTATGTGCTGATGGATTATGGTACTGGAGCGGTTATGGGTGTGCCCTCGCATGATGAGCGCGACTTTGATTTTGCCCATAAATATGATCTGCCCATTATTCGCGTGATTGCTGAAAGCGCTGATAAGGCGGACGAACCGCTTGGCGAGGCGTATACCGATATAGGCGTGCTGGTTAATTCCGGCCAGTTTAATGGCATGACGAACAAGCCTGATGCTATTAATGCGATTTGCGATTGGCTGGAAGAACAAGGCTTGGGCAAGCGGGTGGTTAATTATCGCCTGCGCGACTGGCTGATCAGCCGCCAGCGCTATTGGGGCGCGCCGATACCGATGGTATACTGCGCGAAATGCGGCCCGCAGCCAGTGCCGGAGGCGGAACTGCCGGTGCTGCTGCCCACCGATGTGGAATTTTTGCCTTTTGGCGAATCTCCACTTAAAACCAGCGCCAGCTTTGCCGAGGCTAAATGCCCCTGCTGTGGCGGACCCGCAACCCGCGAGATGGATACTATGGACACCTTTATGTGCTCCTCATGGTATTACCTGCGTTATTGCGACGCGCACAACGATCAGGTGCCGTGGGATAAGGCTAAGACGGACTATTGGATGGCGGTTGACCAGTATATCGGCGGCGTGGAGCACGCCATTTTGCATTTGATGTATTCGCGCTTCTTTACCAAGGCGCTTTATGATATGGGGCTGGTGAGCCAGGAAGAGCCGTTTACCAACCTTCTTACGCAGGGGATGGTGCTGAAAGACGGCACTAAGATGAGCAAGAGTCTCGGCAACGTGGTGAGCCCCGAAGAAATTATTGACAAATACGGTGCGGATACTGCCCGTCTGTTTATTCTGTTCGCCGCTCCGCCGGAGCGTGATCTGGAGTGGAACGATTCTGCGGTAGAGGGATGCTATCGCTTCCTAAACCGCATTTGGAAGCTTGTTTACGCCATTCACGAATCGGGCTATCAGCCGCGCAGTCTGACTTCCGCCGATAAGGAACTGCGCCGTGTCGTCCATGCCACGTTGAAAAAGGTTACAGAGGATATCGCCGGGCGCTTCAATTTCAATACTGCTATCAGCGCGATGATGGAAATGGTTAATGCGATGTCGTCTTACCGCGATGCGGAGGGTGCGGCGGCTAACGCCGATATTATCTGTGACGCGGCGGAGAAGCTTATCATCATGCTCTCGCCGTTTGCGCCGCATATCTGTGACGAGCTTTGGCAGCAGACAGGGCATGAGGGCGTAGTGTATAACCAGTCATGGCCGGCTTATTGCGAGGATTATCTGCAAAAGGATGAGGTAGAGATTGCCGTGCAGGTAAACGGTAAGCTGAAAGCACGGCTGGTCATTCCCTCAGGTTTGGACAGGGAAGCCGCGGCAGCTGCGGTGGCCGGGCATGCCGATTATGCCAAATGGCTGGGTGGAAAAAATACTGTGAAAACCATTGTTGTGCCCGATAAGCTGGTGAATATAGTCGTTAAATAAAGTGCAGACTACCTGTAGTTGGGGGAGTTTGTCGTGAAAATAATGTTGGCCTTTCTGCTGGTTCTGTTGCTGCTGGCGGTTTATCCCGTGCGGACGGCGGCTGAGTTTACGGACTGGCGTTTAAGAGTTTACTGGCTGCCGCTTCTTGGCATACCTTGGCGTGTGAAGATGTTGGAAAAGGATCTTACGCCGCCAGAGGATACTTTGACCGCACTCATACAGGGTGATATCATCGACTGGAACAAGCTGAGTGATCAAAACAAAAAGTCTAAGCCAAAATCGTGTGTACAGGCGGACTGGCGCAGGCTGGCCGTTGCTTGCCTGGCCGCACTGCATGTCAGGCGCTTCCGGCTGGCTGCCCGTCTGGGCGGCGACCCGGCGGTTATGGCACTTGGAGTCGGGGCAGGATGGTCAGCGCTTTCGGTGGCGCTGGGCTGGCTTAGTTTTAATGTTGCTGCCTGGCCGAAAGATGCCATCGTGGATATTAATCTGCTTACGCCTTCAGCCACATTGAAGCATAGTCAATTTGAGTTTCAGGCGGAAGGCTGGGTTCTCACGTGGGTGTTGCTGCTGCGGCTGGCAGGAGCATTGTCCGGCGGCAGAAAAAAACAGTCTCTGGCCGAAAGCATAAGATAAATAATATGATAGTGTAACAGAAAGAGGTGGTAAGATATGTCCGGAGAAAAAAATATTGAGGGCTTGATTGGCACAGCTATGGAGAAGCTGGGCGGTATTGTCAACGTTAACACTGTGGTGGGTCAGCCGATTATGGCTGGTGATTTGACGATCATACCGATTTCTCGTGTCAGTCTTGGTTTTGTGGCGGGCGGCGGTGAATACGCGGCCAAGGATCAGCCCGACCCCGCTTTCGGCGGCGGCAGCGGCGGCGGCCTTTCGGTAAACCCGGTGGGCTTTTTGGCCTGCTCGGCAGACGGTGTGCGGTATATTCCGGTCAGCGGTCAGGCGCCGTTGGACAAGCTGGTGGATATGACTCCCGGTTTGATTGATAAAGTGGAAAACGCCATCAAGCAAAGCCGTAGCGATAAAAATGCGGCAGCTTCGCAGCCGGTTGAAGTGACGCAGGAACCGGTTGTAGCAGTTGAGGTCGAGCAATGAGTCATAGCAAGCGAATACTGATGCCTGTGCTGGCATTATTGCTGGCGGTGGTGCCGCTTTTCTGCAGCTTGGGCGGATTGCTTTTCGCCCGCGCGGCAGTTTCCACACCGCCCGTATTGACCGCACCTGCCTACATTTTGATTGAGCAATCCAGCGGTAAGGTGCTGCATGGCCACAATATGTATCAGCAGATGTACCCGGCCAGCACTACCAAAATTATGACAGCGATGCTGGCGTTGGAGAATTTGCAGCTGGAAGATAGTATAACTCTGCCGGATGATTTTATTAACGTTGGGGAGACGAGCTTGGGTCTCTTGCCCGGCGCCACGCAGAATGTCGAGGAGCTTTTGATGGCGATGATGCTGCGCTCGGCCAACGATGCGGCGCAGGCTGTTGCTATCGGCGTTTCCGGCAGCGAGGAAGCCTTTGTGGAGCAGATGAACGCGCGGGTGGCAGAGCTTGGTCTATCGCACACGCATTTTGTCAATCCGCATGGCCTGCATGACGCCAACCATTACACCACGGCGTATGATTTGGCACAGATTGCTCGCGCGGCGCTGGATAACCCGGATTTTTGCCGCATTATCAACACTGAAAGCTGCACTGTACATAAACTAAACGGTGAAGATGATTTTGAGGTTTATAACCGCAACAATCTGCTCACGCAGTATGAGCTGGCTGACGGTGTGAAAACCGGTTATACCAAACAGGCGGGAAACTGCTTTGTTGCCAGCGCCACCAACGCGGAGGGTATGCAGCTGATTGCCGTGGTCTTAAGCAGCGAAAATATCTACGACGACGCGCAGGCGTTGCTGGAATGGGGGTTTGACAATTTCGGCCGTACGCTGATAGTTGATGCTAATACCGTCAAAGGTAGTCTTCCTGTTCTGAACGGCGGGCGCGAGCAGGTGGCCGTGTTGACGGAAAAGCCGCTTTATTTTATCGGCGCTTCAGAAGAAGCCGCTGATTTTGCGGAGAATATTGAACTGCCAGCCTCCATAACTGCTCCGGTGCACCGCGGTGAGGTAGTGGGCGCGCTGACATACACCGATGCTAATGGTGACACATACAGCACCAATCTGCTGGCTGCGAAAGACGTGGGCAAATATAGCCTGAAGCTGGTGGTGCGTCAGTCTTTCCAAAGCGTCTGGCAGGTGTTTGTGGTGCCGTTCAGTTAGTCATGACATATAGATATAAAAAGCGGCGGAGGCAATAGCCTCCGCCGTAAAATTTTGTTTAAAATACGGTTATAACGCCGTAAGTGATCGACAACACGATTAGCCCGGCAATCAACACGCCCAGCAGTATTGCGGGAAGTGCCGAGCGAAGCGGCATATCCAGAAACGCCGCCACCATTGCGCCTGTCCATGCCCCGGTGCCAGGCAGCGGTATTGCCACCAGCAGACAAAGTCCAATGCTGCGGTAACGTATAACCAGGTCGCTTTTGTTATGCACCCGGGTTTCCATTGCACGCATGAATCTTCCTATCACGTTGTCAAGGCAGGTCAGCCAGCGGAACACGTGCCGTGTGAACAGTATCAGCAGCGGTACCGGCAGCATATTGCCGATCAGGCTCAGACAAAAAGCCATGCCGGGTGATAAACCGAACGCCACGCCAACTGGTATTGCTCCACGCAGCTCTATGCAAGGCAGCATAGCCACAAATATGGTGCTTAAAATCTGTCCGGTGGGGTTGGTGTAGAACCAATCTAGCATGGCATGCTCCTTTCAAATTAACTCAGACGGTTGCCTAAGCATATGCCAGGTAGGGTTTATTATACCGTGCTGGCTGTGCTTTTCATATAGGATGGAGTTGCGGGCGCTGGGGCGGCGGGTATAGTCACCTGCTCCTCCTGCCGTACAATGGGGTATATGCTGTATAGCGTGTTCAGGTTATCGATAATGCCACCCGTAAAGATGAGACCTTTTTCCAGCGTGGCCGGATCTCCTATGGCGGTGATGACAATTGGGGTCAAGAGGCGCTCGCCGTCCAGCGAGAGGAACAGCTGATCTTCTTGGTCAGTCTCATGCGTGATGTGGCTTTTGGCGGTCAGCCGGTGGTTATT
This sequence comes from Candidatus Avidehalobacter gallistercoris, assembly GCA_018715045.1. Lineage (GTDB taxonomy): Bacteria > Bacillota > Dehalobacteriia > UBA4068 > UBA4997 > Avidehalobacter > Avidehalobacter gallistercoris. The sequence continues at coordinate 23,495 of DVMH01000038.1, forward strand.
GACAGCCACAGCCTCCGCGCCGCTCACCTTAAGCTCGTTGGCAATGTCGATTATATCCATGCTGTAAACATCATAGTCCGCCGTGATGGTTACGCTGACGCCGGGGCCGGTAAGGGGTAGCTCTCCGGCAAATATACGGCTGGTTTGCAACTGCTTCTCCAGTGTGGCAGTGGCGGAAAGGGCGGATTGGCTGCGTTCCAGCTGCGCCAGTTCGTCATTTAAGCGGGCGCGGTAATCGTTCAGATTGCGCACCATTGCCACCAAGTCCTCGGTGCTTTGGTTTTCCAGCGCTTGCAGGTTATTGGATTCGAAATTTATCTGGCAAACGATGGCAAAGCTTAGCAGCGTCAGGGCCAAACACAGTGTCAGTACGTTATATTTTTGGCGTTTTTCTTTCGATTTTTCGTCCATAGCTATTCCTTTTCGCTTCTTTCGGTTTTGGCGGATGGGCTGACGATAGCTTTCACTTTAACGGGCGCCTGGTCATCGTCAGGCTGTTTGTCTGCTGTTGCTGGAATATCTTGCGGTATAGTGTCCACCAGCAGGCCGCTGATGGTATTTTCCAAATTTGGGTCGGGGTTGGCCGCCGCCTTGGGGTTGCGCACAAAGCGGATCTTGGGCATAACGTTATTTTGGCTCTTTTCACGATAGCTGGTGATCAGATCGCGTCGGATAAATGCCAGATTGGAGAATATGCGCAGAGCAAAGCAAATGGTGGCCGCCATGAACATATCAATGCCGATCTGTGTGCCCAAAAAAGCCAGGGCCATCGCCAGCAGTGCGTTGGTGATGAAACCGGAAAGCATGATAAGCCCGTCATAGGTATCCTCCAGCAGAGCGCGAACGCCGCCCAAAACGGAATCCAGCGCGGCCAGAATGGCAATAGAAAGGTATTTGGCAATACCCAGCGATGCGTTCACCGTTAAAATCGAGCCGATCAGCGCACCGCCGACCAGACTTAACAGAGGCAGTAAAAATTTGAACATAAGCTCCTCCTTGCGTTTATGGCTTGCTGTTTTCTGCTGGCTGCGCGTATTTGCCTGAAATCGCGCCTGTATATGCGGGCAACTGCAAATTTTCGCTGCGGCTGACTTTTATCGGCATATTTTTGTTCTTTAGATATATATATTGAGAAGATTCCTGCAAAGCCCCCTCCAAAATTGCGGGCGAGCCGATCAGGCTTATTTCATACGGTGGCGCCACACGGGTAGAGTTCACGATGATAACTGTGCCCACGCAACGGATATTCGAGGTATCGACGATGCGCTGATCATTGATAGCGATGGCCTCGGCCAGATACGCTATATCGTTCAGCAGATAGCGCAGGTTGCTATCATGGATAATATAATTCTCTGGGAAATAATTGGCGGGGTCGGCCTGTTGGGCGGCCTCGGCGCCAGCGGTATTGTCGTTCAGCGTGATGATGATACCGCTGCCAGAAACCGGTGTCTGGCCGGAATAAAATTGCGTGTCGGCCAGCTGTTGTTGGATCTTGGCGTAATACTCGTCGGTGACGATGCCGGACGGATTCTGCTCGGCAAGCTCGGTACGCAGTTGATCGATACTTTGCTCTAGCTCTGTCGTTTCAGCTTCCAGCTGGTTGATAACGTCCACCAGGTTCTGGTTTTCGCTATTAGCATTGATTTGGGCATTGATTGACCATGTACGCACCCAAATACTGATGGCAATGCCCGCCAGCAAAAAAATCAGCGACAGGCTGAAAACAAAACGATTTTTTTGCAAAAACTCGTGCATGGCAATGTTGCTCCTCATAAACGTTGCTTTAAAATCCAGCAGAACCGTATATTATATATAATACCCCTTGCGATGGCTGAGAGCAAGTAAAATTTGCTGATTTTGCGGTAGTTTTTCAGAAAATTCTTTTTCCTATACAGGATTTGGCAAACTGGGCGTAGAATACAAAAATATTAACACTTTTGCTGCCACAGACGCAGCAATTTTGGCTTTAAAATATAGTTTAAAGGGAGGGCGGTTTGATGGGCGGTCTGCAAAGTCTGTTTCAAGGCATGACGCTGGGCTCGGTCATTTCTATGGTGTTGGATCTCTGCATTGTCACCGCTCTTTTTTATTATGTGTTCATGCTGATGCAGGGCACGCGCGCCGTGCAGCTTATCAAGGGGCTGTTAGTGCTGGTGGCGGCAGTGGCGCTTTCTGGCTGGCTGCAATTAGACGTGCTGGGCTGGTTACTCAGCCAGTTATGGTCGGTAATCATTCTGGCGTTGGCGGTAATTTTTCAGCCGGAGATCCGCCGTGCACTGGAGCAGATTGGCCGCAGCCGTCTGTATATCCGTCCGTTTGAGGGGGCGAGCGCCGATATGCAGCCTGTTTATGACGCGGTGGTTAAGGCCGCGGTGGAGGAGTCCAAGCATAACGTTGGTATGCTGGTGGTGCTGGAGCGTGAGATCGGTCTGAACAATTATGTTGAAACCGGTATTCGCATGGATTGCCTTGTTTCTGAGCAAACGCTGATCAATATTTTTGTGCATAACACGCCGCTGCATGACGGCGCGGCGATTATACGCGGAAACCGCATTTTGGCGGCGGCCTGTTTTCTGCCGTTGTCAGATAATCCGAATCTTTCGATGTCTTTTGGAACTCGTCACCGCTCCGGTATAGGTTTGACCGAGGTTTCCGACGCGCTGGTGGTCATCGTTTCGGAGGAGACAGGCGCAATCTCCGTGGCGGTGGAGGGGCAGATATATGTTAATTTGGACGAGCAAGCGCTGCGACGGCATATCGAACAGCATTTTGCCGTGGTTAATTCCGGTGCGAAGCAGGTGCAGGCGCGTTTCCGCCTGAAGCGAGAACGGGGTGGCAAAGATGCGTGATTTTTTCGCCGTCAAGGGCATTAACTGGGGTTCGCTGCTGTTGGCTTTTTTGTTGTCTCTTTCACTCTGGGTTTACGTAACTGTGCAGGATAACCCGGTGATTGAGGGGCGCTTTGAGGTACCGATCGACTATATGAACCTGCCGGATAATCTGGCGCTTTCAGACAAGGCGGATACCGTGCGGGTGCGTGTGGCTGCCCCCACCAACGTGATGAATACTCTGGCTTCTTCTGATATTAACGCTTACGCCGATCTGTCAGCTGCCGGGGAGGGGCAGTATACGGCGCCGCTGCGCTTCCAGTTGCCAGATAATGTGGAACTGGTTTCAGCGGATTCCACCGAGGTGGTGTTGGTGATTAATCAACTGGCAACCAGACAAAAGCCGGTGACGGTGCGTTATGTGTCGAGTGAGCCTGCCGAGGGATATCTGGCCTTGGAAGCAAGTCTTGCGCCCAATCAGGTGGTGCTTTCCGGTTCGGAAGATCGGCTGAATCAGGTGGAAGAAGTTTTTATAACGGTGGATATTACCGATATGTCATCCAACTTTCGCGCTAATCTTCCGGTGAACGTGGTGGACGCAAGCGGCAATTCCCTGTTGGGATTTGTTACGCCACAGCCCGCGTTGGTGGACGTGTTGGTGCCGGTGGTGACTGAGCAGCCATCCAAAGTTGTTCCTGTCAGTGTGACGCTTTCCGGCGCTCCGGCGGAAGGCTACGTTATCTCGCGTATTGTGGTGGATGCCCCGGTGGCCACTATCTTCGGGGCTCAGTCGGCATTGGATACGGTTGATTACGCCTACACCTCAGCTGTCAACATTGCCGACGCCA
>DVMH01000004.1 GCA_018715045.1 Candidatus Avidehalobacter gallistercoris
CCTTAATTTTACTATATTTGCCCGAAGGCGGTCAAGTTCTTTGCGCAAATTCGCTTAAGCGTCCGGGTTTATGTCAACGACGATAACCTCAGATCCCACCTTGCATACCTTATCCCAAGGTATGTGCAGCAAATGACGGTCGCCGCCAAAGCGCCGCCGCTCACTGAAAGGGTATTCAGTACGGCGGGGAATGATTATTTCTTCAATCAGGCCGCTGGCCGGGTTTACCACCAAATCGGCATCGCCCACCAGCCCCAGAATCTCGCCGTCAAAAATATTAATGATACGCTTGCCCAAAAGCTGACTTAAACGCATAACTGCCCTCCGCCCGCTGTGCTTTGTTTTAGTTTATGCTATGGGTACAGGCAATATTACAGACCGGAATGACCAAAGCCGCCCTCGCCTCGCTCACTATTCAATAAAACTTCCTCCGGCTGCCAGACCGCTTGCAGGCAGGGTGCAAAAACCAGCTGTGCAATGCGCATACCACGGCTTATGGTAAAATCATCCTGTCCCAGGTTTATCAGAATAATCCCCATCTCACCGCGATAATCCGCGTCAATAGTACCGGGTGTGTTCAAACAGGTTATACCGTATTTAAGCGCCAAACCGCTCCGAGGCCGCACCTGCGCCTCATAGCCCGCTGGTATTTCCAGGAAGAGGCCAGTGGGTATCAGCCGCCGCTCGCCGGGAACCAGCGTTACGTCCGCGTCTATACAGGCCAGCAAATCCATGCCCGCCGCCTGCGCTGTCTCATATTTTGGCAGCGGCAGTCCGGTATACTCCGCCGCCGTTTTTACCTTGACAGTCAGCATGAGAGCAGCCCGGGGAGATCCACTTTAGGTTCCTCGGCCCCCACTGTCGAAAGCACCAGCTTCTCAGGAGTAAGCAATGATGCCGCCAGCCGTTTTACTTCTGCACAGGTGACGCGCATAATTTTGTCCACCTGCTCCTCCACTGTCTGCACCTCGCCGTATACTGTCTCGGTACGCCCCAGACGCACCATCACGTTGGCGGAGCTTTCCAAACCCATCAGTAAACCGGCCTTAAACTGCGCCTGAGCCCGCTTGAGTTCATCCTCTGTCACACCGTCAGCCGCGATTTTTGCCATCTCGCAGCCCAGCACTTTAAGCAGCTCGTCCACCCGATTAAGGCTGGTGGAGGCGTAGGCGGAAAACGCGCCGCCAAATCTCTGCGCCGCCACCGAAGAATAGACGCTGTACGTCAGCCCCCGCTTCTCCCGCACCTCCTGAAATAGACGCGAAGAAGCGCCGCTGCCCAGGATACTGTTCAGCATATTCAACGTGTAAATGTCCGGATCGTCACCGGAAAGCCCTGGCACGCCAAGCATCACATGAACTTGCTCAATGTCCTTATGTACGTGCACCGTACCGCTGCTGTAAACGGACGCGGAGAGCTTGGGCTTGTTCCATCCAGCTCCGGCATAGCTGGTCGTGTTCAAATACTTTTCCGCCATCGCCAGAGCCTGCTCCCGCGTTACGTTCCCGGCCACCACCAGTACAGTATGCTCCGGTGCGTAATGGGCGCGGCAGTAGTGCTCAATATCTTCCCGCGTAAAGCCGGAGACAGATTCCACCGTGCCGATAACCGGAAGCCCATAGGGGTGGGTGGGCAGCAGCTTGCGGTTGAACATCTCGCCTACCAAATCATCCGGCGTATCCTCATACATATTGATCTCTTCCAAAATCACGCCTTTTTCTTTCGCCCACTCCGCCGCCGGAAAACGCGCGTCCAGATACATGTCGCTCAGCAGATCAAGGCAAAGTTCAAAATCCTCCGCGAGGGAGCGGGTGTAATAACAGGTATATTCGCGCGAGGTAAAGGCGTTCATCTGCCCTCCAACGTTTTCTAGCAGCTGGGCGATCTGCTGAGAATTGCGCCGCCCGGTGCCCTTGAACAGCATATGCTCCACCACATGGGAAACGCCAGCCTCATCCGCCTGCTCATAAGCCGAACCCGTGCCAGCCCATAGTGCCGTCGTCACCGAATAGGCGTCGGGCAGATACTCCGTCAGCACTCGCAGGCCGTTTGATAAAACATCTTTGCAAACCATAAAAACACTCCATTATATAAGCAAATTTTTATTTATAGTTTATTCGCCGCCAAACGGCAAAATCCTCTTAAGAGCGGTAGCGAGCCTTGCAGCATTAACACGCCAGCCGGGCGGCTGATACGAAGCTCCAGCCAGCAGATTCACCTGCCCCAGTAGCTCTCCCTGATATGTCACCGAAAGTGTGCCGAGCAAATCACCTGCTTTAATTGCATCCAGTTCACCCATTTCACGCCAGCAATACGCTGTTTCCAGCCCCGCCACATCCATGGGCACAGTGACCGTCAAATCGACCGCCGCAACCGCAGGCAGCAAAACGCCCCCTCCGCCTGCGCTAAACCAGCCCAGCTGCTTGCCGCGTGTCAGAAGCGTCACATTTTTAAATTCGTCGATACCATAATTCAGCAGATTCAGGCTTTCATTATAGCGGTTCGGGCTGTGCAGCACCACGGCAATAACGCCGCGCCCATTCCTCTCCATACTGCTGACCAGACAGGCGCCGGCTGCATTGGTTGTACCGGTTTTAATACCCGTTACGCTGTCGTCCATCGCCAGCAGTTTGTTGGTATTTTTCAGGCTGCGGTTATAACTGCCGCCCGTCATCTCGCCATAGCTGCTGCCCACGCGGCTGCGGAACTCCTCATTCCGCATGGCCTCACGCGAGAGTATAGCCAGCTCATAACAGCTTAGCGTATGCCCCTCCGCCGGAAGACCGTTGGTGTTTTGCAGACTGGCGCCAAAAAGACCCAGCGCATCAGCTTTCAAATTCATCAGCCGCACAAAAAAAAGCTCGCTGCCCACAACTCCCTCGGCAATGGCATAGCAAGCGTCATTAGCGGATTTCAACAATGCCGCGTCCAGCAGCTCTCCCAGTGTGAAACTCTCTCCGGCCAGCAGTCCTACGCTGCTTTCGCCTACGGCTGCCGCTTTTGACGTCACGATACATTCCCGTTCCAAGGGCGCAATGTCCAGCGCCAGCAAAGCCGTCAACACTTTGGTAGTGCTGGCAGGAGGCAGCTCTTCATAGCCGTTATGCTCCCACAGCACCTGCCCCGTCATCATGTCCAGCAGCAGAGCGCTTTCAGCTCCCACCTGCGGTTCCGCCGCCCGCGTTGACTGTGGGCATAGGCATAGAACAGCGCAAACCAGCCATAATATGCAGTTTTTCCAGTTGCTTCTCAGCGCTCTCACCACTTTATCACCATTTTATCGCTAATATCAGCTGCCATTCTCCACTTTTAACTGCTCTTGGTCAGATTCTCCGCCACAGTGCGGCTAGAAAGACCCTTGGCAGCGAACTCCGGCAGTATCACGTTCAGCGCGGCCACCGTCACGTCACGTGGGCAAATGGTCACAAAGCTGCCCGCTTCGGCCTGCTGCAGCACAGTAGCAATGATTTCCTCGGCATTTTCCGCCGCCCAATCGCCGGAATCCACACTGCCCAACACCACGATAAGTCCCGCGTCTGCCGCCGCTCGCTTCACGTCTTCGCTGATCAAGCCACCCTCCGGCAGATAGAGCAACGGCGTTTCGCCTGTCGCCTCCTCCAAGGCCGCCACACAATCCGCTATTTCCGCCTTCGCAGCAGCCAAATCCTGCGGCGCGCCGCCATCAGTCATGCCGCCCAACACGCCAAGCTGGTGCCCGCCCGTCTGAATGGAAAGCAGCAAATCCGGCTGATTTACCGCAAAATCACGGCTGATGAAAAAGCTGGCCTTGGCGTTATTATCCGCCAGCACGGAGAGCATTTTCCGCAGCACCCCGCAGTCCACATCCGGCTCTACCTCCACCAGCCAGCTGACAGCATTGTTAGCAGCCTCGCCCGACGAAAAAACGGGTGCTCCCGCCAGCCCTGCACTGACCCAGCTTGCTACCTGCTCGTTTTGCCCTAAAAACTGCACCGTGCCACCCAATATCACCAGCACCGCCAGCATGGTCAGCCGTACCAGCCAGCGCCGGGATAGAAATATCGTCCGCATAACACCACCCCGCTGAAAACAAAAAAAGCTCTCATAAGCCGTTTGTCACAGCTTATGAAAGCTTTTTACAATTTATGCCATGCATATGGCGCAATCGTTTTACAGAGTAGCTTTGCGGGAAAGTTTGATTTTGCCCTGCGCGTCAATACTAATTACTTTCACCGTAATCATATCGCCCTCTTTGCAGATATCCTCTACCTTGGCCACGCGGGTCTTATCCAACTCAGAGATGTGAACCATACCCTCTTTGCCCTTACCGCCGAACACACCGGGCAGAATTTCCACAAACGCGCCAAACTCCTTGACGCCGACCACCTTGCCTGTATAAACCTTGCCGATTTCCGGCTCGGCCACGATAGCCTCAATGATTTCCTTAGCCTTCAGACCAGCTTCGGCATCTACACTGGCAATGGAAACGATACCACTTTCATCTACATCAACCTGCGCTCCGGTTTCCTCAACAATGCGGCGAATGGTCTTACCGCCGCTGCCGATGACCTCACGAATCTTATCGGGATGAATAGCGATAGACATAATGCGGGGCGCATTCTTGGAAATATCTTTTCTGGGCTCGGAAATACAATCCAGCATTTTGCCAAGAATGAATGCCCGACCTTCTTTGGCCTGCGCCAGCGCCGCCGTCAAAATTTCCTTATTGATACCGGCGATTTTAATATCCATCTGAATGGCCGTGACGCCCTTGGTAGTGCCGGCCACTTTGAAATCCATATCACCAAGGAAGTCTTCCATACCCTGAATATCGGTCAGGATAGTCATATTCTCGCCATCGCTGATCAACCCCATAGCCACACCGGAAACCGGGGCGGAAATCGGCACGCCCGCAGCCATCAAACTCATGGTACTGGAGCAAACAGAAGCCATCGAGGTGGAGCCGTTGCTCTCGATAGCCTCAGAAACCATACGAATAGCATATGGGAATTCCTCCGGACCAGGGATAACCGGCTCAAGAGCCCGTTCTGCCAGCGCACCATGACCGATCTCACGGCGACCTGGGCCGCGCATCGGACGGGTCTCGCCGGTGCTGTAAGGCGGAAAGTTATACTGATGCATATAACGCTTCGAAGTTTCCAGCCCCAAACCGTCCAGGGTCTGGGATTCGGAGAGCGTGCCCAGTGTGCAGATGTTCAACACCTGCGTCTGGCCGCGGGTGAACAGCGACGAGCCGTGCACCTTGCCCAAAATATCAACCTCACAGGTGATGGGGCGCACCTCGTTCAGCGCCCGGCCGTCGATACGCAGCTTGTCGCGGGCAATCATGGTGCGGAAAACGCTCTTCTCCATCTTGTCAATAAACTTGGCAATGTTTTCCTGCTCGTCAGCATACTCCTCACCGGAAAAACGCTCGGCAATGGCGGCCTTGGTACCCTCCAGCAGATCTTCGCGTTCCTGCTTGGGCAGCTTTTCCACCGCGCATTTATGCACGGCAGCGGCCAGCTCGTCTTTATACGCCATGATAGCCGCTTCCAGCTCCTCGTTAACGTGTTCTTCCTCGAAAACTTCTTTCTCCTTAGCCAGCCCCATAGAGAGAGCTTCAGTGCGAAAATCCTCAATAAAAGCCACGATGCGCTTGATTTCCTCATGCGCTGTCAAAATGGCATCAAGAATAGTCTCCTCTGGTATCTCGGCAGCGCCAGCCTCCACCATCATAATGGCATCTTTTGTACCAGCCACAGCAATGTGCATAACACTTCTGGCTTTCTGCTCCACGGTTGGGTTAACGACAAATTTGCCATCCACCATGCCCATGATAACTCCCGCAATAGGCCCGTTAAACGGCGCATGTGAGATGTGCAGAGCGGCAGAAGCGCCGCACATAGCCGTTATTTCCGGCGGGCAGTCATGATCCACCGAAAGAATGGTAGCAATGACCTGAACGTCCTTACGGTAAGCCTTCGGAAACAGCGGACGCAATGGCCGGTCAATAAGACGGGCATTTAAAATTGCCTGATTGCTGGCACGCCCCTCACGCCGGATAAAACCGCCTGGGATCTTACCCACGGCGTACATTTTTTCTTCATAATCAATCGTCAACGGGAAAAAGTCAATCCCATCCTTGGCTTTTGACGCAATGGTGGCCGTGGCCAGCACCGCTGTCTCGCCGTAAGTAATAAACACCGCGCCGCTGGCCTGCTTGGCCATTCTGCCGGTTTCCATGGTCAGCGTTCTGCCGCCCACTTCAATGCTTTTTCTCAAAATTTCTGTCATCCTTGCCTCCTGAAATTTTCATGCTTTTACCTCTAAAGTATCAAGTTGTTATTCGACAGATAGTTGGATTTTCCTGCCGGTGCGGGCATTTTTATCCACATATAAGCGAACCGGCAGCCTGAATATGGGCTGCCGGTAGGTATTCTGTCATTTTGACGCCAAAATTAAACGGAAAGAATGTCTTTCTCTTTCTTTTTCAATGTCTCATCGATTTTTTTAATAAAATCGTCGGTCTGCTTCTGCGACTTATCAAGTGCATTTTTTACCTCGTCTTCCGAGGCCTCGCTTTTCTTCTCCAATGCTTTTAGCTTATCGTTCACGTCGCGGCGAATATTCCGCACGGAAACCTTCGCCTCCTCAGCACGCTTGTCACAGCTCTTCACCAGCTCTTTGCGTCGTTCCTCAGTCAACGGCGGTATGGCCAGACGAATTATCTGACCGTCGTTGGTGGGGTTGATACCGAGATCAGACGTCTGAATAGCTTTCTCAATCGCCTTTATCATACTGCGATCCCATGGCTGCACTGCCAGCAGGCGTGCTTCCGGCACCGAAATGGAGGCCATCTGCGCAATCGGCGTGGGCGTACCATAATAATCTACCATAATCTTGTCGAGAATAGCCGGGTCGGCGCGTCCAGCGCGCATTACGGCAAAATCCTGACACATAGCATCATAAGCTTTCTGCATTTTTTCTTCAGCGGTCTGCAATATTTCCTTGCTCGGCATTAGTCAGCACCTCCCACAATCGTACCGATTTCTTCTCCCATAACCACGCGCATAATGTTGCCGGGCGTTTCCAGATTGAACACCACCAACGGTATGCCGTTATCCATGCACAGCGACGCGGCGGTGCTGTCCATAACCTGCAAGCCCTGATTAAGGACTTCCAAAAAATCTAGCTTGTCATATTTTTTTGCGTTTGGGTTCAATTTCGGGTCGCTGTCATAAACGCCGTCCACACCCTTTTTCGCCATCAAAATCGCATCGGCCTCCATTTCCGCCGCCCGGAGAGCCGCTGTTGTGTCGGTGGAAAAATAGGGATTACCGGTGCCAGCTGCAAAAATGACCACACGGCCTTTTTCCAAATGCCGGATAGCGCGGCGGCGGATATAAGGCTCGGCAAACTGACGCATCTCCACCGAGGACTGCACGCGCGTCACCACGCCGATATTCTCCAGCGCGTCTTGCAGAGCCAATGCGTTCATCACAGTAGCCAGCATACCCATATAATCGGCAGTAGCTCTGTCCATGCCCTTGTTCGCTCCGGACGCTCCGCGCCAGATATTGCCGCCGCCCACAACCAAGGCTGTTTCAAGCCCCAGTTCGCAGACGTCTTTGATCTGCCGGGCTATGGATTGAATGGTCTCCGGATCAATACCGAAACCCTGGGCGCCTGCCAATGCCTCGCCAGAAAGCTTCAGCACCACCCGTTTGTATTTCAGCGCACTCATGAATAACGCCCTCTTATTTCGCTGTCATCTTGGCCACCTCGGCGGCCAAATCGTCAACTTTCTTTTCAATGCCCTCGCCCACTTCATAGCGTACGAAGCTCTTTACAGTCACGTCAGCGCCACAGGCCTTGGAAATCTGCTTCACATAGGCGGCCACGTTGATATCGCCGTCTTTGACAAATTTCTGCTCCAAAAGACAGGTTTCTTTCAGCTCTTTCTTCAGGCGGCCCACTACCATCTTCTCAACGATCTCAGCCGGCTTGCCCTCGTTCAGAGCCTGCTGCATCAGAATGTTCTTCTCATGCTCCATATATTCAGGGTCAACGCCTTTTTCGTCCACAAACTGCGGGTTCATTGAAGCCACTTGCATAGCAACATCGCGACCCATTGTCTTAATAGGATCAATATTTGCGGCTTCAGTGGCAAATTCCACCAGCACACCAATCTTGCCGCCGCCGTGGATATAGCCGGCGCAAACGCTGTCTGCCGCGTCGAATTTGGCAAAACGGCGAATAGTCATGTTCTCGCCAATCTTGGCGATCTTGGCAGTCAACTCATCTTTCACGGTGCCGTCGCCCAGTTTACCCTCCAGCAGCTCATCCACAGTAGTGTAGTTGTTGTCAAGCACCACCTGCACAAAGCCATTGACCATGTTCACGAATTCCTCGTTCTTGGCTACGAAGTCAGTCTCTGAGTTCACCTCGATAATCGCGCCCTGCTTACCGTCGGCGGAAAAGCCGATAGCAACCAAGCCTTCGGCGGCTACACGGCCGGATTTCTTAGCGGCCTGAGATAGACCTTTCTCACGCAGATAATCGATAGCAGCATTCATGTCGCCGTTAGTTTCGGTCAACGCCTTTTTGCAGTCCATCATGCCGGCGCCGGTTCTTTCACGCAGTTCTTTTACCATAGCTGCACTAATCATTTAATTTTCCTCCTTAAATTAGGTGTTCGTGTTTTGTTTACTAAAAAGAGGCAGAGAGGCAAGCCCCCCTACCTCTTTTGCAAGGTCATAACGTTTCGTCCGCAGCTTATTCCGCAGCGGCTTCCTTGGCCGGAGCTTCGGTTTCCGCCGGAGCTTCCGCCATCGACATACCCTGATTGCCCTCAATAACAGCGTCAGCCATCTTGCCGGTCAACAGACGTACGGCGCGGATAGCGTCGTCATTGCCGGGAATGGGATAATCAATTTCATCCGGGTCGCAGTTAGTGTCCACAATAGCCACGATCGGGATATGAAGACGCTTGGCCTCAGCCACAGCAATGCGCTCTTTTCTGGGATCGACGATGAACATCGCACCGGGCTGCTTCTTCATATCCTTAATACCGCCCAAGAAGCGCTCCAACTTTTCCATCTCATGGTTCAGTACGGCAACTTCTTTCTTCGGCAGTTTCTCGAATGTGCCGTCTTCCTGCATTTTCTCCAGCTCACGCAGGCGGCGCACACGGGTCTGGATCGTTTTGAAGTTAGTGAGCATACCGCCCAGCCAACGCTCATTAACATAAAACATACCACAGCGGGTGGCCTCTTCCTTGATAGCCTCCTGAGCCTGCTTCTTGGTGCCGACGAACAGTATATCCTTGCCCTCGGCGGCCACGGACTTCACAAAGTTGTATGCATCGTCAACCTTATGCACTGTCTTCTGCAAATCGATAATGTAAATACCGTTTCTTTCAGTGAAGATGAAACGCGCCATTTTAGGGTTCCATCTTCTGGTTTGGTGACCGAAATGTACACCGGCCTCCAACAGCTGTTTCATGGAAATTACTGCCATTTTTTCTTCCTCCTTTTTGTTTAGCCTCCGGCTGTTTCCAAAGCCCCGCATACGCTTGCGCGTACACTGGCGAAGCCGATCCACAGCCGTGTTTATTTCAAGCCGCTTGTTATTATACCACAAAAAAAGCTGCGCTGCAAGCCGTTTTTTACATAATTTTCGGCTTGCAGCGCGGTTGTTTGGTATTTTTTGTTTTACTGAATAACGTCCAGGAATTTGCCGATGATTTTGCCGTCCTTATAGAGCAGTAGATATTCCCAATCGTCAGCGCCCTCAGTGCTGATTTCCGCCTCAACAATCATCACGATTTTACCGTCGGCGTCCACATAGAAAGCATCGTCACTGAATTCCCGCCATCTGTGCTTAACGCCGTCGTTCATATTCTCGGCAATGTAGTTCTCCAACGCCACCGCAATATCATCGTCGGTAATGGAAGCCTGCGCCAGCGCCAGGTCATCGTCCATCGGATAACCGGTCAGCTTGTCATAGACAAAACTCTCCACCTCGCCGTCTGTGCCGTAATCGGGAATTTCTTCCTTAAACAGCACAATAGAGAGAGTGTTATCAGTTTCGATGATGTACGGCTCCACGTGCAGACAGGCGCTGCTTTCCGGCGTTTCACGCAGCCATTCCAGGCAGTCTTCGGCCTCATCCTGAAGCTCGGAGTTCAGCATTTTCAAGCCAGCGCTGTCGCCAACATCTTCAAAGCCCGGAACCTGTACCACGTAATCGCCGCTTTTCTCGTCCACCAGCAGCGTCAGGTTGTCAACCTTGTTGTAGCTTTGCCAGTCCACATTATAGTCGCCTTGCGACGGCAGATCCGTTTCACCCGGCTGGCCGTCCTGCGGTTTGCCGTCAGAACAACCAACCAGTGCCAGCACCACCAACAGCAGCCCCAACAGTCCTGCTAAAATCCGGTTCACCTTTCCCCAGGATATTGCATTAGTTTTGTACATTTGTTTACCTCCTGTAAAAAATCCGTTTTCTCTTAGCAAACTATACTCTTTTTTCACTCTCTGCTATAAATACAGTTTGCGGCAGTTTTTTCCTGCACAAAACCGGAAATTTTTTACAATATATAGCGGCTCAAATCCTCGTTATCCGCCAGCGCAGAAAGTTTATTTTCCACGTAGGCGCGGTCGATGACAACTTTATCCAGCGAAGCATCCGGCGCAATGAACAACAGATCCTCCAGCACCTTTTCCAACACAGTGTGCAGGCGGCGCGCACCAATGTTCTCAGTGGTGGCATTCACCTGGTAGGAGATCTCAGCCAGTGCGTTCACGCCATCCTCGGCAAAGGTAACGTCCACCCCATCAGCCTGAAGCAGCGCCATATATTGTTTAACCAGCGAGTTCTGAGGCTCCAGCAGAATACGGCGAAAGTCTTCCTCTGTCAGGCTTTCCAACTCCACACGGATCGGAAAACGACCTTGCAGCTCGGGTATCAGATCGGAGGGTTTGCTCATCGAAAATGCACCAGCCGCAATAAACAAAATGTAATCGGTTTTCACCTGCCCATACTTGGTCATCACTGTGCTGCCCTCCACAATGGGCAAAATATCACGCTGCACGCCGTCTCGCGCCACGTCGGCAGAATTGTTGCCGCGCCCGGCGATTTTATCGATCTCATCAATAAACACTATACCGCTTTGTTCCGCCCGCTCAATAGCTTTGGCAGTAACATCATCCATATCCAGCAGTTTGGTGCTTTCCTCCTGCACCAGGATCTTGCGAGCCTCACGAACAGAGAGCTTGCGTTTATGCGTTTTTTTTGGCATAATGCTGCCCAGCATATCCTGAATATTGATACCCATTTCCTCCATGCCAGTGGGCGCAAGCTGCTGTTCCTCCACCTCAATTTCCACTAGATGGTCTTCCATCTCGCCCAGCTCCAGCATACGGCGCACCTGCTCGCGCCTGTTTTTGTTATCCTCCAGATACTGTCGATCCTCTGGGCTTTCGGGTTCATTATTACTGTTCCCGCCGAAGAACATTTCCATCGGATTTTTAGCCTTTCGTTCGCGTTTGGTGGGAGCAAGCAGCTCCAGCAGGCGTTCTTCCGCCGCCGCCTCGCCCTGCGGACGCACACGCTCAATTTGCTCCGCTTTCACCATACGCACGGCGGTTTCAGTCAAATCACGGATAATACCCTCCACATCGCGGCCAACATACCCCACCTCGGTATATTTGGTGGCCTCCACCTTGATAAACGGTGCGTTCACCAGCTTGGCAAGACGGCGCGCAATTTCGGTTTTGCCCACGCCTGTGGGGCCGATCATAATGATGTTTTTCGGCATGATCTCGTCCTGAATAGCCGCGCCCAGCTGCTGGCGACGGTAGCGGTTGCGCAACGCCACCGCCACGCTTTTTTTGGCGGCCAACTGACCAACGATGAATTTATCAAGCTCAGAAACGATTTGTCTAGGCGTCAGTTCATGCATAACTATCCCTCCTCAGGCTTCTTCCACGATAATATTTTTATTGGTAAAAATGCAGATATCAGAGGCAATATCAATTGCATCATGGGCGATTTCCGCCGCCGTCATATCAGTGTGAGCTATCAGCGCCCGCGCCGCCGCAAGAGCATATGCGCCGCCGCTGCCGATAGCCGCAATACCATCGTCCGGCTCAATAACCTCGCCGTTGCCGGAAAGTATCAGCAAATCGCCGCTGCCAGCTACTACCATCATAGCCTCAAGATTGCGCAGCACTTTGTCGGTACGCCATTCTTTGGCCAGTGTCACCGCAGCTCTGGTCAGGTTTCCGTTATACTCTTCCAGATAACCCTCAAATTTCTCCGATAGAGTGAAAGCGTCGGCCACCGCCCCGGCAAAACCGATAACAACCTGATTTTTATATAAACGCCGGACTTTCCGCGCGCCCTGTTTCATCACAATACTCTGCCCCAGCGTCACCTGACCGTCGCCAGCCACGGCCACCTTACCGTTTCGCTTCACACCACAAATTGTAGTACCTCTGAGTTCCACCATCGTTATTCCTCCTTTAGCTTGGTTATCTTGCGCAACATCCTGTATAATTCTTCCGATGATATATACATATTGAGACATGTCTCCCATAAATTACCCCAAGCATCCTTGCCTGCGGTATACTATTTATCCTGCTCAACATAATAAAGCAGATCATTGCCAGCGGCAAACTATCGGTAAACTATACAACATTAGCTGCGCCGCAACATTTTTCAGACCATATTTCAAACTATACCCCTGCTACTCGCTTAGCTTATCTAAACTATCACCAACTGCTTCCACCTGATAAAGCGGGCTGTTTGCCTGGAGCCAGTTCAAGGCTCTTTCGGCAATCTTCAGATTTTTCTGCTGCTTACTGCGCAACTTATAGCCCAGCGGCTCGATCAGCCCAAACGTTACGTTCATCGGCTGAAAATCTACACTCGGAGTTTGCAGGTGCGCAAGCAGCCCACCCAACGCCGTCTCGCGCGGCCAGAAGAACGGTTCTTCACCTTTTGCCCGTCGCGCCGCATTAAAGCCCGCCGCCAACCCGCAGGCCGCACTTTCCACATAACCCTCCACGCCGGTTATCTGCCCGGCAAAGTAAAGGCGCCTATCGCTTTGCAGAGAAAGGTCAGCGTTCAACAGCTGGGGCGCGTTCAAAAACGTGTTGCGGTGCATCACGCCAAAGCGTAAAAATTCCGCATTCTCAAGTCCGGGTATCAGGCGAAAAACCCGTTGCTGCTCACCCCATAGCAGGCGAGTCTGAAAACCCACCAGATTAAACATACTGGCCGCTGCGTTGTCTTGCCGTAACTGTACAACAGCATATGCCTCACGCCCCTCATTGTGGGGATCAGGCAATCCCACCGGTTTCATAGGTCCAAAGCGAATGGTATCCTCACCCCGGCGCGCCATGCTTTCGATCGGCATACAGCCCTCAAAATCTTTTTCGCTCTCAAAATGGTGCAGAGGCGCGCGCTCCGCCGCGATAAGCTCCTGATAAAAGCGCAGATATTCGTTCTTGGTCATCGGACAGTTCAGATAATCGCCACGCTCGCTTTCGCCTTTGCCATAGCGCGAACCCCAATATGCTTTGGTCATATCGACCGTCGTTCCGTCCACGATAGGCGCCACCGCGTCATGGAAGTGCAGATAAGACACTCCCAGCCGCCGCTGCAAATCCGCTGCCAGCGCGTCGGAGATCAACGGCCCCGCCGCGACGATAACCAGCGAGTCATCATCCAACAGCCCGTTAAGAGATGTGATCTCCTCACGCCGCACGGTAATATTCGGGCAGCTCTCAATACTCTCCGTCACCTGGCGGGCAAAGCTCTCCCGGTCTACCGCAAGAGCGCCGCCCGCCGGTACCCGCGTTGCGTCGGCGCAGCGCATTATCAGCGAGCCCTGCCGCCGCATTTCTTCTTTCAGCAGACCAACAGCATTGGTAAGCCCTGCCGCGCGAAGCGAATTGCTGCACACCAACTCGGCAAAATCCGCCGTATGGTGCGCCGGAGACCTCCGTTCCGGACGCATTTCGTAAAGCGTAACTTCAGCTCCCTGCGCCGCTGCCTGCCAGGCGGCCTCAGATCCGGCCAGCCCCGCGCCGATAATTTTAATTTGTTTCATACTCAATATACCCGCAAATTATTTTTTCGCCTTTTTAGCAGCTTTCTGAGCCGCGCGCTGCATGGCAGCATCACCTGATTTGGTCTTTTTGCGCTTCGTCTTGGCGTTCGTGGAACAATCCTGATTGGGACAAATCCTAACGGTTTCCCCAGAGCGATTAGTACGCTCAGCCAACTGTGTGCCGCAGACGGAGCACTTCTCCTCAATCGGTTTATCCCATGAAACATATTTGCATTTTGGGTAATTGCTGCATCCGTAAAAGACTCGTCCGCCCCGGCTTTTGCGCTGAATGATGTCGCCGCCGCAGGCCAGGCATTTAACCCCGGCGGGTATCACGATCGGTTTGGTGTTGCGACATTCCGGAAAACCGGAACAGGCCAGAAATTTGCCGTAACGTCCAAGCTTATAAACCATTGGTTTGCCGCAAAGCTCGCAGATATCGCCACTGTATTCCGGCGTTAAATCAACCTTTTGAAGCTCGCTTTCAGCACGGGCAAGTTCCTCGGCAAACGGACCATAGAAATCACGTATCACCTGCCGCCAGTTGCGGTTGCCCTCCTCCACCTCGTCCAGGCTGGCCTCCATACCAGCAGTGAAGTCTATATCAATTACATCGGGGAACCCCTCTTTCAGAAGATTCACCACAACGGAGCCAAGCTCGGTGGAATAAAAGTGTTTATCCTCGCGCACTACATAGCCGCGCCCCAGAATGGTATCAACAATCGGAGCATAGGTGCTGGGGCGGCCGATACCTTTTTCCTCCAGCGTTTTCACCAGCATAGCCTCGGTATAGCGCGGCGGCGGCGCAGTGAAATGCTGCTTCGGGTCCAGTTTTTCGGCGAAGAGCGTCTGCCCCTCGGTCAAGGCGGGCAAGAAGCCCAAATTTTCCTTTTCGCCCTCGTCGTCGCGGCTTTCAATATACACCTGCATGAAACCGGGGAATTTGATGACCGAACCGGAGGCGCGGAATGTATAGGAGCCATTCTGAAGATCCACCGTAGTGGTATTAATTACGGCAGAGGCCATCTGGCTGGCAAGATAACGCTCCCATATCAGCTTGTAAAGCTTGTACTGCTGTGGGTTTAAAAACTGCTTGATATCAGCAGGACGCAGGTTGATATCCGTCGGGCGTATCGCCTCATGCGCGTCCTGTATCTTCCCCCTGCCACGATAGACGCGGGGTTTTTCCGGCAGATAATCCGCGCCGAAATGCCCTTTTATATAATCGGCACAGGCAGCCTGAGCTTCTGGCGAAATGCGCGTAGAATCCGTTCTCATATAGCTGATAAGGCCAACCACACCGAGCTTACCCAGCTCAATGCCCTCGTAAAGCTGCTGCGCCAGCTGCATGGTTTTCTTGGTAAGAATACCGTATTTGCGGTATGCTTCCTGCTGCATACTGCTGGTAGTAAAAGGCGGCACCGGGTTACGCTCGCGCGAACGCTTGGTAATACTGGAAATTTTGTATTCTTTCCCCTCTACATCAGCCAAAATCTGCTGCATGGCAGCCTCGCTGCCCACCTCCGCCTTTTTACCGTCTATTTTCACCAACTGCGTCTCCAGCCGCCCCTCCGGCGTGGCAAGAATAGCTGTAAGAGTCCAGTATTCCTCCGGCTGGAAAGCGTTGATTTCGGCCTCGCGGTCACAAATCATGCGAACGGCCACACTCTGCACCCGCCCGGCGGATAAGCCCTTTTTTACCTTGGCCCATAAAAGCGGCGAAAGCTTATAGCCCACCAGCCTGTCCAGCACGCGGCGCGCCTGCTGCGCATAAATTCGATCCATATCCAAACCATGCGGCTGTTTGACGGCCTTTTTGACGGTCTCCCTGGTGATCTCATGGAACTCGACGCGACAGTTTTCGCCCACATTGTCGAGATATTCTTTCAGGTGATAGGCAATCATTTCACCCTCGCGGTCAGGGTCACTGGCCAACAGAACGCGGTCAGCCTTTTTGGCCTCGTCTTTCAACGCCTTTATAACGCCGCCTTTACCACGAATAGTGATATAGCGCGGCTCAAAATCGTTATCCACGTCCACGCCAAGCGTACTTTTTGGCAAATCCCTCACGTGCCCCATTGATGACATAACAGTGTAATTACGCCCCAGATATTTGCCAATCGTCTTAGCTTTGGTCGGTGATTCTACGATAATCAGAGTTTTTCCCATGCTTCGCTGCTCCTCATAATTTATATTAAAGCTCTTTTATACATTATTACGTATATAATATTGACCGTCAAGACGGCGAATAAACCCTCGCAATTCACACATCGTCAGCAAAGCAGCCAGATCGGCGGTGTTCAAGGTAAGCTCCCGCGCAATATCATTAAAATGCCGCTGCTCCACCAGATAATCCAACAGACGTGTCTCATCAGGAGTTAAATCAGAAACGGACAAAGGTGCAAACAGCGTTTGCTGCACGCTTTGCCCCAAGGGGCTGGAAAAATCCTCCAGCACGTCTTCCGGACAGGCCACAGGCTTTATGCCGCAGTCTTTGATCATGCGATGGGTGCCACGGCTGGCCGGGCTGAAAATGCTGCCCGGCACGGCGTAAATGCTCCGCCCCTGCTCCAGTGCATAATCCACCGTGATTTGGGTACCGCTTTTCAGACCCGCCTCCACAACGATAACGCCTTGGCTGAGCCCACTGATAATACGGTTCCTGATCGGAAAGTTTTTCGCCAAAGGCTGCATACCAAGAGGATATTCACTGAAAATACAGCCGTTTTGCGCCACCTGCTCGAACAGCTCGCGATTCTCACGCGGGTAAACGATATCAATGCCACAGCCCAGTACGCCTATGGTTTTGCCGCCAACATCCAACGCCGCTTTGTGGCCACAGGTGTCAATACCCCGCGCCAGGCCGCCCACGATCCAGGCGCCCGCCTTGGCCAGTCCTCCAGCCAGATAGCTTGCCGCCTGCCGGCCATAAGGCGTTGCACGGCGCGAACCAATCATTGCCAACGTTAAGGCGCCGTCGGGCGGCAGTTCGCCGCGATAAAACAGCAAATACGGCGGCTCGGTTATTTCAGCCAGCAGTTTGGGATAACGCGGGTCGTCCAACGTCAGCAGCTTCGCGTCGGAACGCAGAAAGCGTTCGTATAACGCCACCAAATCAAGTCCGCGCATTTCCTCGGTCATGGACTGGTAATTTACGCCGCGCCCCAACACATCCGGCCATTTGCCAGAAGCCTCCCATGCCGCCTCCGCATTGCCAAAATATGAGAGCAATGCCGTAAGCCGCGCATTACCAATTTCCGATAGGCTATGCAGACCCAGCAGATGCATAATACCCAAGAGCCTCACCCCCTGCGCCTTATGCCTTTCCGCCTTTTACACCGCCGCCACCGGCTAATGAGGCGAGAATGTTCGTGTCATAAGAAAAAGTCAGTTTATCCTTGGCGCGCTGCCGCCAGAGTGCGGTCTCCACCAGTTCGTTTATCAGCTCGGAAAAATCCAACCCGCTAGCCTGCCAGAGATAAAACGAGAGCGAGCCGGGAATGGTGTTGATCTCATTCAAATAGATTTTTCCATCGCGCCCGTCGATCATCACGTCCACCCGCGCCATGCCACAGCCGTCCAAAGCCACAAATGCCCGCTGTACCAGACGCTGAATTTCCACAGACATCGCCTCGGGCAGATCAGCCGGAACCTGCCGCCGGGAACTTCCCATGCCCGCCTTAGCTCCTCCTGATGCTCCTTTCGCGCCGCTTTTGACGCCTTTTGCACCCTCACCGCCGCTCATATACTTATCCTGATAAGTCAGAAAAGCATGGTCGGTCAGCGGCTCCTCGCAAACGCTGGCCCGCGTCGCCGTACCATGTCCCAGCACCGCGCAGTTAATTTCCCGCCTATTGTCCAGGCATGGCTCCACCAGCAGGCGGCCGGAGAACCCGGCAGCATCGGATAGCGCCCGCTCCAGCTCCGCTGCGTCCGCCGCCCGGGCAATACCCACACTGCTGCCCAAATTTGAGGGCTTCACGATAACGGGATAGCCAAACGCTTCTTCCACCTTTTTTATCTGCTCCGACGGCGCGTTAAACCACTCATCCGCCGTAAACCATACCGCAGGAAGCACCGGAAGCCCATTCGCGGCCAGCACATTCTTCATCATAATTTTATCCATCCCCACCGCAGCGGCCAGCACTCCCGGCCCCGCGTAAGGTATATTCAAAAGCTCCAGTAAGCCTTGCAGACAGCCGTCCTCGCCGTGTGCACCGTGCATTACCGGCAGAAACACGTCCAGCGGGAGTTCCTGCTCTCTGGCAAACAGCCCCTTACCCCGCCAAACCAGTTTGTGTACGCCACGGTCAGCGGTCATCTGCACTCGCTGGCATTTAGCCAAAAGCCCTGGCAGGTCGGCATAATTCGCCATTTCCTTGAGAGCATCACCTGTATACCAAAGCCCGGCCTTGCTGATGTAAACAGGAATAACGTCATACTTCTGCTCATCTGCGGCAGACATCGCCTGCACAGCAGAGATAATAGAGATCTCATGTTCCACCGAGGGCCCGCCATAGATAATACCCAAACGAATTTTATGCATATTGCCGCCCCTTTCCTATAAATAACTGTCCGGCAAATCGTTCTCAAACAATACATAATCGCCGGAACGAACCCAGCCGCGCATAAACGCCGCCGCCTCGGACAAATCCGCCGCCACAAAGTATTGAGAATGTGGCAAATCCGCGTCTTGCAACCCCGCCAGCAGTGGTTCGCTCTGCTTATGACCCACGATAATGATAAAATCAAGCTTTGATGCAGCATAGGCGGCAAACTCGCGATTCAGACGAAATTGCTCCGCCCCAAGCTCCACCATGCCCGGCGTGATGATCATCTTGCGCCCACCCGGCATAGCCGAGAGTACGTCCACAGCCGCCTTAGCTCCGGCAGGATTGGAATTGAACGCGTCGTCAATAATCGTGAAGCCCCCGGCGTTTTTAACCGCCAAACGGTGCTCCACCGGCGGCACTTGCGCCACCGCCCGCGCGATAACAGGAAGAGTAATACCCAAATGCTCGGCCACCGCCGCCGCCGCCAGAATATTATACACGTTGTGTTTCCCCAAAAGACGAGTATGTATTGGCTGAGTGCCCTGGGGCGTTGCCAGAGTAAAGCTCATTCCCTGCGGCGAAAAAGCAATATCTTTCGCCGTATAGGCAGCATCCGCGCTTTCCAGTCCATAGGACAGCACCGAAACCGTCAAATTCTGCGCCTTTTTACGTATGATAGGGTCATCAAAATTCAGTACGGCCAGCCCATCCGGCGGCAAGCTGTCAATCAGCTCAAATTTGGTAGCAGCCACCGTTTCGATATCATGAAACGTTTCCAAATGCTGCGGCCCAATCGCCGTCACAATGCCAATCTGTGGATGAACAATATCGCAAAGCTCTTGGATATCGCCTTTTTGCCTTGCCCCCATTTCAGCCACAAAAACCTGATGAATAGGCTTCAATTGGTTCCGCACCGTCAGCGTGATACCAAGCGGCGTGTTATAGCTGTCGGGCGTTACCAGAGTATGTTTCGCCTCAGAAAGCACTCTCCCCAGCACAACTTTACTACTGGTTTTGCCATAGCTGCCGGTGATACCAATACGCAGCAGCTGCGGCATTTCGCCAATAATGCGCGCCGCATCTTGAATAAAGCGCTGATTTCTGGCCTCTTCAAACGGCTGCCGCACCGCCACCGCCAGCCACATCACATACGGCAGCGCCTCCACCAGCACCGCACCCAGCATTACGGACAACCGCAGCGCCGCCCATTGAGTGTTACCAAGCAGCGCAATGCTCACAAGCACGCCTAGCAACGCCGCCACCGGCAAATACGCCGCCATATAAAGCCGTTTTGCCCGGTCAGTCCACACCAGCGGCTTCTTCACAGACGGACGGCGCCAGCAAGCAAACTGCACAACTGCCAGCACTGCTGCCACGTAAAGCGTCCATGCCGGGCGAAAAATGGCAGACAACGCCAACACGACCACTGCCAATACGTCAGCAAGCGGAAAATCAGCGTGCATCCGCCCTTTCAGCCAGCGCAGATATCGTTCCGGCCGGTAGCTGTTCTGCTGCGCCATGTGCAGAAAGTATGCCAGACGACGCGCCGCATAGCCCAGCCACAAAGCCAGCACAGCAGCGAATGCCGCCATCTGGAAAATCAGTATATTGTAGGAGTTTTGGTCAAACGCTATTTCGATAATTTCCATGTAAGTTAAGCTCCTCTTGAGCAATTATTGCTTTTCCGGCTGCAAAAAATTGTCCGCAATGGCCAGAAACTCTGGCAGAAACTCCAAAAAAGCAAAATGCGTGCCGCCTTTTTTCACAATAAGCGCCGCGTCCTGCATTTGTTTAGCCATCTTCTCGCCGTCGGAAAGCGGCGTAGCGGTATCGTTTTCACCCCAAAAAAGTATCGTCGGCACGGTCACCTTGGGCAGGTTAACCGTCTGATCCTCGTTCACTGTTTTCACAAACACTGCCCGCATAACCTCGCTGGCATTGCGGTAATCCTCCGAACCGCTTTTATTCCTGGCGTTTTGCAGCATCTTTTCCTTATGCACCGAGAGCCCCGGTAGAGAAAGCAGCTTTTTCGCCGTCTTATAGCTGTACACTTTAACGTAATAATCCAACCCCCGGTGCGGCGGTAACCCGGCGCACCCAGTGAGGATCATTTTATGCGGAATTTGCTGCGCCGCCAACCGCAGCGCCAAACGTCCACCGAACGAATGGGCTATGATAATGGGCGGCCTATCGCAGTTTGCCTTGATGAAAGCAGCCAGCATGGCGGCATAGTCGTTCGTATCCCACACTGCTGGAGGTTCGGGGCTGATACCAAAGCCCGGCAAATCAAAATCGTATACAAGAAAATTGGGCATTAAATGGCGGAACACTGGCAGCATCGTCTCAGACGAGCAGCCCCAGCCATGCAGCAGCAGCACCGGCCAACCTGCGCCTCCCACCAGATAGCAAACCTTTTGCAGAGCCTCCGCCTTATATATGAACTCTCCCAATTTGGGGCCGGTCAAAGAAGTCATGGTCAATTGTCCTTTCAGCCGCCGCGGTTTTCCCGCACCAGTTTCTACTTATACGAGAATTGCAGCGTAAACCAGTTTTTATTATATACAAACTTCAGCGGCTTTGCAACCATCTGCCCCAAAATATTATGCGGCAGCAAAACGTTTCAGCAGCAAAATTTACTATAAGACACAGAAAAGCCCGGCGTTGCTGCCGGGCTTTCATCGCGATAAGCAAAATTTTTATTCCGTCTTAGAGGGATCAGCGGCAGCTTTAACGTCGCTGCCGGCATAAACCAGCTCGCTGACGGTGACCACCTCGTAGTTTTGCTCAGCCAGAGCCTCGAGAATACGAGGCAAAGCCTCCAAAGTGTATTCACCGTTTTCGTGCATCAAAATAATATCGCCAGGCTTCACGACGTTCATGACAGAATTATACACCGCGTCAGCGGACTTAGCACGCCAGTCCTCGGTATCCAGCGACCATAGCACAGATATCATGTTTTGGCCGGTAATATCCTGCTTCACATCATCATTCAACGCTCCATAAGGCGCACGGAACAGATAAGGCGCCGAGCCCACCGCGTCGATAAACGCCTTGGCCACTCGGGCAAAATCAGCCGCCCGATCCTCGGCAGAAAGCGTGGTCTGCTTGGCATGAAACCATGAATGGCTGCCCAGCTCGCACCCGGCGGCCAGAACCTGCTGCGCCAGCTCAGGATTGTTCTCCACATAACGCCCCAGCGCAAAGAATGTCGCCCGCGCGTCATGCTCCTGCAAAATCTCCAGAATTTTGGGCGTTTTGGCCTTAAAAAGACCATCGTCAAACGTCAGCGCCACCATTCTGCCTGCCGAGCGGTTGGAGAACACCGAACCGCGCCGCACACAGCTGAGAGTATATTCCTGCAGTGCCGCCCCTTGCACATAAACTCGTGCAGCCTCGGCGTTGCTGGTGATATTCTGGCGCTCAAAAAGCTCGTATTGTTCCGGCACTACCTGAAAATTCTCGTCCAGTTTAGGACGCACTATGTATGTTTCCTCATAGATATCAAGCGCCATTTTGGTGAGGTCAGGCGCAGTCCATGTTTTGGACGGCCTATACGAGGAACTGGCATTTTCATCCATTTCCGCCGCAGTATTGAGCGAACATCCCGCAAAAAGTACGGCCAGCAGCAATAAAGTCAGTAGCCGGGCTGCCGCACCCGGCGTTATTTTCTGATTGATAAGCATAATTTCCCTCAAAAGAATTCCCACAACTATTGTCCTGTCACTAATCTATTAAGCCCGTGCTATTTATATGCCGCAAACTGTTCCAGCCCGCGATACTGCACGGCCTCGGCCAAATGCGCCGCCTCTATTTGCTCCGCCCGCGCCAAATCAGCAATCGTCCGCGCCACTTTCAGCAGACGGTCATGCCCGCGAGCGGAAAGTTGCAGCTGACGGAACACCTGCGCCAGCAGCCCCCTGGCCTCCGCCGTCAACTGACAGAATTTTTCCAGCTGAGTATGACTCATGTCAGCATTAGCAAAAATGTTTTCACCGGCAAAACGCTCCAGCTGAATTTGCCGCGCCATCATTACTCGCTTTTTGATCTCCGCCGACGTTTCTGGACGCTCGTCATCTGCCAGGTCAGCAAACTCCACCCGCTGCACATTAACTTGCATATCAATTCTATCCAGCAGCGGACCGGAAACCCTCCCCAGATAACGCGAAACCTGATACGGCGTACAGGTGCATTGCTTCAAAGGGTCGCCCAGAAAACCGCAGGGGCAAGGGTTCATCGCAGCCACCAACTGAAAAGACGCGTCATAATCCTGCCGCCCCTGCACGCGCGAAACGGTGACCACCTTATCCTCCAGCGGCTGGCGCAGCGCTTCACGCACATCTCGCGAAAACTCCGGCAGTTCGTCCAGAAAAAGCACGCCGTTATGCGCCAGGCTGACTTCACCAGGGCGCGGCACCCGCCCGCCGCCAATTACGCTCTGCGGGCTGGCCGTATGGTGCGGTGCACGGAAAGGACGCGTAACTATCAGCGGCGAATGTTCGGGCAGCAGGCCGCAAATGCTGTAAATGCGCGTAACTTCCAGGCTTTCGGCCAGCGTCAAATCCGGCAGAATACCAGGCAATCGCCGCGCCAGCATCGTTTTGCCGCTACCTGGCGCCCCCACCATCAGCAGATTATGCCGCCCTGCTGCTGCAATTTCCATCGCCCGCTTCGTCGCCTGCTGCCCCTTAACATCGGCCATATCCAGCGAGCCCGCACCCTGATTTTGCGACTGGTCAAAAAGTGACGCTGCGTCCACTACGGTCGGCTCGATATACTTCTCACCCTGCCAGAACTTCACAAACTGCGCGAGATTCTCAATACCAAACACCCGCGTCTGGCCGAGAAGCGCACCCTCCTTGGCGTTGGCAACGGGCAGCAGCAAGTCGCTTATCCCCTTATCCGGCAGAATATAGGTTATCGGCAACACGCCGTTGATGCTGCGAAGAGCGCCGTCCAGAGAAAGCTCGCCCAGAAAAACGGTTTTATCCAGCTGGGCATTGTTCGCAGCAAGCTGCCCAGTGGCCAACAATATACCGACGGCAATTGCAAAATCAAGGCTTGCGCCCTCTTTCTTCACGTTGGCTGGGGCAAGGTTCACCGTAATCCGCTGAAATGGAAACTCCAGACCGCTGTTTTTAAGCGCTGTCCGCACCCGCTCACGGCTTTCGCGCACGGCAGTGTCCGGCAGGCCGACAATTTCAAACGCGGGCATACCGCTTGATACGTCCACTTCAACCTGCACCATATACGCCTCTGCACCTTGCAGAGAGCAGCTTTTCACAATCGCCAGCATAATTATCTCCCAAACCCAGTTTGTTAACGGCCAAGCAGTGTGCCTTTAGTACCCCAATCGCTGAAGCAGGAAAAGGTCAGATTAACAGACTCCTCGTTAAGCCCCAGCACCTCAGCCACCGTTTTGAAAGCAGCTTCCGTAAAAATCTTCTTCTGTTCAAACGGAATGTCACCGGAAAAGCGCGCATCAATAAAGGCAAAATCGCCGCGCTCACCCCGGTAAAACATCGTCTGTCCAGCGGCAATTTCTACCATCAGCAACGCCTCTTTTTTGCCAGGGATCAGCTCCACCGCCCGTGCCAGCCCTGATTTCAGCGCAATTTGCTGCTCGGCAGAAACCGGCTTGCTGGTAGACAATCTTATGTAAGGCATGAAATCACCTCTCAACAGTCGCGTTTCAGGCAATACGCAGCGATCCCCCGCAAAAGTTCGCCCGCATCTCCCAAAGGTTCCAACGTTTTCATCGCCTGGCAGGTAGCTGCGTCCGCTTCCTGCAAAGCGCCATTTAAGCCCATAAGCGAAACGTAAGTCACCTTACCGTTAGTGATATCGCTGCCAGTAGGCTTCCCAAGTTTCGCCGCATCACCAGTCACATCCAGGATATCATCGGTTATCTGAAACGCCATACCAAATTGATAACCAAACAACTCTAATATCACGCGTTCCTCCTCGTCCACCCCGGCCAAAATACCGCCCGTCACTACCGCCGCCGCCAAAAGCGCCCCGGTTTTTGCCATGTGTATGTTGCGTAAGGCTGCAAGACTGAGTTTTTGGCCTTCCGCCGCCAGATCCAATGCCTGGCCGCTGACCATTCCGCCCAAGCCCGCCTGCCAGGCAAAATACCGCGCCGCCTGCCGCAGTAATTCCGGCTTGCCCGGCGACGCCAGCAGGCAGCAGAAACAGTGCGTCAGCAGAGCGTCACCCGCCAGAATAGCCGTACCCTCGTCAAACTGTTTGTGACAGCTTGGCTGGCCGCGCCGCATATCGTCGTCGTCCATAGCGGGCAGATCGTCATGAATCAACGAATAGGTGTGCAGCATTTCAATGCCCGCCGCAAACGACAGATAAGACTTTGTCTCCTCCTCCGTCTTACCACCAAGACTCTCCAACGCCGCCAGAAACAGCAGTGGACGCAAACGTTTGCCTCCGGCCATCAGACTGTACCTTATAGCAGCCAGCAGACGCTCAACACCTGTGCCGCTGGGCATATTTTGGCTCGCCGTGGCCAAAGCTTTCTCCAGCGCCTCTTCTACCCAAATCCGACGTGATGTCAAATACTCAGCAACCTGCATTTCGTTCATCAGCCGCACTTCCTTTTTATCTGTTCATCTGCCGCCATGATTTCTGTGAGGTGCTTTCGTTTTCAAACTCACGGTAAACAGCCGCACCTGGTGCAGCCAAGACGGCTTCTGTAAACTTCCGGCTTGCGACACTGTTGGCACAGCCACACAAAGCGTCCGCATAGGCAGGAATTTTTTCCGCCAGAGCACGGCGCAGCGTCTGCAAATCAGCAAACGGCTGCTCACGCCCCACGGCAGCAACAAAGGCGGCAAAAAGCTGCCAGTTCTCCTGCCCGTTATAAGGACGAATCGCTGCCTGCACCTGCTGCATACGTCCCTCAAAGTTCACATAGCTGCCCGTTACCGCACCAAAGCCGGAAAGAGGCAGTAAAACTTTGGCGTAGGGGTAAGCGCGGCCATAGTTCGCATCAGCCTCAAAGATGAAATCCACGTTCTCCGCTACCAGCGCAGGCAGATCAATGCCAAACAGCAGTACAGCCTTAAGTTTGCCAGCCTCAATATCATCATAAAGCATGTGCAGATCACGGGTTATACCCAAATCAGCCGTAACGCGGCTGTTCACGTTGGCCAAAAGCTGCAGGACGGGTAAATTCAACACCGCCGCCAGCTTAAACAGCGCTTGCAGCGCAGGAGCTGCAAGTCTGCTTGCATCAAATACCAACAGCGGTTTTTCAGCCTGCTTCAGAGCCGCGATGATTGAAGCCGCCCGCGCCTTGATATCATCAGCCACAGGAGCGTCAGCGTCCGCCAACGCTATCAGCAAATCAACCTTGCCATCCAACGAAAAACACTCGGCAGCAGATTCCGCCAACTTGCCAGCCTTATCAGCCAGCAGCAGCAACTTATGCCCTGCCACTGCCGCTTTAGTCAGACGCGACCCCACCAGCGGATAGAGCGCCGGCAAATCATTGCCCACTGCCAGCACTACGTCCGCAGTTTCTGTATCTTCAACCCGTGCGGTGGAACAGCCAAAACTGCCAGCCATCGCATTCGGTGCGTAAATATTTTCGGTGCCGATAGCGTTTTCCGCCAGATAATGCGCCAGGAACATTTCTTCCGCCGTCAGTTGATCACCAATAGCCACGCCGATAACGTCACTGCCCAGGCTCTCGCGCAAGGAATTGACCGCCGCAGCCGCAGCTGTCACTGCACGCTCCGCCGGAACCTCGCACATACCCTCGCCGAAATCCACGCCTGCGGTGGGTTGGCCAGTGGCCGTCATCGCGTGGGGGTAGGCAAACCGCCCCGCCTTGCAAAGGCGGCTTCCCGCCTCCGGCACCACTTTGGCCACAAAATCGCCCTTATGACAAATTTCCAGCTGACAGCCCTCGCCGCAGAAACTGCAAATACCAGCCGTTTTGACTGTATTAAGAGGCACAGGCTTCAGCCACGGCTGACGCTCCTGCAACGCCCCTGTGGGGCATACGGCAACGCACTGGCCGCAGCTTTGACAACGGCTGTTATCCAGAGGCAGGTTAAAATCAGCGCTGACCACGGTATCGAAGCCACGGCCATAAAGCCCCAGCGTATTCACCCCGCTCACTTCCTCACAGGCGCGAACGCAGTTGCCGCAAAGAATACACTTGTTTGGGTCTCGCGTAATGAACGGATGACTCAAGTCCTTGGGATGCTCGGCAATCTCACCGGCAAATTTTTCCGGCTGCACATCATATTGCCGCGCATAATGCAACAGCTTGCACTCAAACACATCGCCGCAGCCGCACTCAAGGCACCGGCTGGCCTCATACATCGCCTCGTCCTGCGTATAACCCTTGGCCACCTCAGTGAAGCTGCTTTTGCGGTATTCCGGATGCAGATAACTGATGGAAACACGGTTAATACGCGTCTTTTGGGCAAATTCCTCCGGAGCCGGCTCACCATTGGTACAGTAATACGGTTTTGTTTGCGGCTGCATTTCGCCGCGCAGATATTCGTCAATTACTTTGGCGCACTCCTTGGCATGAGCTACCGCCTGAATGGCGATACCCGGGCCGTCGTTAATGGCGTCGCCGCCCGCGAACACACCGGGAATAGAGGTGGCGTAAGTGCCCTCCTCGGCCTTAATTGTGTGCCAGTCAGTATACTTAAGGGCCGCCGTCTGTTCGCCTAAATCCAGAGGCAGAACTTTCTGACCGATAGCCGCGATGACCATATCCACCGGGAGAATTTCCACTGCGCCCTCGATTGGCACGGGGCGGCGCCGGCCGGAAGCATCAGGCTGCCCCAGCTCCATTTGCTGCAATTCAATACCCGTAACATGGCCGTCTTCGCCGACAATTCGAGTGGGCGCGACCAGAAATTTGAACTGCACGCCCTCTTCTTTAGCCTCACGGATCTCGGTAAACTCCGCAGGCATTTCAGCTTCTGTCCGGCGGTAGATAATATAAACCTCGCTTGCCCCCAGACGCACGGCGGTGCGGCAGGCATCCATCGCGGTGTTGCCGCCGCCAACCACGGCCACCCGGCCGCCCAAGCTCTTCAGACGCTCCAACGCAACATTACCGAGGAAGTCGATACCGCCAACTACGCCCGCCAGTTCCTCGCCTGGACAGTTAAGCGCCGCGCTCTGCCATGCCCCGGTAGCAAGATAAACGGCATCATATTCGCGCTGCAAATCAGAAAAAACAAGGTTTGTTCCCAACTTCTGCCCAGTGCGTATCTCCACGCCCAGCTTCTTAATTAAATCAATTTCCAAATCGAGAATATTTTTGGGCAGACGATATTCCGGTATGCCATAGCGCAGCATACCGCCTGCCTGCGGCATCATCTCAAAGATAACGGCATGATGGCCTGAGAGTTCCAGAAAATATGCTAACGTGAGCCCCGCCGGGCCGCCGCCAATAACGGCAACCTTTTTCCCGGTCGCCGCTTTTTTTTGCGGCAGATAAGGCTCCTTTTGATTCAGGTCGATATCGGCCACATACTGCTTCAGCCGCGCAATGTTGATAGGATGCTCTACCTTGGCGCGGCGGCAGGCCGTCTCGCAGGGATGAGGGCAGACGCGCCCCAGTGACGCTGGTATCGGATAATATTCCTTAATTAATTGCAGCGCTTCCTCAAAGCGGTTGTTAGCAATCAGCCCCACATAGCCCTGGCAGTCGCTGCCGGCGGGGCAGGCCAGCTGACAAGGGGCAACACAATCGCCCTTGTGGTTGGAAAGCAGCAGTTCCAAAGCCATCTGGCGGGC
The DNA here is from genome assembly GCA_018715045.1 of Candidatus Avidehalobacter gallistercoris. Classification (GTDB taxonomy): domain Bacteria; phylum Bacillota; class Dehalobacteriia; order UBA4068; family UBA4997; genus Avidehalobacter; species Avidehalobacter gallistercoris. Next base: position 28,432 of record DVMH01000004.1, read on the forward strand.
ACGGCGCACCTCCGGCGTATTGGTGTGAATAACCTGACCGTCCGCCGCCTCAGTGGCACAGGCACGGCACAACCTGGCTGAACCCTCTATAGCAACCACACAAAGGCCGCAGGCTCCGTAGGGCTCCAGGCTCTCGTCGTAGCACAGCGTGGGAATTTCTATGTTATAGCGGCGAGCAATGCTCAGAATCGTCTCGCCTGTTTTGGCGCAGAGCTTTCGCCCGTCTATCGTTATATTAATTTCCGTCATTTTGCGCACCTCGCTTATTTAACTTCCACCGCGCCAAAGCGGCATACGGCGGCGCAATTGCCGCATTTGATACACTTGGCCTCGTCGATCACAAAAATCTCGCGCAGTTCGCCGTCGATCGCCCCCACAGGACATTTACGGGCACAGAGCGAGCACCCCCGACATTTATCAGGACTAATATGATAGGTAAGCAGATCGCGACAGCTTTTGGCCGGGCAGGAATGCCCTGCAATATGCGACTCGTATTCCTCCGGGAAATAGCGCAGAGTGCTCAGCGCCGGGTTGGGAGCCGAAGCCCCAAGGCCGCAAAGCGAGCCTACTTTGGTGTACTCACCCAGCTGCCGCAAAAGTTCAATATCGTCGGGCTTACCCTCGCCCCTGGTAATGCGCGTCAAAATTTCCAGCATACGCTTAGTACCGATTCGGCAGGCTACGCACTTACCACAACTCTCTTTTTGGGTGAAATCGAGGAAAAAGCGCGCCATATCAACCATACAGGTCGTATCGTCCATGATAATCATGCCGCCGCTGCCCATGATAGCGCCGGTTGCCGCAATGCTTTCATAATCGATAGGCGTGTCCAGCAAATCTGCCGGTATGCAGCCGCCGGATGGCCCCCCCATCTGCACAGCCTTAAAAACACCGTCTCCTTTCACACCGCCGCCAATGTTAAAGATAACCTCACGTAGCGTAAGCCCCATCGGAACCTCTACCAGACCGCCGCGCTTGATTTTGCCCGCCAGTGCGAAAACTTTGGTGCCCTTGCTGCCATCGGTACCATAAGCCGCAAAAGCTGCGCCGCCATGACGTATGATCCAGGCCACGTTGGCCAGCGTTTCAACGTTATTAATGTTGGAAGGTTGCTGCCAAAAGCCCTTTTGCGCCGGGAAAGGCGGTTTCAGACGCGGCATACCGCGCTTGCCCTCCAAAGACGCCAGAAGCGCCGTCTCCTCACCGCATACGAACGCTCCGGCTCCCGCCTTGATGTAAATATCAAAATCCCAGCCGCTGCCGAAGATGTTTTGCCCGAGGAAGCCATGCTCCCGCGCCGCTTTCATAGCAATTTCCAGGCGTTCAATACTTAAGGGATACTCCGCCCGCACGTAAATCACACCCTGGTGGCAACCAATTGCCCGCGCCGCGATCGCCATACCCTCCAGCACCGCATGCGGGTCGCTCTCCAGCACACTTCTGTCCATAAACGCGCCGGGATCGCCCTCATCCGCATTGCAGATAATGTATTTTTCATCGCCCGAAGCATTCCGGCAGGCGTTCCACTTAAACCAGGTGGGGAAACCAGCCCCGCCGCGCCCGCGCAGACCAGACGTTTTAATTTCTTCAATAATATCCTCCGGCTTCATCTCGCAAACGGCCCTTTTGAGAGCCTGATAGCCGCCGCGCTCAATATAATGTCCGATACTTTCCGGATCAATAACGCCGCAGTTACGGAGTGCTATACGAGTCTGCCGGGTGAGAAAACCAAGTTCGTCTTCCGCCAGCAGCAATTCCTGTTGCACCTTGCCGCCCACAATATGCTGCTGCACGATTTGCTGCGCTTTAGCCTCGTCCACCCGGCCATAAAAATAACTTTGACCGCCGTCGATAATCTCCACCAAAGGCTCGGCAAAGCAAAGCCCGATACAACCGGTGCGCTCCGTCCGGATATTAAGCCCGGCAGCGCTCAAGGCGGCGTCCAAAGCAGCCTTAGTCTTTTGCGCACCAGCGGCCATGCCGCAGCTACCCAGACCTACCTTTATCCTGATATCAGCGTTCATGCCTTATCTTCCTCCTTTGCAGCGGCAGCCAAATCACTTAGCACCTTCCGCACCGAATTGCCCGTCAGATTACCATAAACCTCGCCGTTGATCATCATAGCCGGAGCCAGCGAACAACAACCGAGACAAGCCACGTGCTTCAGCGAGAACAAGCCGTCCGCCGTCGTCTCACCGTCTTTGATGCCAAGTTCTTCGGTAATAATAGCGGAGATACTTTCCGCTCCGTTCACATGACAGGCCGTGCCCTGACAGAGCATAATCAGATAGCGCCCCACCGGCTGCAGCCGGAACTGGGCGTAAAAGGTGGCCACCCCCATAATTTGGGCAGGCGCAATCCCTGTCGCCTTGCTGATAGCGATAAGCGCCGCCCGCGGCAGATAGCCGTAAATATCCTGCGTATGTTGTAAAATTGTAATAAGCGAACCGGGCTTCGCCGCGTATTTCGCCAGAACCGGCTCCAGCTTTGCCAAATCCACCTGCTGTGTGCTTTGCGCCATTATTTACTCCCTCCTGCGTTATACCCAATACTAACAATATATACCGCACCGGCGGCTGAATATGACCGCCAGCGTTTCAACGCTGTTCCGCAAATTTCATTTCAACAATATTCTACAACAATATTGCCGCTTTGTAAAAGCATAATTTTTGCCTGATACGCAAAAAGCCGGAAAGACCTTGGCACCTTCCGGTTTAATGCGGTTATTCTGAGATTCAGGTTTTAAATTAAATTTCAACCTCGCCGTCGAACAGGTTTTCAGCGCTGCCGGTCATGATAACATTTTCGCCATCATAGCTGATTTGCAGATCGCCGCCCGGCTGCTTAACGGTAATTTCATCGCCCTTGGCGCAATAACCATTCAGCACCGCCGCCACCACTGCCGCACAGCTGCCAGTGCCGCAGGCTGAGGTATAGCCGTTGCCGCGTTCCCATACGCGCATATCCAGAGTACGCTTGCCCAGCACACGAACAAATTCCACATTCACGCGCTCCGGGAACCATTCATGGTGCTCAAAGTACCAGCCAATCTGTTTGAGCGGCACCTGATCCGGGTTATCGCAAAAGACGACCAAATGCGGGTTGCCGACAGAAAGACAGGTGGCGTTATACACCTTGCCCTGTACGGTGATAGGCTGATTGATAAATGTTTCGCCATCCACCAGCATCGGCAGCGCCTCAGGATTCAGCAGCGGTTTGCCCATAGATACAGCCGCGCCCCACACCCGTCCGTTCCGCTTGATCAGCGAAAGCTGCTTCACACCATAATCGGTTTCGATAGTCATATTCATTTTCTCTACAATTTTATGGTCATAGAGATATTTGCCGACGCAGCGAATCGCATTACCGCCAATACCGCCATTGCTGCCATCCATGTTATATACTTTAACATACACGTCCGCCTTATCAGACGGGCAAATCATCACCATACCATCTCCGCCCACGCCGCGGTGGCGACTGCACAGCCGCACTGCCAGACCAGCTGGGTTGTCCAAATGCTGCTCCAGGCAGTTAAAATAAATGTAATCGTTGCCACAGCTCTGCATTTTGGTGAATTTCAGCTTTTCAGGCTCGCGCCGCAGATTATTAATATCAACCAGCTCAATACTATCCTGCGTATACAGGCTTTGCAGACTATCGGCCAGAACGTTAGCCGTATCGATGGAAGTCAGACAGGGAATGCCGCGTTCCACAGCCTTGCGGCGGGTGATAACGCTATCTTTGTTGGGATTACGCCCCTTGGCAGAGGTGGAGATAACAAAGTTGATTTTCCCCTGCTCCATCAGCTTCAACGCGTTGTTCGCGCCCTCGTGGATTTTCTCCACAAAGAAAGAATCGATCGAAGCGTCGGCCAAAACCTTACCGGTACCGGCAGTGGCATAAATTTCAAACCCCATATCGGCGAACTTCTTCACCACATGGACAATTTCCGACTTATCGCGGTCATTAACGGTAACGAACAGGCCGCCCTTTTTATCCAGATTATAACCTGCTGCCACCAACCCCTTGTAAATGGCTTCCTCAAAGCTTGTGCCAATGCCCAGCACCTCGCCGGTGCTTTTCATTTCCGGCCCCAGTTGGTTATCTACATTCAGCAGCTTTTCAAATGAGAAGATAGGCACTTTCACCGCGCAATAGCAGGGAATCGGATAAAGCCCGGTGCCATAGCCCATGTCGGCAAGTTTCTCGCCCAGCAAAGCTCTGGTGGCCAAATCAACCATCGGCACACCCGTCACTTTGCTCAAATAAGGAATGGTACGGGATGAGCGCGGGTTAACCTCGATGACGTACAGTTTGTTGTCCTTAATCAGATATTGAATATTGACAAGGCCATGTGTTTCCAGCTCCACTGCCAGCTTTTTGGTGGTTTCCACAATCGTTTCCACCATATCGTCATTGATGTTATAGGAAGGATAAACCGCGATTGAGTCGCCGGAATGGATCCCCGCCCGCTCAATATGCTCCATAATACCGGGTATCAGAATATCCTCGCCATCGCAGATAGCATCGATCTCCAACTCGATACCCTGCAAATATTTGTCGATCAACACCAGATTGTCTACGTTTTGCTCCAAAATGATCGCCATATACTCTTTGATATCGTCCTCATTAAAGGCGATGATCATGTTCTGGCCGCCCAGTACATAGGAGGGGCGCATCAACACCGGATAACCGATATGCTCCGCTGCTGCCAACGCCTCTTCAGTGGTTTTAACCGTCTCGCCCTTGGGGCGTGCAATGCCCAGTTTGTTCAGCAACTCGTCAAAACGGCCTCTGTCCTCCGCGCGGTCAATGCTGTCCGCCGAGGTGCCAAGAATACGGATACCGTTTTTGTCCAGATAATTAGTCAGCTTAATGGCCGTCTGCCCGCCGAAAGCCACCACCACGCCGTAAGGCTGCTCGGTGGCGATGATATTGCTCACGTCTTCTTCAGTCAGAGGCTCGAAGTATAGCCTGTCCGCTGTGTCAAAGTCGGTGGAAACAGTTTCGGGATTGTTATTGACAATAGCCACCTCATAACCCGCCCGTTGCAGCGCCCAAACGCAATGCACCGAAGCATAGTCAAACTCAATACCTTGACCTATACGAATAGGCCCGCTGCCCAGCACCATCACGGTGGGCTTGGCTTTTTTGCGCTCTGCCAGAAACTCCGCTGCTTCGTTTTCCTCATCATAAGTGGAATAGAAATATGGCGTTTCGGCCGCAAACTCAGCTGCGCAGGTATCCACCATTTTATAAACAGCGCGGCGTGGGTTGGCAATCTTCTGGCCGGAAAGTTTTTCGATAACTCTGTCCGGGAAGCCCAATCGCTTGGCCGCAAGATATTTAGCATCATCCAGCCCTTGTATGAGACTGGCCTCCATACCGGCAATATTGGCGATTTTGCTCAGGAACCACATATCGATTTTGGTAATATCGTGGATCTCCGCTATGCTTATGCCATGCTTTATCGCCTGATATATAACGAACAGACGTTCGTCGGTGCAGTTATAAAGTGCCGCTTTGATTTCCTCCGGCGTCATTTCCAGCTGACGGTGGGCGTTTAAATCAGAGAGGCCTATCTCCGCCCCGCGCACCGCTTTCATCAACGCCTGCTCAAAGCTGGTGCCGATAGCCATCACCTCGCCGGTAGCTTTCATCTGGGTACCAAGGTCGCGTTTAGCATAAACAAATTTGTCGAACGGCCACTTGGGGAATTTGACAACAACATAGTCCAGCGCCGGCTCAAACGCAGCGGCGGTTTTGCCGGTAACGGCATTCCTGATTTCGGAAAGCGTATAGCCAATGGCAATTTTTGCCGCAACCTTGGCGATCGGATAGCCAGTTGCCTTGGAGGCCAACGCTGACGAACGTGAAACGCGCGGGTTCACCTCAATTACAGCGTATTCAAAACTATTGGGATTCAGCGCAAACTGACAGTTACAGCCACCCTCGACCTGAAGCTCGTTAATAATATCCAGCGCCGCTGTACGCAACATTTGATATTCCTTGTCAGAAAGGGTAACAGCGGGGGCAACAACAATGCTGTCGCCGGTATGTACTCCCACAGGGTCCAAGTTTTCCATTGAACAGACAGTGATATTATTGCCCAAGCTGTCGCGCATAACCTCAAACTCAATTTCTTTCCAGCCTGCCACAGATTTCTCCAGCAGTACCTGATGAATAGGGGAAAGGCGCAGGCCGTTATCGGCAATTTCTCTGAGCTCCGCCTCGTTTTTCACAATGCCGCCGCCGCTGCCGCCCAGCGTAAATGCGGGCCTCACAATAACCGGATAACCCAGCTTATCCGCCAGTGTTACCGCATCCTCCAATGTATTGACGATATCGGACGGAATACAGGGCTGACCAATCTTCAGCATGGTTTCCTTGAAAAGCTGCCGGTCTTCGGCGCGCTCAATGGTATCCGGGCGCGCCCCCAGCAAACGCACATTGTGCGCAGCCAGAAAGCCTTCCTTTGCCAGCTGCATGGAAAGCGTCAGCCCCGTTTGGCCGCCCAGAGTGGAAAGTATACTGTCCGGTTTTTCCTTTTCAATAATCCGGCGCAACACGGGCAGTGTCAGCGGCTCAATGTAGATTTTGTCCGCCATCGCGCTGTCGGTCATGATGGTGGCCGGATTGGAATTGACCAGAACCACCTCCAGGCCATCTTCTTTCAGTGCGCGGCAAGCCTGCGTTCCGGCGTAATCAAATTCAGCCGCCTGGCCGATCACGATAGGGCCGGAGCCAATTACTAAAACTTTTTTGATTCCGGGATTAAGCGGCATTATTTTTCCTCCTTATGCGCATCAATCAGCGCCACAAATCTATCAAACAGGAATGAGGTATCCAGGGGACCAGCCGCCGCCTCCGGGTGAAACTGTACCGAAAACACCGGCTTGTCCAGATAATCAACACCCTCGCAGGTGCCGTCGTTGGCATTTACAAAACGCACCTTAGCGTCCGCCGGCAGCGTATCATTCAGCACGGCGTACCCATGGTTCTGGCTGGTGATATAAACCTGCCCTGTCTCCACGTCTTTCACCGGTTGATTGGCGCCGCGGTGACCGTAATGCAGCTTGTCCGTTTTGGCACCATGCGCCAGAGCCAGAAGCTGATGCCCCAGACAGATACCAAACATTGGCACGCCGCCTTTCAACACTTCTTTAAGCTCCGCCACGATATTCATATTGTCCGACGGATCGCCAGGCCCGTTGCTGAGCATGATGCCGTCCGGGCGCTCGGCCAGAATATCCGCCGCCTTAGCAGAAGCTGGCATATTTACTACGCGGCAACCGCGCTGTTCCAAACATCCCGCGATACTGCCCTTGGCACCGAAATCCCACAGGACGACCTTGCGCCCCTCGCCAGCAGGCGCCACGTCCGCCCGGCTGACACTGTTCACTGAATCGGTTATGCGATATGCTTTTATCTCAGCTAAAACCTCCGGCGTAACCTCAGGATTAGCAGTTATCCTGGCGTTCATCACGCCATGCTCACGGATAATGCGGGTTAAAGCACGGGTATCAATACCAGCAAGACCTGTTATATGATTCTCCATTAAAAAAGTGTCAAGACTGCCCTCAGAACGGAAGTTGGAGGGTTCCCGGCACCATTCACGCACGATATACGCTTTTAAGTGGGGCTTTGCACTTTCAAAGTCAGCGGGAATAACGCCATAATTGCCGATCAGCGGAAATGTCTGCACAACGATCTGGCCGTAAAAGCTGGGGTCAGTCAATGTTTCCAGATACCCCACCATGGCCGTGGTGAAAACCAGCTCGCCAGTTACCTCTCCTGGCCAGCCGAATGCTTCGCCCGCAAACACACGGCCATTCTCCAAAATCAGATATAGCTTCTGCACCAAAACCACTCCTGTTCCTAAAATACCTACCTTACTTCCAAATTGTCTAATTATAGCATATATAAAGGTTATAAATCAATAGTCTGACGGTACATATTGCGTTTTTGACAAAATTTAACCTCCCCCGATTTGTTCGAGGGAGGTTTGAATTAATTTGCTTTAATCGTCATCATCCATGTTATAGGTGATAATGACTTCCTTGCTGGCATTGTTATATTTGCATTCGCATTGCAGCTTCTCCGAAACGTAACGGATCGGCACAAAAGTGGTGTTGGCCTTGATTTCCGGAGCTACGTCGAAATCCTTGATGACTTTGCCGATATCCATATACATACGCTCGCCGTCCTTGCTTATGGTAATCTGCTTGGCGGTGGAGTTGTAGTAAACGTTGGCGCCAAGCGCCTCGGCAATCACACGCAATGGCACCTGCGTACGGCTGCTGTTAATATACGGCGCACTGCTGAGTTGTTTGGTCTGGCCGTTGACGATGTAGCTGGTGCTGCCAATACGCAGAACCACCTTAACCGGATCGCCTTCGGTCGTACTGCCGCTACGGTCAATTGTGAGACGATAGGTATTGCTGTCGCCATTTTCCGCTGTCACCATTATTACCACGTTAGTGAAGCTGTCCGCCAGAGAATATTCATCGGAAGATCTGCCGCTTTTCACCGTATCGCCATTAACTGTAATAGTGGCCGAGCTGTCTTCCGCCGTAGGAGTTACGGTGTAAACATCAGCCGCATCGCTTACCGACGCTTTATAGGTGTAAGTCTTGGAATTGAAGCTGGGCGAAATCGTTACCTGAACGCCGTCCACATAAAGTTCCAAGTCCTCCAGAGTATCAGTGTCATCAAGTTGACGGCCGACGATTTCAAAATCATAATCTTTATACACCTTGAAGCTGGGGCTGTAAGAACGAATTGTTACCGTCTCATCGCTTTCCAGCCTGATAGGCGTGCAGTAATCATCGTCCTCCAGCATGATCACGGTATCGCCATAAGCCAACAGAGCAATGCCGTCGCTGTCATCCAGCGAGGGGCGGAAACTGAAATAAGCGGAATCATCGCCAGCAATCAACTCATAATCATAAGTGTAAGAATCGAAACCGGGATCCGCCTCGATCTCCGAGAGACTGCTCTCCGTCTTAGAAGAACCGCGTTTAATCCGCAGGTTGTCCAGTGCGGCGGTACTACCGCTGCTGACAATAGCGCGAACGATATTTAAAGTGTATTCCTCGGTATCGCCGTCCTCATCGGTTATCTTCATGGTATAAGAGCTGCCGCCGGTGCTGCTGGAAAGCTCGCTGCTTTCGTCACCGTCGCGCACCGTTTTGCCGTTGATTTTCACAGTGTCACAGTCATCACCATATTCCGGCGTCAGCGTGACCGACTTCACATTGCTGGGCAGGCAGATATAATAATCTTGCACATTCTCGTCAAAATTCGGGAAAATTTCATATTCATCGCTACCATTTTTTGCCGTCAGATCATCCAGCAGTTCCTTGGCACTGCTGGAGGCACTGCTACTGCGGCTGATCACGAATTTATATTCCGCCACCTCATCGTCGTCCTCGTTATACACGTTCAGATAGACGCTGACAGTGCCGCTCTTAGGCACGCTGATGTTCCATGTGTTGTTGGAGGAGCCGCTGTCGTTGCACTCCACCTCATAATCGCTGTCGGTCAGATAGGCTTTAAGCTTTACCTTGTCCACATCCAGCGGTACCACAAGCTTGTTTGTATCATCCAGAGATGTAAATTCCTTTTCAAAATCATCGGCAGTGAAAAGGACAGATTCAATGCCCTCCATACCGCGCGTCAAATCCAGATAATAACGTTCCTGACGGTCGCCGTCGTCGTCATATACATTGATGGTGACACGAATGGTTTCACCCTCGTCCAGCGCCACATAATAATCGTCGCTGCTGTCCTGATTGACCTCGCCAGTAACGGTGTAAGAGCCGTCAATCACGCGGGGCACGATCTTAACGCGCCGCCACTCAACAGTCTTTTCCATGTTGCGCTCCAAATCGTCCGAAGTAATTCTGACGCGGCTGGACGAGTCATAATAATCGTAGAGATCAATCCGATCCAAATCGTAGGTGTCTGCCGCCGCAACCGAAGCCAAGCCTAAAAACAGCGTACAGGCCAGCACCAGCAGTATAAAAACATCAGATTTTCGCTTAAACATAACAATCCTCCTTATACACAACCTTAAACACAATAATTTGCCATTTATTTATAACCATTTTATCATATAAATATAGAATACACAACAGGTTAATCACAAGTTTTACGCCAATATTCAGCAAAAATCCGCTGTCAGCACTCTCTATTTCTCTCAGCCATTAAAGCTGAAAACCCTTGGCAGCATATCGGAAAGCCGCCATACCTGCCAAACGTTTTCCTCCACCGCTCCGAAATCACCCTCAGCCGGCAGTATGATAGGGAAATCCGGACGGACAAACTCGGAGAGCACCTGCAAACAAAGGGCACAAGGCTGCGCCGTCACCGCCAAAGCCAAAGGCGGCATCTCCGGCGAAAGCAGCCCCTGCGCCACCGCCGACCATATCGCCACCCGCTCGGCGCACACCGTCGCCCCATAGGAAACATTCTCCACATTACAGCCCAGCGTTATCTCACCGCCGGCCAACAGCAGCGCCGCCCCCACACTGAAATGCGAATACGGCGCATAGGCCCGTCCCGCCGCCAGCTCCGCCTGACGCAAAAGTTCCGGCGCGTAAACCGGCAGCATATCGGTCTGATACGCCTGCAAATTTTTGCCGTCTAATCCAGGTATTTTGTCTGCCATTTTGCTCACCTCATTTTATAATGCGTAAATATTCGTCTCCCAGCCAGGAATATACGGATGATGCCGCAAATACAGCCGGTAGGCCGGGTTCATCTGCATCAAAAGCAGCGGCAGACGGTAAATATCCTCTGTACGGTGATATGCCGCCAGAGCCAGCTTGGATTTTCTTGCCGCCAGCAATTTTGCCGCCCCCAGCAGCGCCTGTTCCTCCGCACCCTCCACGTCAAATTTTATCATTGTGGGCGGCGCAGTCATATCACCCCGCCAGAGCCCGTCAAGGCTGACGGCCGCCGTCTTGCCCTTTGCGTCAGCCTTAATCGCCGAATTGCGCCCTGACCGCCCAGCAAACGGCAAACTACCGTCCTGCGACCAAATTGCCAGCGGCAGCGCATGAAAATCACGCAAATTGCCGCAGTTTATCACCAGCTTGCAGTAATTCTTCGGATCCGGTTCCAAAGCCCAAATTTCCTGATAGCGGCCATCAGTCAGCCGCAGAAAATCGCGCACAGTATCACCGTCATACGCGCCCAAGTCGAGATAAACCTCATCCTCTTGCAGGTTAAGCAAGCGCCACGCTGCATCGCGCGGACTTTCCGCCGCCCAGAGATACTGCGGCTTTCCCGTCCAGAGGTAGGCTAAATAATTCTCATACACCTGGCGGGAGAGCTCATCCGCCCAAACATCCGCCGCCGCCAAAAGTTCACTGTTATGCGCTGCCGTGAACGCTTCGTCAAACAGCGCCCCGCCAAAAAGCGGCAAATGCGGTGCGTATACCTCCTGCTCCTGCGTTAACGCGCGGATACGCGCCAGTACTTCCGGACGCTCGGTGCCAAAGCTCACCAGCACGCACATTGCGCCGAAGCGCTCTTTCGCCTGCGCATATGTCAGAACCGGCAGCCCATGGAAGTTCTGCCCGCGCACAAATTCGTCGCTGGCAAAGATACCGGCAGGCCTCAAATCATATTGCGCCAGCGCCGATATCAGCTTGTCCGCTCCGTCGCCCATGCCGTACAGCACCAGAGGTTTTTTTTGGTGCCGAAGCCGCGCGAAAAGCGGCTCTTCTTCCCGCCAGACAGACTGCACCGTCATCCCCCCCTTATATCAACAAAAATACCGCGTAACATAAAAGAGCCAGACAAAAGCCCAAAAGCTTCCAACGCCCGCGCCGCGCGTAAAGCACCGGCAGCATGGAGGCAACAGCCAGCGCCCCCAGCGCCAGCAGCCGATACGCCTGCTCATCGAAGATATAGATAGTACCGGCAGTATAGAGAAGATCTGACAGCGCAAGAATACTGAAATTGAACAGATTGCTGCCAAGGATATTGCCACAGGCCGCGTTAAAATTGCCCAGCCGTACCAGCTGGATCGTGGAGACCAGCTCCGGCAGCGAGGTGGCAACGCCAAGAAACAGTGCGCCGGCCAGCGATGTTTCCAGATCATAAGCCAGCTTCAGCTGCTCCGTCACCAGAGTCAGAGCAATACTTGTCAACACCAACAACGCCGCCAGCCCGGCGAAGCGTATAAGCAGCCGCCCGGCGTCCGCCTCCGCCGACTCCGAAGCGTCTTCATCCTCGGCAGAAAGCGAACGCACTCCCAGCGCATACAGCAAAAAAATCAGCCAGGATACGATGTTCAGACCGGCAAAATAAATATTGAACCGCACGGTAAGTATGGCAAGCAGGGCATAAATCAGCAGCACCGCCATAAGCGGCAGGCGCTGCTCCCGCGCCGCCGACTGACTGTATACCCTGCGAAAAAGCAGCAGCGAAACCGCTGCAAGCGCTGCCAGATTAAACAGGTTGCTGCCCAGAATGTTGCCAACCACCATCTGCGGTTCGTTCAGAAAAGCCACGGCGGCCAAGCTGGTGAACAGCTCCGGCAACGACGTCACCGCCGCCAGCAGCACCCCTCCCAAAAATGCGCCGGACAGGTTCGTCGCCTTATCCAGCGTGTCCACACAGACCGAAAGCGCCAGCGAGAGTAAAATTACCAGTACAGCCAGCCCGGCATAAACAAACAGCATCAGCAGCAACCGCCTTATCACAAGCGTTTGCTTCATTTTAAGCTGCCGGACGGCAAAATATGTTAGCCTTCTTTAGTATTCTATAAAGCAGCGGGCAATATCGGCATTGCCAAGGTTGCACGCCAGCGCCAGCATCAACAGCACCCGTGCTTTTTGCGGCGAAAAATCGCCGCCTGCAATCAGACCTGACAGCGTCGCCCGCGTCAGCCCCGTCTGGCAGCGCGAAGTCACCACGCAGACCACGCCCTCGCCCATAATTTCATTTAGATGCTCGCCCACCGCATCGGAAAAGGTACCGTTGCCGAAGCCCGCTACCACTACGCCGCAAGCGCCCAGATCGGCCATCACGTTCAACAGGCGCGCGTCCGCCCCGCCCGACATATAGAAAATATCCACCGGGGGCAAATCATGCACGTCAGAGAGTTTAAACTCGCTGTTATAGGTGTGGCGCGAACAAGGCGCGGCAAAGAAACGCACCGTTCCCGCCAGCACATAGCCAAGAGTGCCAAAATCACCACCGCAGAACGTATGAACCCGGCAGCTATCCTGCTTCACCGCGCCGCGTGCCGAAAGAATCGTGTCGTTCAGCACTACCAGCACCCCCTTGCCGCAGCTGGCATCATCGGCTGCTACTGCAACCGCGTTATAAAGGTTAACCGGGCCGTCGGATCCATAGGCGGAAAGCGGGCGCATCGCGCCCACCACCACCACTGGTTTTTGTGTTGTCAATGTCAGATTCAAAAAATACGCCAGTTCCTCCAGAGTATCGGTGCCGCTGGTAATCACCAAACCATCCACTGTGCAGTCCGCCAGCAGCTCCGCCGCACGACGGGCAATGCTCAGCCAAACCTCCGGCGTGGCATTTTCGCTGGCAATACTGCAAAAATCCTCCGAAATAATTTCCGCCAGTTCGTTGATTTCCGGCACGCGGTGCAACAGACTGTCAATCACTGCCGCGCCAGCCGTATAACCAAAAAAATCGACTGGCGAGGGAGCCAAACCAGCAATCGTGCCGCCGCTGCCCAAAATATAGATCCGCTTTTTCTTTTGCTCTATCATTTCCGCTCGATCTCCAAAAAAATTATTGATTTAGGCCCCACGCAAATACGAGATGGCCGCAGAAGCAGCCACCGCGCCATCCGCCGCCGCCGTTACCAGCTGACGCAAAGGCTTTTCCCGGCAGTCGCCCGCTGCAAACAGTCCGGGGATATTAGTCTTACAGTCCTCGCCCACCAGCAGATAACCCGCTTCGGAGAGAGTTACATAAGGCTGCAAAAGCTCGTTTGCTGGTATTTTGCCCACCGCCAGAAAGGCCGCGGATACCGGCAGTTCTTCCTCGCCCGCCGGCGTGGTCAGGAGCAATTCCTCCAGCCTTTTCTCTCCCGTGATCTCCGCCACTTCAGCCGGCATATGGGCAACAATTCTACTCTCCTGGGCGGCTCGCTCGGTCAGCGCCTTTTCAGCACGGAACTCACTTCGTCGGTGAATCAGATGCACACGGGAACATATACCCGCCAAAAACAGCGCTTCTTCCAGCGCCGTATTGCCGCCGCCGATGACCGCCACTTCCTGGCCGCGATAAAGCGCGCCGTCACAGGTGGCGCAAAAAGAAACTCCGCGCCCCAGAAATTTCTCCTCGCCAGGACAATGCAGGCGTCTGGGGCTAACGCCCACTGCCCAAATAAGCGTGCGCGCCTGATACTGACCGCCTGTCGTAGTCACCGTTTTAACCGCGCCTTCCGGTTCGATTTGTTTAGCCGCCTCGTATTTGATTTGCAGACCCACTGCCTCCACCTGCTCTAAAAGCTGCTGTGCATAGGCCGCCCCGCTGATTTTGGGAAGCGCCGGGTAATTTTCCACCTCAGGGCTCACTACGATTTGGCCGCCATGTACCTCCGCCTCCAGCAGCAGTGTGGAAAGTCCTCCCCTGAGCGTATACAGCGCGGCTGAAAGCCCCGCCGTGCCGCCGCCGATAATTATAACGTCATAAATCATGCTTACACCTCCCGTTCGATATGTACATCCAGCTGCGGATAAGGTATGGAGATATCCTCCTGCTTAAAGCGCCGCAGAACTTCTTCCTGTAAATAGTAGAACACCGGCCAGTAGTTATCGCTGGCGCACCACGCGCGGAAATCCAGCTCCACCGAGGCGTCCTTATGCGCCGCCACGCCGACAAACGGCTCTGGATCTTGAAGAATTTTCTCGTTAGCTGCCGCGATATCCAGCAGCACCCGACGCGCCTGGTCGATATCGTCACCGTAGCCAATATTTACTTTCACGTCCACCCGGCGAGCTTCTTTCCGCGAGCAGTTGACAATAACATTGCCGATAAGAGTATTGTTCGGCACCACTACATACTTATTATCCAGCGTATGCAGGCGGCAGTTAAAGAGATGAATTTCATCGACCACACCGCTCTGCCCAGCGCTCTCGATAAAATCGCCCGCCTCAAACGGCTTGTTAACAATAATAAGTATTCCCGCCGCCAGATTGGAAAGGCTGTTTTGCAGGCCCAAGGCAATAGCCGCTGCCGCCGCCGATAACAGCGCTACCAGCGATACCACCGATACGCCCAGGGTAGAAAGCACAATGACCGCCAAAATGATAAACAATACCGTCTTGACGCAGATCCGCAGATAGCCCACCACGATCTTATCCAGTCGCGATCTGGACGCCGTCTTATCAATAAACATCAATATCAGGTCAATAATGATCAACCCGATGATAAAAGTGACCGCCGCCGCCAGCACATGCTCGCCTATGGCCTGCGCTTTTTCCAACACAAAATCCGTATTCATAATATCTACCCCTTAAAATATGCCCCGATTTATACAAAAAAATAAATTCAAAACAGCCTCTCTGGCTCCGGCAGCCGCTTTTGCCGCCAAAGTTCCCTGTCCAGCCAAACGCGCCAGCCGCCACCGTTTTCCGTCATAAAATCGTAATAGCCTCTCCCGGTATACGATGCAAGCAACGCCATAATGGTGCCGCCATGCACCACTAAAGCCGCCCTGTTAATGTGCTGGTATAAGATAAGCTCCGCCACCTGTTCAAAGCCGCGTATACAGCGGGCGGCAAACTCCGCCCGGCTCTCGCCGCCAGGAAAAGGAAGTTCGCCGCCGCTTGCCACCCATTCTTGATAAGCCACGCTGCCGCTCAAATCCTGATAATTCTTATGCTCAAAAGCACCGAAATCACACTCGCGAAAGTCGTCGATAACCAGCGGCGAAAGTTGCGGGTAAATTATCGCTGCAGTCTGCCGGCAGCGCAGCAATGGGCTAACAAACACCATGTCCGCCTCCGGATACCGTTTCCCCGCCAAATGCTCACGCAGCGCTCCCACTCCTGCGGGGCAAAGCGGCTCGTCCGTCTGACCGATGTATTCCCGGCGCAGGTTGCCTGCCGTCTGACCATGGCGAATTAACAAAAGCTCTGTCATAGCATCCTCATTTCAACTGCTGTGGCAGGCCGCAAAACACACGCCAAACGCCCTCCGCCTGAGCCGCAAGCCGGCAGCAGCTGCGTCCGACCATCTCACGGTGTTCACGCCCCTCTCGTTCGATTGGCACCAGGCCAGCGCCAATCTCGTCACACAAAACAACGAAACCCGGCCGCGCTGCTAAAGCGTCCAGCCATGTTTCCAAACATACTGAGTCCACACCGGAAATACGCTCAAGCAGCAAATGCAGGCCGCAAAGCGCCCGATGCTCAGCCATATCCGGCAATTCGCCCGGCGTAAGCTCCAGCTGCGCACCGTCAGCAATTTCGTTGTATGCCAGATTAAACTGCCGCCGCGCCCAGACCAGTTTGCCTTGATTGGCGCCTCCCACTACCAAATACATCATTTCCTCCCAAACTATAACACCTGCAATTTTTGCAGGACTAACAGCATAATCAACCAGCCAAGCTCAAGCATCTGCAAAAACCAGCCTGCCAAATCACCGTTGATACCGCCGAAATCACGGTATGACACCCGGCGGAACAGCCAAAAGCAGCCCGCCGCAAGCCCCAGCGAGAGCACACCGGCAAGCCAGTTCATGCCCAGCATCACCCCGGCAATCAGCACCAGCCAGCAGCAGAGAGCCGCTGTCACCCCGCTCCGTTCCGCGTTACCGGCAAACGTGGCCGCCAAACCGCTTTTCTTAGCGCAGCGCAAATTGACAATGCCAAGGCCGGAAAGTGTACGACAAAGCGGGAACATCAGCGCCGCCCAAAAGCAAACGGGAGCCGCAGGTCTTATTTCTGTCCACACGGCAAAATACGCCAGCAGATAACAGACCAGACTGATCAATGCAAACGCGCCGATATGAGAATCTTTCAGTATCTCCAGCCGGCGTTCTTTCGTCTGCCAGGAGCTCAGCGCGTCCGACACGTCACAGAAACCATCCATATGGATGCCCCCGGTGATCAGCACGGGAATCAGCGTACAGCCCGCCGCAAACAATACCCGGCCAAACGCCAGCTTCACAGACAACCAACACCAAAGCAGCAGCACAGCGCTCACCAGAAGCCCCACCAGCGGAAAAAACGCCAGCGCATACGCCATGTTTTGACGCGTCCAATTAATCTGCGGCACCGGCAGCTTGGAATAGAGCGATAGCGCCACCAGCATACTTTTCCAGATGTTCATACGCCAAAGTCCTCCGCTTTTCTCTTATGATAGATGGGCAGGCCACAGCAGACCTCCACCACACAGTCAGCCGCCGCCGCAATCAGGCAGTTCAGCCGCCCAAGCGCGGTTATATATGTCCGCATTTCCGGCGTACAGGGAGCGCCTGCGCTGAAAACGTCATTGGAAACAACCACCACATCAAGTCCTTCCGCCAGCAGTCGCTCGATACCCGCCATAATAGCATCCGGTGCGTTTACCCCCGCACCGCCCGTAAGATACAATTCGTTTCCCAGCAGCGTAGAAGCACATTCCAGCAATGCCGCCGCGCCGGGGCAATATAAATCCAGACCAGCCAGATCAAGCGCCCTTTCTACGGTATGAAAGCCTTTGCCCGCACGCATCTGCCGGTGGCGGCAAATGCGGCGTTCGCTCTCTGCGTCATCCACCTGCATGGTGGCGATATAATAACGCTGGGAGGATAAGCTCACCGCCAGCTGTTCCGCATATTCAGATTTGCCGCTGGCCGCGCCGCCCAGCACCAATGCAAGCATAGTGCCCTCCCTCATGGGTATTAATAAAATTTTCCGCTATATGTGTTTAGTTTCGCTATACTAAATTTCGCAGAGAAAAATTATCCAGGCCCTGTTAAAAGATTTTTCAAAGCTTTTCTTCCAATTCAGTATAATCCGCCAACCGCGCTTCGGCATAAGTGCTCATCTCATTGTAGACGGCAAGCCCCAATTGCAGCACGGGCAGAAACGCCACAGCGCCTGTTCCCTCTCCCAGACACATATCAGCCTGCAGGGGAGCGCGCAACTCCAACGCCTGCAACACCATTTGTCCGGCCGGCTCCTTAGAACAGTGGCTGGCCAGCATATAATCACCCGCCAAGGGGCAGATACTTTTTGCCACCAGCGCCGCCGTAGCCGAAATAACGCCGTCGATCAGCACAGGCAGCTTATATACCGCGCCGCCCAGAAAGACGCCGGCCAAACCAGCGATATCCAAACCGCCCACCTTGGCAAGAACGTCCAGCGCATCATCAGGATCAGGATTATTCACCGCAACAGCCTGTTTGATAGCGTTGATTTTGCGCTGCATACCTGCGCGCGTCAGCCCCGAGCCTTTGCCGGTCATCTTTTCCACCGGCTCGTGCAGCAAAACGCTTAAAATAGCGCTGCTGGTGGTGGTGTTACCGATACCCATCTCCCCGGTGGCAATCACATCATAACCAGATAAAGCCAGCTGCCCCACCATATCAATACCAGCGGCAATGGCGCGCTTGGCCTCGTCCAGCGTCATGGCCGGTTCATGTACTATATTTTTGGTGCCCATCGCGATTTTGCGGTCAATGATACCGGGATTATCAAATATATGGTTAACACCGATATCCACGGGGAAGATATCGATTCCCGCGTGTCTGGCCATGATGGCCACGCTGGTGTTACCATGGGTAAAATTCTCGGTGACGGAGGTGGTCGCTTCCTGCCCCACCTGGCTCACACCCTCGGCCACAACACCGTTATCCGCGCACATGATGATCAGCCCGGGTTTGCTCAGCGTCACCCTGGCCGTACCGCGCATGGCCGCCACCCGGCAGATGTACTCCTCCAGCATCCCCAGGCTGTAAAGAGGCTTGCCGAGACTTTTCCAATGTTGATAAGCCGCATCATAGGCTGCTGCCGACGCGGGCTGAATTTTTGTCAACGCTTCCGATAATTCCATTTCTGTGCCTCCTCGCCAACTGTTAAGTTATATTATAATGCAGGCTCGCCCCAAAAACCAGAGGTTTGCCAAATTTTATACTATTTGTGCAGCACACCTGTCAAATCAAAGGACGGAATAAAATCGACACAGGCCGACGTCAGATCCTGCACATAGCCGTCCTCCCAGCCGCTTGCCCAGAGATACTCCTCCGCTGCGGCATATTCCTCCACTGAGAGCGTTCTTCTCAGCTCCGGGCAGCCGGAAAGATTGCCGCAGGGGGTATATTGCCCCATCAGACTAAACAACACATCGCCTGGCTGAAAATGTGCGCACAGCCAGTCAATGACGCGCATGGTATTATCCACATTGCCAGGCAGCACCAGATGACGGATAAGTACACCGCTTTTAAGCAAGCCGTTCTCATCCAGTTGATACCGCCCCACCTGGCGAAACATTTCCAATATCGCCTGCTCTGCCGCCTCGGGATAATTACCCGCACGGGAATAGCGCAGCGCCAGGTCAGACGTGGCGTACTTAAAATCCGGCAGGTATATCTGAATTTTACCCTCCAGCCTCCGCAGCGTCTCCACTCGCTCGTAACCGCTGGTGTTGTATACCACCGGAAGCAGCAACGGCTCCGCCAGCGCCTCGCCGATTGCCTCAGCAAAATGTGTTGGCGTAACGAGATTGATATTATGTACACCTTCCCCCGCCAGCTCAAAAAAAATCTCACGCAGGCGCGCCACACTGATCGTCTCGCCGAAACAACCGCGGCTGATAACATCGTTCTGGCAGTATACGCAGCCAAGTGGACAACCGGAGAAAAACACCGCGCCGCTCCCTCGGGTGCCGCTTATACAAGGCTCCTCGCCGAAATGCGCCGCTGCCCGCGCCAACACCGGCAACAGCCCCATACGGCAAACGCCCTCGCCCGCTCCCGGAGAAGCGCTTATAGTGCGCTCCCCCTGACAGCGACGAGGGCATATTTCACAATTTATCGTCTCTTTCATAATCATAAACTCACAATATTTGTCTATTCGTGCAGTAAGCCGCGAATTCTCAGCGCCGCCATAACCAAATCAGCGGCTTTTTCAAAGCCAATTTCGGCAGTGTTGATGCAAAGATCGTAATTCTGCGCATCATACCAATCCAGCCCGCCCGTATAATATTTGAAATAGCTGCGGCGGTTAATATCCGTCTGCGTCACCAGCCGCCGCGCTTCACTGAGCGAAACGCCGTAACGCTCCTGCACGTTTTCGGTGCATACGGTTAAAGGCGCATAAACATAAAGACGCAAAAGGTTCGGCTTGCCGCGAAGTACAAAGCCGGAGCAGCGCCCAATGATCACGCAGGTCTCCTGCTGCGCCAGATTACTGATGACCTTGGCCTGCAGGCGGAACAAATTGTCGTCGGAAACAAATTTTTCGTCGTCCGGCGAGAGTATCGCCTCCAAATCGGCCTTGCTGTATTTGCGGAACAGGCGATTTCTCACGTTTTCATCAAACTGCACAAAGAAACGCTCATTAATGCCGCTGAACTCAGAGCTTAAGCGTGACAAGTCGCGGTCGTAATACTCCACGCCCAATCTTTCCGCCAGCATCACACCGATAGTTTTACCGCCGCTGCCAAAGCCACGTTCAATCGTAACGCAGAAATTGTTGTTAGCCTGCCCGTTTTCCATAAACGCATCACCCCTTGCGCAAATTTTATTCGCCGAGATAAGCTTTCTTGACGGAATCGTTATTCAGAAGTTCCTTTGCCGGGCCGTCCAGAATGATGTTGCCCGTCTCCAGCACATAGGCACGGTCAGCAATGGA
>DVMH01000005.1 GCA_018715045.1 Candidatus Avidehalobacter gallistercoris
GTTACGCCTGACGGCCTGCTGCTGCCGGAGGCGGACAGTCTGCAAATACCTGCGGCAGTGAGGGAGGTTTATTGTTTCAGGGAGAGTTCGGGCAGCTTCTGTTATCCGGTCTGCCCACGTTGTCATATTACGATGGAGCGTGAATACCAAAATTATTGTGACCGCTGCGGTCAACGTCTTGATTGGAGTAATTACCCGTATATACAGGCTCGTGTGCAAAAAGGTTAAGTTCTGGTATTTGTAATTGGACGCGTTAAGGTATTGAAGTAAACATACCAACATAACAAAATAATCCCGTCTTTTGGCTGGGTTTTGTTTACACGATTTTACACGATTTTTATAAAAATCGTGTAAAAGGATGGTGCTTGCAAAAGTAAACAGAACAGTCATAAAGCTACTGTTCAAGCGGCTTTATGGCTGTTCTGCGCCTGCTGAAAAAAGCGTAAATGGGGCAAATTCAAGTCACATTGCCAGCTCCAATATAAAGCCGCGTTCCTTACCGAGGGCGCGGTTTTTTTTTGTTCAGTTTACTGTATCTAGTGGCGAAAACAGGGTAAAAATTAAGATTTTCCGCATATCTGGCAGGGATAAAGAGGCACACGGCGAATTCATTTAATTTAGAATTTTGTCGCAGAGGAGGCGGCGATGATTTGCGTATATTGGGCATAGACCCCGGTACTGGTATTACCGGCTGGGGCGTTATCGACAAGAATTACAATCAGTTGACGGTGGTCGACTATGGCTGTATACGTACTCCCTCTCATCAGCTGAACCAAAAGCGTCTATGCGAAATTTATGACGGTATGCAGATTTTGTTAAGCGAATACCAGCCGGATGAAATGGCCATAGAGGAGCTTTTCTATAATCGCAACGTTACTACCGTTATCAGCGTGGGGCAGGCGCGTGGTGTGCTGGTGCTGGCCGCAGCCCAGAGGGGCGTTCCTGTTTACGAATACACGCCGCTGCAAATCAAGCAAGCAGTGACGGGTTACGGTCGGGCTGATAAAAAGCAGGTGCAATATATGATCCAAAACCTGCTGAATCTGGCTGCTATTCCCCGACCTGACGACGCAGCCGACGCGCTGGCCGTGGCCTGTTGCCATAGCAACTGGCAGCAGGTCAACCATTGGCAGAAAAACACTGAAGAGAACCTGGTATGATTATAAATAATTGGAGGATCTATGATTGCCTACATTCAAGGCGAGGTGCTGGATACGGCGGAGGACAGTTTGGTACTGCTTGCTGGAGGTATCGGCTATCGTGTGTATGCACCGGTGAAACTATTTGCCGCGCCGCCTGTGCCTGGCGACGAGATAGCGCTTCACACCTATTTGCAAATAAACACTCAGCCTCGGGCAGAGGCGCTGGCGCTGTTCGGATTTCCCGGTAAGCAGGAGCTGGCACTGTTTGAGTTGCTGCTGGGCGTAAGCTCGATTGGGGCAAAAACGGCGTTGGCCGCGCTGAACAGCCTTGGTTATGACGGAATTGTAGGGGCCGTACAGACGGGCAATTCCCAAACGCTGACCGCTATCCCCGGAGTAGGTAAAAAATCGGCGGAGCGTATACTGCTGGAGCTTAAGGATAAAATCATGAAGCTGGAACCATCTTATCTTGTATCGGATGCACCTCCTGCCACAAACGATCTTGCTGCCAATCTCCGCCGTACGGCGGCTCTGGCATTGACGCAGCTTGGTTATACCCAGGCAGAGGCGCAGAAGCTTGTGGATAAGGCAGCACAGGGGCTGCCGGATGACACGGCACTGGAGGATATGATCACGGCGGCGCTGCAACTGGCCGCACGCGGTTAAGGAGGAAGAAAGATTGGAAAAGGAAATCGGCAGAAACGTGTTTTCCAACAGGGAGAGCCAGCCGCAAAGCCGGGAGGATTTTGAAGCACGGCGCGTCATCTCCGCCCATTCCAACATTGAGGACGCGGCGTCGGAGCCCAACTTCCGTCCGCAGAGCTTTGCTGATTATATCGGCCAGAAGCGGGTTAAAGAGAACATGGAAGTGTTTATCAAGGCTGCCAAAGCGAGGGGTGAGGCGCTTGATCATATTCTGCTTTACGGTCCGCCTGGCCTTGGCAAAACCACGCTGGCCTGTATCATCGCTAACGAGCTGGGAGTATCCCTGAAAGTGACATCAGGACCTGCCATTGAGCACGCGGGTGATTTGGCGTCAATTCTAACCAGCCTGGCGCCGAACGACGTGCTGTTTATTGACGAGATACACCGCCTGAACCGTGCGGTGGAAGAGGTGCTCTATCCTGCTATGGAGGACTTTCATATTGATATTATGATGGGCAAGGGCCCCGGTGCGCAGACGATACACTTGCCGTTAGCGCCGTTTACATTAGTTGGGGCGACGACGCGCGTTGGTATGTTGACCGCGCCGCTGCGTGACCGCTTTGGCGTAATTAGCCGCTTGGAATATTACACACCGGAGGAGCTTTTTCGGATACTGAAGCGCAGTGCCCTTCTGCTGAATATTGAAATAACCGGCGAAGGGGCAGCAGAAATTGCCGGACGTTCCCGCGGTACGCCGCGTATTGCCAACCGGCTGTTGCGGCGAGTACGTGATTTTGCCTGTGTGAAAGGAAACGGCGTTATCGATCTGGATATGGCCAAATATGCGCTGGAGTTGCTGGATATCGATCAAAAGGGACTTGACAAAACTGACCAAAAGGTGCTGTCCGCCCTGATCGAGACATTTGGCGGAGGGCCTGTCGGGCTGGACACTATTGCAGCCACCATCAGCGAATCGGTGGACACAATTTTTGACGTCTGTGAACCTTACCTGTTGCAGCTTGGCTTTTTGAATCGCACTCCGCGCGGGCGCATGGCTACAGCGGAGGCCTACCGATATCTCGGCATCGACCCGCCCCAAGGCAAATCGTTTGAAGGCAATTTGTTTAACGCATAATTAAATGAGGTGATAATATGAAGCTGCTGCTGCATTGCTGCTGCGCGCCGTGTAGCGTTATGCCGCTTCGGCTGCTGCGGGAGGAGGGCATAGAGCCTGCTACGTTCTTTTATAACCCCAATATCCACCCTTATCGGGAGTATAAAAAACGCCGCAACACATTTCGCGAGTATATGGAAAGCCAGCACGTTTCTTTTGCTATGCTGGATGATTATAATATGGAAGATTTTTTAGCGGGCGTGGCCGCTCACCCGGAAGCTCGCTGCGGTTTTTGCTATCAGATACGGCTGCGCGAGGCAGCCAAATTTGCGTCGGAACACGGCTTTGATACACTTTCCACCAGCCTTCTGGTAAGCCCCTATCAGAAGCATGATCTAATTAGAATAGAGGGTGAAAAGGCGGCGGCAGAATTTGGTCTCGACTTTTATTATCGTGATTTTCGGCCTTATTTTCAGCAAGGGCAGGAGATCGCCAGGGCAGAGGGGCTGTATTTGCAGGGCTATTGCGGCTGTGTTTACAGCGAAAAAGACCGTTATTTTAGACCCAAGGCACAGCCTTTGATACTGGACAATAAATGGCAGAAGCGCGAAAACCAGTGCGCCAAGAATCACAATACAACGAAGGCGGAATGATATGCTGGCACTTTTCACCCGTAACAAAACGGCATTTTGGCAGGCGGCACTGCTTTTAGCAGCGGCGTTGTCTTTGCTGTGCCTTTGCCCCAAAGAGGCGCAGGCGGCCACCATTCGCGTTTGCCTGCAAACAGCCGCGACAGACAGTGAGTTTACTGTGCAGGACGGTTTCTATGAAGTGCGTGGCGGCAATCTTGCGGTGGAGACTCTCTGCGAGGCGGAGGCAGGAGACGTTATCCGTGTGATCAAGGAAACATCTGGATTTACCGTGTATTTGAACGGCAATAAACTGGGGCGTTCTGCTAATAATGTTTCGCTGCTGGCCGAGAACGACTCGGATTGTTCGCTGGAATTTGACGGCAAGGAGTACCGCGGCAGCTTTTCCGTGCTGACCAACGGCTATGTGCTGAATGTTCTGGATCTGGAATACTATCTTTACGGCGTGGTGGGCGAGGAAATTGGCTATAACGCGCCAGAGGAGGCGCTAAAAACGCAGGCCATAGTTGCTCGCTCCTATGCGGCCTATTACATGGGCGGCACGTATTATGACGTGATGGCTACCAACTCCAGCCAGGTTTACGGCGGTATGACGGTGGAAAAAGCGCACGATAGCACGGCAGTGCGCCGCGCGGTGGACGACACGGCGAATCAAGTAATGTATTATGACGGCGATTTGGTGGAGGCCGTGTTTTCCAGCAGTGCTGGCGGCTATACCGAGAATAATGAGAATGTTTGGGGCGGTAACCCAATACCGTATCTGCGCGGCGTGGAATCGCAATACGATAAGGATTACAGCAACTATACCTGGCAGGTTACGTATACGCCAGCCCAGCTTAAAAGCCTGGCCGAAACATATATGCAGCGTATTAAACAAACCGGCAGCTTCGGTAATTTTGTGCGGTTGGATGTTTCATATCAGGCGGCGGACGGCGGCAAGACTGTATCTGGCCGTGTCACCAGTGCCACGCTTATTGGCACCAATGGCAGCGTTACTGCCAAAAATGATGCAGTGCGCACCATGCTTGGCTTAAAAAGCACACTGTTTCAAGTGACGTCAGGGGCGTCGGCAGAAATTGCCGATCCAATTAAAGACGTTTATGTTCTTGCTGCTAACGGTGATTTGGAAAAGCGCCGGGTAGAAGATATTTACGCTATCGGCGCAGGAGATGTGATAGAACAGCTGAGCGATTTGACCGAGGCTTATATGCGTAGTGCCTCTGGCCTTATCTCGTTTGACAGCGGAACGTCCAGCATTGTATCCGGCGAGGGCGTGACCATCACAGGCGGCGGTTGGGGACATGGCGTGGGCTTAAGTCAGTTTGGCGCTATCGGTATGGCTGCAGACGGCTATTCCGCTGAGGAGATACTTAAACATTACTATGGCGGAGAGAACCCGCGCAAGCTGGAAATAGACGACTTGGATTAGAGGTTATATCAATGAAACTGGAAGAATTTGTTTATGATCTGCCGGAGCGCCTGATCGCGCAGACTCCGGTGGAACCGCGCGACGCGTCTCGGCTGCTGGTGCTGCACCGTGCAGACGGTAACATTGAACATAAGCATTTTTATAATGTAATCGATTATCTTGCACCTCAAGACGTGCTGGTTATCAACCACACCAAGGTTTTGCCTGCCAGGCTTTGGGCGCATCGTGATTCCGGCGCGCTGATCGAGGTTTTGCTGGTGCAGCAGGTTGATCTGAATCACTGGAAAGCTCTGGTGCGCCCTGGCCGCAAAGTTCGTGCCGGCGAACATCTGACGTTTGCTGATGGGATTCTTGACGGGCAAGTGGAGGAAGTGGTTGAGGAAGGTATGCGCCTGATCCGGTTTGATTATCAGGGCAATTTTATGGAAATACTGGATAAGCTTGGTACTATGCCCCTTCCGCCATATATTCATGAGGAGTTGAAAGATCAGAGCCGCTATCAATGCGTCTACGCCAAAGATCCCGGCTCTGCCGCCGCGCCCACTGCGGGGCTGCACTTCACCAATGAGCTGCTGGACAGGATACGCGCCAAAGGCGTAGCAGTAGCCGAGGTACTGCTAAATGTTGGTCTGGGAACTTTCCGCCCCGTCAAGGTGGAAAATATTGAGGAACATCAAATGCACGCGGAGTACTACTCGGTGGACAAGGCAACTGCCCGGCTTATCAACGAACGGCGGGCTGCAGGAGGCCGCATTGTGGCTGTCGGCACTACCAGTACCCGCACGTTGGAAACCGTCTCCACTGATGACGGCATTGTCCATGCCGGGAGCGGCTGGACGCAGAAATTTATTTACCCCGGCTATCGTTACAAGGCGGTGGATGCACTGATAACCAACTTTCATCTGCCGGGCAGCACGCTGATGATGCTGGTTTCGGCTTTTGCCACCAGAGAACAGATTATGCAGGCATACCGCCAGGCTGTAGCAGATGAATACCGTTTTTTTAGTTTTGGCGACGCTATGCTGATATTATAATGAGGTGGAACATGACGCTTAAATACATCCTGCAAAAGCAAGACGGCCTGGCTCGAGCCGGGCTGCTGGAAACAACGCACGGGCAGATCCAAACTCCAATTTTTATGCCAGTTGGCACACAGGCCACGGTTAAAGCAATGACGCCACGTGAATTGGATGAGGCCAACGCACAGATAATACTTAGTAATACGTATCATCTGTACCTGCGTCCTGGTCACGATTTGGTGAAAGAGGCGGGCGGCCTGCATGAGTTTATGCAGTGGCATAAACCAATACTGACCGACAGCGGTGGCTTTCAGGTCTTCAGTCTTGCTGGTCTCCGTGATATCAGCGAAGATGGAGTGGTCTTTCGCTCGCACATTGACGGCAGCAAGCATTTCTTTACGCCGGAAAAGGTGATGGAGATCGAACAGGCGCTGGGTTCGGATATTGCAATGGTGTTCGACGTCTGTTCTCCCTATCCGGCGGAGCGTAGTCAGATCAAGGCTGCACTGGAAAAAACTACCCGTTGGGCTAAACGCTGCAAGGCTGCGCACAAAAGAGCCGACCAGGCTCTGTTTGGCATTGTGCAGGGTGGGCTTTATAACGATTTGCGGAGAAAAAGCGCTGAGGAACTGATCGATCTGGACTTTCCCGGTTATGGTATCGGCGGCCTCAGTGTGGGCGAACCCAAGCCCCTGATGTATGAATGTCTGGATGAGCTTTTGCCGATCATGCCCAAGGATAAGCCGCGTTATCTGATGGGTGTGGGCAGCCCAGACTGTCTGGTGGAGGGGGTAGCGCGCGGCATTGATATGTTCGACTGTGTGCTGCCCACCCGTATTGCCCGAAACGGCACAGTGTTCACCAGTTATGGCAAGCTGGTTGTGAGGAACGCTGAATACGCGCGGGATTTCCGTCCGATCGAAGCGGGATGCGGTTGCTATACCTGCCAAAACTTCAGCCGTGCCTATATCCGCCATCTTATTAAGGCTGACGAGATTTTGGGTCTGCGCCTGACCACTATACACAACCTGTATTTTCTGTTGCATTTAATGCAGGAAATGCGTGAGCATATTCTGGCCGGAACATTTGACAGATTCTATCAGGAATTTTTCGCTAAATGGCAAGATTAGGCAGGAATATGCGTCTGCTCGGCGAATATGAATAAAGTTATTGTGCCGTAATTGGTAAGATTGCCATATCTGGCGCAAAATATGAAAAAGATGAGGTGTCTGGTTAATGGGAAGTGAAACAATGTATACTATCGGCTATATTTTGCTGATGCTGGCTTTATTCTATTTTCTGCTGATAAAACCACAGCAGAAGATGCAGAAAAAGCGCGCTAATATGCTGGACAGTCTTCGCGTGGACGATAAAGTGGTCACCGTAGGCGGTATTGTTGGCATTATTACCGAAATCATGGAAGACAGCGTTTGGCTGGAAGTATCCGAGGACGTGGAGATCGAACTGAAGAAATCTGGCATAGCGGCGCTGGCAAAGGATAACGACGCGACTGCTACGTCTCGGCTGGATGAAGCACAAGCCGAAGACGGGGCCGAAGATGACCTCGGCATTAAGTGAAAATTTCGCCTTGGACTTTGCAGTCTTGGGCGGTAACATTTTTTGCTATTGTAAGGAGGCTTTTTTCAGATGAAAAAGGGAGGTATTTGGCTCACTCTGTTTATAGTGGTATTGGCGGCTGCTGTCGCTGGATCACTGGGCTATCTCCGGGATAACATCAATCTTGGGCTGGATTTGCAGGGCGGCGCTGAAGTAGTTTTACAGGCTTTGCCGGAGGATGGCGAGACGGTTTCATCTGACGACATGGAGGCGCTTAAAGAAATCATGCGCAACCGTGTTGATAATATCGGCGTTTCCGAGCCTATCATTCAGTTGGAAGGAGACGACCGTATTATCGTACAGTTGGCAGGAGTGGACAACCCTGACGATGCGATCGAAATTCTTGGTCGCACCGCCAAATTAGAATTTGTTGATCCGCACGGCAATGTGATTTTGACCGGCGCTGATTTATCCGATGCTAAAGGTGTACGCAATCAGGGCGCAACCGATCCAAGGGAAGAAAACGTTATATCGCTGCAATTTAACGACGAGGGCACCAAGGCATTTGCCGATGCCACCAGTAAGTATCTGGGGCAGAAGATTGCTATTTATCTGGACGATGAACTGCTGATTGATGCCACAGTGCAAAATGTAATCTCCAACGGTCAGGCGCAGATTTCCGGCGGCTATACGCTGGAACAGGCTGTGGCTGAGGCTGCCGTACTGAAAGGTGGCGCTCTGCCGGTGGATGTTGACATCATGAGCAAGCGCACCGTTGGGCCATCTCTTGGCGCAGATTCTCTACAAAAGAGCATGTATGCCGGTTTAATCGGTATGGCATTGCTGCTGCTGTTCATTATCGTTTATTACCGTCTGCCCGGCGTGGTGGCGGCGCTTTCGTTGATCGTTTACACGCTGATACTGCTCTGGCTAATGTGCTGGCTGCACATAACTCTGACACTGCCTGGTATTGCGGGTGTTCTGCTTAGTATTGGCATGGCGGTGGACGCAAATATTATTATTTACGAAAGACTGCGTGAGGAACTGGCCACTGATAAATCTCTGGCTGCCTCTATCACATCAGCTTTCCGCCGCGCTTTGTGGACGATTTTGGACTCTAACATTACCACGCTTTTGGCCACAGTTGTGCTATTTCAGTTCGGCACAGGTTCGGTGCAGGGTTTTGCTGTAACGCTGGCCGTTGGTATTGTCGTCAGTATGTTCTCGGCGCTGTTTATCACACGCTATTTGCTGCAGTGGTGCGCGGCTGTTCCTGCGTTTGCTGCTCACCCCGCGTTGTTTGGCGCCAAGAAGGGGGGCGTTGACCGTGGCTAAGACTAATTTTGACTTCCTGGGTAAGCGCAAAATCTGGTATACCATTTCTCTTGTAATTATCATAGCCGGTCTGGGCTCGCTTATCTTCCGCGGGTTGAATCTTGGCATTGACTTTACTGGCGGCAACATTTTGCAGCTGCAATTTGAGCAATCTGTGACAGCTGAGGATCTGCGCGCCAAGGTTTCTGAGTATGTTGAAGCGACACCGACCATTCAGGAGAGCGACGCCAACACTTTTCTTATTCGCACCGAGGATATAGAGGAGGAGACCAGCAACGCGCTTCTAAACGATATCGAGAATAATCTTTCTCCGTTTGAAATTTTGCGCAACGAGCGTATCGGCCCGGTTATCGGTCAGGAGCTTATCACCAACGCCTGGTTGGCACTGGTACTGGCGCTGATTTTGATGCTGGTTTATATCACCATTCGCTTCCGCTTCAACTTTGCGATTTCAGCTATCCTGCCGTTGATGCACGACGCGCTGGTTATGATTGGCCTGTTTTCTATTCTGCAATTTGAGGTAGATAGCACATTTGTAGCAGCTATCCTCACCATTCTTGGTTATTCGATCAACAGCACCATCGTTATCTTCGACCGTGTTCGTGAAAACCGTGAACTACGCCCCAAGCAGAATTTCAACGATCTGATAAACGACAGTATTAACCAGACATTGGGGCGGTCTATTAACACATCGGTAGCTGTGCTACTGTTAGTTCTCTGTCTGCTGCTGTTCGGCGGCGACACTACTCGCGCGTTCTCGATGGCGTTGGTTATTGGTATTCTTTCAGGCGCGTATTCTTCCGTATTCATTGCCGGCTCCATTTTGGTTGATGTTACGCGGCTGCGCGGCAATGAAAATGATATTAAGCCTGCCAAAAAGAACAAGAAAAACGACGCCAAAATTGTTGTTTAAACTGGCGTGACAATTTGATATTTCTTATCTGCTGGAGCTTTTGCCGCCAAACCCGGTGAAAGCTCTAGCCGTATATTAGATAGGGGTTTGACACTTTTGCTTACTGTGAACGAAAAAAAATGGATGCTGCGCGGGTGCCGGGTTAGCGCAGAGGAGGTAACGGCAGCAGCCAAAAGGCTGGGCATTTCCATGTCAGCAGCGCGTCTTTTGGCGGTGCGTGGACTGGTTGAACATACGGAAGTTCAGGATTATTTCACATCTTCGCTGGAAGCGCTGCATGCGCCGGAGCTGCTGAAAGATATGGATAATGCCTGTCGGATATTGCTTGCCGCCGTGCAAAGCGGCGACGAAATTGCAGTGTTCGGCGATTATGATGCGGACGGTATCACCAGCACCAGCATCATGTCGCTGGTCTTGAAGCGTCTCTCCGCCTGCGCACGTTATTACATACCTAGCCGGAACAGCGAAGGTTATGGTCTGAACAACCAGGCGGTGCGGAAACTGGCGGCGGACGGCGTCAAAATTTTGCTGACATTAGATAACGGTATTGCCGCTTTTGATCAGGTTCGTCTGGCCAAGAAGCTGGGGCTTACCGTCATCATTGCCGACCATCACGAGGTGCCGTTTGATATTCTGGCCGAGGGTAGCGTCTATAAGGTGCCGCCTGCCGATGCGGTCATTAATCCCAAGCAACGAGACTGCCCGTACCCTTTCAAGTCGATCTGCGCCGGTATGCTGGCATATAAAATGGCTGAGCGCCTCTATCAGTTGGCTGGGCTTAATTTTGCTTCTGACCAGTTGGAATATCTGGTTTTCGCCGCTATCGCCACAGTCTGCGATATCATGGATTTGACAGACGAAAACCGCGAACTGGTAAAATATGCGCTGGCGCATATGGCGGAAACGCCGAACTTGGGGCTGCGAGCGCTGCTTGAAGTCAACGGCTTGGAGCCAAGCCACCTGAACACATCGCACATAGGCTTTACGCTGGGGCCGTGCATCAACGCCAGCGGTAGACTGGAAAACGCAGCCCTGGCGGTGGAGCTTTTTCTCGCAGAGGATTATGAACACGCGCTGGAAATAGCGCGCCACCTGTGCGAGCTGAACGTCCGCCGCAAAAATCTCTCCAGCGAGGGAGTAACGAAGATACGCGCAGAAATTGAGGCTAAAGGTTACGCCGAAAGCAAGGTTATTGTGGTACATGAGCCGGAGTTGACCGAGAGCGTGGCCGGTATCGTGGCCGGGCGTATTAAGGAAATTTACAACCGCCCCACATTCGTGCTGGCCGGGGATAAGGATCAGGTTAAAGGTTCCGGCCGTTCGGTTGAGGGTTTTAATATGTTTAAAGCATTGGTGGAATGTGCTGATCTGCTGGATATGTTCGGGGGGCATTTTATGGCCACTGGGCTGACGATCCAACGCGGCAGGATCGATGAACTGCGCCGCCGTCTCAACGAGAACTGCCATATGGAAACCGCCGATATGCTTCCTGTTACCTACATTGATTTAGTGATGCCGGTGGAGAGAGCGCTGGCGTCTATGGGATTTGCGCAGTTTATTGCGGATATGGCGCCGTTTGGTCACGGCAATCCCGCGCCGCTGTTCGGCGACCGTGATTTGACCGTGCGCCGTATCCAACTGCTGGGTAAGGATAGGCAGATCATTCGCTTTTATTTTGCCAACCGGCAGGGGCAAGGTTTAGTGAGCGCCATTTCTTTCCGCTGTCTGGACGAGTTCCGCGAGCTGGTGCTGGGAGTGGGCGGCGAGGACATGTGGCAGCGGCTATTAAAAGGCCAGCCGACCAACCTCTCACTGGACATAGTCTACACGATCGAAATCAACGAATTTCAAGGTAGCAAAAGCGTGCAGCTGCAAATCAAAGACCTGCGCCTGCACAAACGGCGCTGACTTTTATAGTGATTTTAATATGGAGTTTTAATATGAAGTTTTATATCAAGACGTTCGGCTGCCAGATGAACGAGCACGATTCCGAAATTATTGCCGGGGTGCTGCAGCAGGCGGGTTACCGGCCTTGTGATGAACTTGACGCAGCGGATATTATCGTCGTTAATACCTGCTGCATTCGAGAAAGCGCTGAAAATAAGATTTGGGGTTATATTGGCAACCTGAAAAATATCAAATATAAAAGGCCCGGCGTAATCATTGCCATGCTGGGCTGTATGACGCAGCAGACCACTATCAGCGCAGCACTGAAGCGTTACGGCAGCCATATCGATATAGTGCTGGGCACCTATCAGCAGCATCGCCTGCCGGAATACATTACGCGGGCGATGATCGGCAACGGGCAAATCGTTGATATTTCGGAGGATAACCGCGACTTTCCGGACGAGCTGCCCTGTGTGCGCACGAGTGGCGTCACCGCACAGGTTAATATAAGCTATGGCTGCAACAATTTCTGTTCCTACTGCATTGTGCCGTATGTGCGAGGCAGAGAGCGCAGCCGCAGTTTGAATGCCATTCTGTCTGAAATCCGCGAAGCAGCGGCGGCAGGCAGCAAAGAAATTATGCTGCTGGGACAAAATGTCAATTCCTATGGCAAGGATTTGGGCGAAGCAGGGCAAAATGATGCGCCGGATTTTGCCACCGTTCTTAAGGCTGCCTGTGCCGTACCTGGTATCAAGCGAGTGCGCTATATGAGTTCTCACCCGCGTGATTTTTCGAACGCGCTGGTGGATGAGATAAGTAAACTTCCGCAGGTGCGTTCCTATTACCACTTGCCGCTGCAATCGGGCTGTGATAAAACGCTTAAGGCGATGAACCGGGGCTATGATACTGCGCGCTATGCTGCGATAATTGACCATATTCGCGAGCAAACGCCCGAAGCAGCCGTCACCACCGATATTATCGTGGGTTTCCCTGGCGAGACGGAAGATGATTTTCAAGCTACGCTGGATTTCATAGCGCGTTGCCGCTTTGACGCTGCCTATACGTTTTTATATTCGCCGCGCTCCGGCACTCCGGCGGCCAAAATGGCGGATCAGGTACCGCTACAGGTCAAAAAAGAGCGTTTACAGCGTTTGACCGCTCTGCAAAACCAAATCAGTCTGGAGAAAAATCAGACGTATATCGGCCAGATAGTACATGTGCTGGTGGAGGGCCCAAGCAAGAACAACCCTGAATACCTCACCGGACGGACTGAAAGTAACAAAATCGTTATTCTGCGTGGCGGAATGGAACTTGTCAATCAAATTGTGGCAGTGAAAATTACCGGGGCTAAAACATGGCACCTTGAGGCATTATAATATTAGTTGATTTTGCCGTAATTTACCGCTGTAAAGCTGCAATTTTGCGGCGTGTTTCAGCGTAATTTTTAAGCGGGAGGAATGGACATGATGCACACTGGGCCGCGCTTTGGCGCAGGCGGCAACAGCGACGGCTTCTACGCTGCGGGTAACAAAAGCTCACTTGCGGCCTGCGAGTATCTCTACGGTTTGGGGCTTAACGCCTATGAATACGAATGTACGCATGGCGTACGGATTAGCAATGCTTTCTGCACTTCGATGCGTAAAAACGCCGCGCTGTTTGATTGCAGTCTTTCGATCCACGCGCCGTATTATATCAATCTGGCAAGCCTTGAGAACACTATTCGGGAAAAATCGGTACAGCACCTGCTGAAAGCGCTACGAGCCGCTGATCAAATGGGCGCTGCCAGCGTCGTTTTTCATCCAGGCGCCATCGGCGAGCAGACCAGAGAACAGGCGACAGAGCGGGCGGCAGAACTTCTGGAAGAAATTGTGCGCCTGGCTGATAAAGAGGGGCTGCTGCAATTTACCACGCTTCGGCCGGAGACAATGGGCAAGTCCGGTCAGCTTGGCACTTTGGGCGAGGTGCTGCGGCTTTGCGAAGTGGCGGAAAGCGTGCGTCCTACGGTGGACTTTGCCCATATTCATGCCTTAACCGGCGGCGGTATTCAGGAGCGATGTGATTATGAACGGTTGCTTGGCAAAATTGATCGCAGGTTGGGTGAGCAGGCTTTGGACAGGCTGCATATTCACTTTTCGCCAATCGAATACACTAATGCGGGCGAAAAGCGCCACCGCAACTTATCTGATAAGGAATTTGGTCCTGATTTTGAACCATTGGCCGCTATTTTGGCGGAGCAGGGCTGGCATTCCACTATTATCTGCGAGAGCGCCGGCGAACAGGATCTGGACGCGGCGGTATATGCAAAAATGTATCAAATAGCTTGCTGTGATAAAAGTTAATCGCAATTAGCTATTTACAGTTGGGATTTAATACGATATAATATAATTGTTTGTTATTATGAGGTTTTTTGTAGAGAAAGGGGATAATACGTTGTCAAAATTCAGCTTTTTTATCCGAAGATTCCATTCCTTAATCGCGCTGATACCAATCGGACTGTTCATGTGCTTTCATTTTCTGCTGAACAGCGCCGCTTTCCTCGGCAGCGACGCGTACCTTACGATGGTACATTTTATGAAGGGGTTTCCGTTTGTACAGGTGTTGGAGCTGGTGCTGATCGCCATCCCTATCATTTTCCACGGCATTTACGGTATTTACATAGTATATCTGGCCAAAAATAATGTGCTGCAATACAAATATTACCGTAATCTGGCGTTCTATCTGCAAAGAATAACTTCTTTGATCGTGCTGGCGTTCATCATCTGGCACGTCTACACACTGCGCTTTGCTCCGGTTTCCGCCGAAGGAACCTATGCTGCGCTGCTTTCCATGCTGCAAAATCCGCTGACATTTGTGCTTTATGTTATCGGCGTGGTAGCTTCTGTTTACCACTTCACAAACGGTCTGTTCACGTTCTGCATCACCTGGGGTATCTGCGTGGGCGACCGTGCGCAGAAGATTTTTGCTATCTGCACCATACTGCTGTTTGTGGTTATGTCGCTGTGGGCAGTGGGTATTCTGCTGTCTCTGGCCGTGGCCTGATTTAATAAGGGGGTAGCTGTATAATGGAGAAAACCAAAGTGGTAGTAGTGGGCGGCGGCCTGGCCGGCCTGATGTCTACCTTAAAGATAACTGAAAAGCAAATTCCCGTCGATTTGATTTCGCTGGTGCCAGTTAAACGTTCGCACTCTGTATGCGCGCAGGGTGGCGTTAATGCAGCTCTGGACACCAAAGGCCAGCATGACAGCGTCGATCAACATTTTTACGATACCATTTACGGCGGCGATTTTCTGGCCAACCAAACGCCTGTTAAGGGCATGGTGGAAAATGCGCCTGGCCTTATCTATGCGATGGATCGCATGGGTGTAATGTTCACTCGCACCAGCGAGGGTCTGCTGGATCTGCGCCGTTTCGGTGGCGTTAAAAACAACCGCACAGCTTTCGCCGGAGCCACCACCGGCCAGCAGTTGCTTTACACGCTTGACGAACAGGTGCGTCGCCAGGAAGTTCTCGGTATGGTTAACAAATACGAAAACTGGGAAATGATCGACTTGCTGATTGACGATAATGGTGTCTGCAAAGGCGTTGTAGCGCAGAATCTGGCGACTATGGAAATTAAAGATTTTGTGGCCGACGCAGTGGTCATTGCCACCGGAGGCGCTGGTATGATCTATGGGCGCTCCACTAATTCTATCATCAATACCGGTGCGGCGGCCGCTATTCTTTATAAGCACGGCGTGCCTTATGCCAATGGCGAGTTTGTGCAGATCCACCCAACGGCCATGCCGGGTGACGATAAATTGCGCCTGATGTCAGAATCAGCGCGCGGCGACGGAGCGCGTGTCTGGACATATAAGGACGGTAAGCCGTGGTATTTTCTGGAGGAAAAATACCCGGCCTACGGCAATCTGGTGCCGCGTGACATTGCGGCGCGTGAGATTTACGACGTTTGCGTGAACATGGGGCTTGGTGTGGACGGCAAAAACATGGTTTATCTTGATTTGAGCCACTTGCCTGCCGATTATCTTGACAAACGCCTGAAAGGTATCATGGATATTTACCAGACATTCTACGGCGATGATCCCCGAAAAGTGCCAATGAAGATTTTCCCCGCCGTGCATTATTTCATGGGCGGTATTCACGTTGACTGGGAGCATCAAACTAATATCCCTGGTCTGTTTGCTGCAGGCGAGTGTGATTACATGTATCATGGCGCCAACCGCCTGGGTGCGAACTCGCTGCTTTCCGCCATGTACAGCGGCACGGTGGCCGGCCCTGCTGTGGTAAAATATGTCAGCGGTCTTAAGGCTACTGCCGCCGAAACTATTGGTAATATTGCCGAGCTGACAGTAAAGAAGCAGCAGGCCGAGCATGAAAAACTGACCAAAATGACGGGTAGGGAGAACCCCTATAAGCTGCATGACGAGATGAGCGATATCATGTATCGTAACGCCACGATTGTTCGTATCAACAAAAACCTGGAAGAAACCGATGTGAAATTACAGGAGTTCCAGGAACGCTGGAACGATATCAACATCACCGATTTTGGCGGCTATTCCAACCAGACGGTGATGTATGTGCGGGAGCTGCGCGGTATGATGGATTTGGCGCGTGTTATCGTAGGCGGTGCGTTGCGCCGCAACGAGAGCCGCGGTTCGCATTATAAGCCGGAATTCCCCAAACGTGATGATGAAAACTTTCTGAAGACAACCCTGGCTACTTATAAAAACGGCAACCCGGAATTTAGTTGGGAAGACGTTGACATTCAATGGATAAAACCGGTGGAAAGAAAATATTGAGGAGGGGAAAGACATGGTTGATTTGAAAGACGTTAAATATATCAAGTTGAAAATCAAACGCCGCGACGACCCCAACTCGCCGTCTTACTGGCAGGATTTTCAAATCCCATATCGACCGAACATGAACATCGTTTCGGTACTGATGGAGATTCGCAAAAACCCGGTGACCGCTGATGGCCAGACGGTGAACCCAGTGGTTTGGGAGTGTAACTGTCTGGAAGAAGTTTGCGGCGCCTGCTCAATGTTAATCAACGGTGTGCCGCGTCAGGCCTGTGCCGCTCTGACCGATAAGCTGATTGAAAAATATGGCGACCGGCCGATACAACTGGAGCCGCTGACTAAATTTCCCGTTATCCGCGATCTGATGGTGGATCGTTCCAAGATGTTTGAAAATTTGAAGCGCGTCCATGCATGGGTGAAAGTAGACGGCTCTTGGGCGATTGGCAGAGGTCCGCGCCTTTCCGAAAAAGACCAGCGTATTGCATATGAGATAGCTCACTGCATGACTTGCGGCTGCTGTCTGGAGGCTTGCCCGAACTATAACCAGAAGTCCGATTTCGTCGGCCCCAACGCCATCGCGCAGGTGCGCATGTTTAACCTGCATGCTATCGGTCGTATGCAGGCGGACGAACGGCTGGAAGCGCTGACCGCCAAGGGCGGTATTCAGGATTGCGGCAACTCGCAGAACTGTAAGCGCGTTTGCCCCAAACATATCAATCTGACGGCGCACATCGCGGCAATGAACCGCCAGGCTAATGCCTACGCAATCAAAAATTTTCTCGACAAATAATCGAATCAAAACCATACCCGGAGCTAATGCTCTGGGTATTTTTTTGCTTTTTTGCACAAAGCTATTGACAGAACCGTTAATATCGTATATAGTGTATATATGCAATATGTACAGATTGTTTTCTTGAGGTGTCATGTTGGATATTATAATTTCTAACGCGGTTGATCAGCCAATTTACGAGCAGATTTTCAACCAGATGAAGCAACAGATCATTGGCGGCAAGCTCTCCGAGGGTGATATACTGCCTTCTATCCGGACGCTGGCCAAGGATTTGAAAATCAGCGTTATCACCACCAAGCGAGCCTACGACGAGCTGGAAAAAGAGGGCTTTATCTACACCGTAGCTGGCAAGGGATGCTTTGTGGCGGAGAAAAATCTTGAGCTGGTGCGGGAGGGCAACCTTAGTGAATTAGAAGATCTGCTGCGCCGGGTGGATGCGCTGGCAGTTGGCTTAAATATCAGCGACAGTGAGCTGATGGAAATGCTGCATCTGCTGCGCAGTGAAAACTAAACATAGTGTATAGTTTAATTTTGACAATTTTGGTTCACAATGTTATGTGACAGGAGTTGTATGCGATGTATAAAACTAAATATGTGGCTTTGATACCGGCCTACGAGCCGGGCGAAAGCCTGCTGGAACTACTGCCCAAACTCAGGGCGGCTGGTTTTGAATGTGTTGTGGTGGACGACGGCAGCGGCTCCGCTTACCGAGATATTTTTGACCGGGCGCGGGAATATGCAACGGTTCTATCATACGAACCGAATCTCGGCAAAGGACACGCCTTAAAGTATGGTCTGGCTTATATTGCAGCTAACTTCCAAGATGAATTTGTGATAGCCACCTTGGATAGCGACGGTCAGCATCGGGCGCTGGACGCATTACACTGTTGCCGCAGGGTTGAGGAAAATCCGGAAGCCTTAGTGCTGGGCAGCCGGGTACAAAGTGCGGCCTCACCGCTACGGAGCCGCTTCGGCAATTATATGACGCAAAAACTGTTCTGGACAACCACTGGGCGCGCCGTGCGGGATACTCAGACAGGGCTTCGCGCTTTTTCCTCCCGTCTGTTGCCGTGGCTTTTGGACATTGCCGGCGAGCGTTATGAATATGAAATGAATGTACTGCTGGCTGCTGCCCGCGCCAAAATGCCGCTTATCGAGGTTGACATTGCCACCATTTATATCAACGGCAATGCCGGCTCGCACTTTGCAGTGATTAGGGATTCCTGGCGCGTCTATAAGGAATTGCTGAAATTCTCCAGCGTGTCGCTGGCAAGTTTTTGTCTTGATTACACGTTGTATGCTCTGTTCACTTGGCTGGGCGAGATGTGGCATTTGGCATTGGCGCTGGCTGCCGCTAATATTATGGCGCGATTCTTAAGCTGCACTTTTAATTTTGTGATGAATCGTGTTTTTGTCTTCCATGATAAAGGCAGTTTTTGGCGGGCGGCAGGGCAATATTATCTGTTGGCCGGGATCATTTTGGCAGGCAATACGCTGCTGTTAAGTTTGTTGGTAGATGTGCTTTTGATGAACCATTATCTGGCCAAGTTGCTGACGGAAATTTCATTCTTCACTACCAGTTGGCTGGTGCAGAAAAAGATAATTTTCACTAAACCACAGACGGCTGAATACGAGACAAAGCTGGTTTAGGATAACATTTGCAGAGGGGATAGCATAATGAATGGAATAACCGCAAATGCCATTAAAGTGGAGCATCTGACCAAAAATTACGGTAATTTTACCTTGCGCGACGTTAATTTATGTCTTCCGACCGGTAGTATTATGGGGTTGGTGGGAGAAAATGGCGCAGGCAAGACGACGCTTTTCAAACTGATAATGAACGTGCTGGAACGCGATGAGGGCGAAATATGCGTGTTGGGGCATGATAATCTGAGTCCGCAATTCGGCGAACTCAAAAACGACATCGGCGTAGTGCTAAGCGGAGCAGGGCTGCCAGAATACCTGACGCCCACTCAGGTGAACGGTGTGCTAAGGCAGACATTCCGTGGGTGGAACGAATCGTATTTTTACCAGCTTTTAGCTGATTTTAAGCTGCCGGAGAGCAAAACTATTAAAAAGTTTTCCACCGGCATGAAGATGAAGCTGGCAATTGCAACTGCGCTGTCACACAACCCGCGTCTGCTGCTGTTAGATGAACCGACCAGCGGTCTTGATCCTATGGTGCGAGAGGATATCCTGGCGGTGTTCAATGATTTCACGCGCAATCCGGCGCACTCGATACTTATA
The DNA here is from genome assembly GCA_018715045.1 of Candidatus Avidehalobacter gallistercoris. Classification (GTDB taxonomy): domain Bacteria; phylum Bacillota; class Dehalobacteriia; order UBA4068; family UBA4997; genus Avidehalobacter; species Avidehalobacter gallistercoris. Next base: position 19,525 of record DVMH01000005.1, read on the forward strand.
TCCTCACATATTGTGAGCGACTTGGAGAAGATCTGCGATTACATAGCGTTTCTGCACGAGGGTCGCTTGATGTTCTGCGAGGAGAAAGACCGGCTGCTGGAAGATTATGCGCTGATCAAAATGCCGTCGGCAGAGTTTGCTGCGGTGCCGCCAGGAGCAGTGGTATCGCTGAGGCGCGAGGCGTACGGCATCGAAGCCCTGGTCAAGAAGCATGAAATCCATCCGTCCTTCGCGACAGAGCATACGACGCTTGAGGATATTATTCTGTTTTTGTCGAAAGGAGGCGGCACACAATGAAAGGTATGAAAGGCCTGCTGCTTAAGGATTTATATTTCATGCAGCGGCATATGCGGGTATACTTGCTGCTGATGCTGGTTTTTGTGCTTCTGCCGGGGCAACTGCCTCTGCTGGCAGTTATCTATTCAGTTATGTTGCCTATCACTGTGCTGGCATATGACGATAATGTCAAATGGCCGGAACTGGCTGCTATGCTGCCGTTTTCCACGCGGGTTTTGGTTTTCAGTAAATATCTGCTGGGTTATATATTTTCCGGTTGCTTTGTGCTGCTGGCCATATTGGCGCGGGTGGCATATAAGTTTTGCTGGCCACTGGTAACAAGCGGGCCAGTGGATAATGATTTTGCGTTGTCCAGTGATTTTATCAGCTTTATGCTGCTGATTTGGCTGGCCAGTCTTGTGCTGCTGTCGCTTAACCTGCCATTGATGTTCTGCTTAGGTGCGGAGAAAGGTCGGCTGGCCTTTATACTAACGATGGGCTTATTTTTTGGCATAGCGATACCGCTTTCGTCGTTGTCAGTGCCGATATCGTCGGATGTAATGTTTCCAGGAATGTTGCTGCTGGCCGCGTCGATCAATGCAGCCTCCTATGCCTTATCTGTCAAGCTGTATGACAAGCGTTTGCGAACGGCTTAAAATATTACGCCGAAACTCTTTACAAATAGACCGGAAAATGCTATAATGAGTTTCGGTTTTGCGGGTGTAGTTTAATGGCAAAACAAGAGCTTCCCAAGCTTTCGACGAGGGTTCGATTCCCTTCACCCGCTCCATCAACATATAATTCACCTGCAAAGGTGGATTATTTTTTTTGCTAAACTTGTTATATATTTTGTCAGCGATTGGCAGTTAATTATCAGAGGTAAAAAGTATTTGCTGACACAGCGCTCATCTGACTGAGTATGTACAATGAAACTCAAAAGGGGCAGCCAGGCGGCTGTCCCTTTTGAGCTGAGATAAGTATAAGAGAATGAAAGAGATAAACTCGAAAGATTCTAAATTATTTTTCGATTTCCGGGTATTGCAATGCGTCATAACCGGTTTTGCCGGTGCGTACCTGAATAACGTCTTTCACATCGTAAACAAAAATCTTGCCATCGCCATAAGCTCCGGTATAAAGAACCCTCTTGGCCGCTTCTACAATAGCCTCTACTGGAACTTTCGCCACCACGACCTCCACTTTTACCTTAGGCACCAGCTTGGTTTCCAGCGGTACGCCTCGATAGTATTCTGTGGCGCCTTTTTGCAGACCGCAGCCCATCACATCAGTCACCGTCATTCCTGTCACGCCGACTTCGGAGAGGGCGTTTTTCAGTAACTCGAACTTAGTGCGGCGGGTGATGATGACCACCTTGGACATTTCGCCATATTCATTCGAAGCTGAAACAATATGCGTTACTGGAACGGCAGGAACAGGGGCAGGCTCAGTATCCTCGTAAATTGCGTGCGCTACCGGGATAAAATCAGCATAAGAACTGGTCAGACCGTGTTCCTTGATGTCAAGGCCGGCAATTTCTTCTTCTGCACTAACGCGCAGACCGACAGTCTTTTTGATCGCCATGAACACCACCAGCATGGTCACCACAACCCAGGCGATAACCGAAGCCACACCGATAGTCTGTGTCACCAGCGTGTCAGCGCCACCGCCATAGAACAGGCCACGCGGCATCACTTCTACACTGCCGTAATCATAATATGCGAACAGACCGACCATTATTGTTCCAAACGCGCCGCAGATTCCGTGCACACCAATCGCGCCTACAGGGTCGTCAATTTTGAGCACCTTGTCAATAAACTCAATGCCGAACACAACGGCAAACCCTGCCACCAGACCGATAACAGCAGCGCCAACCGTAGTTACGGTATCGCAGCCCGCGGTGATCGCCACCAGCCCGGCCAGCGCGCCGTTCAATGTCATCGAAACGTCAGGCTTCTTGTAGCGCAGCCATGTTATCAGCATAACCACCGTAGCCGCCACTGCCGTCGACATATTGGTGGTGACAAAAACGCGGGCCGCTACCTCGGCTGAACTGCCGGAAAGGGCAGTGGTGGAGCCTCCGTTGAAGCCAAACCATGCAAACCACAGAATAAACACACCAAGCGCACCCAGCGTCAGGCTGTGGCCGGGAATAGCGTGTACCTTGCCGTCGGCGGAATATTTGCCGATGCGCGGCCCCAGAATACACGCACCTACCAGCGCCGCCGTGCCGCCCACCATATGTACGGCGCAGGAGCCAGCAAAGTCATGGAAGCCCATTTCTGCCAGCCAGCCGCCGCCCCAGATCCAATGACCGGACACCGGATAAACAAACGCAGAAATTATCAGCGAATACAAACAATAGGAAACGAATTTAGTTCGTTCGGCCATGGCGCCTGAAACGATGGTGGCCGCCGTGGCGCAGAACACCGTCTGAAATATCATCTGCGTCCAGTTATAACCATCTCCCACCATGCCGTCGTTGAACATCTCTATACCGCCGAAAAGCAGGCTGGACGTGCCAAACATGATACCAAAACCAATCAGCCAATATACGATAGTACCCAAACAAAAGTCCATCAGGTTCTTCATAATAATGTTGCCGGCGTTTTTAGCTCGGGTGAAGCCGGTCTCAACCATCGCGAACCCGGCCTGCATGAAGAACACTAGTGCCGCGGCTAGTAGCGTCCAGCCGATGTCTAAAGATGAAGCCAATTCATTGATATCCATTTACAATTCCTCCCGTTGTTTTTCTCTGCAAACAGTAAGGGCGCGTAACTCTCAAATGAGAATCACACGCCCTTGTGTACAGATCAAATTTTTATATATAAATTTAATGCTTAAAACGGTTTAATAGAACAGCAGCTCGCCGTAAGTGGGGAAGGGCCAGTATTTACCTGCCGTCAGCACTTCCAATCCGTCCGCTGTCTGGCGAAGCGCGTCCATCTTAGGCAACACCACATCGTGATAATAATGCGCAATGGCCTCGGTGTCACCTACCACCGACGTTTTATCCACGGCCTCGCTCAAATCGTCAATACAATCAGAAAGCTTGTCGTTCAGCGCGGAGAGCTTATTAAGCAGCTTTTCCTCCGCCTTGGCCGAAACTCCCAAGTCTTTTTTCAGTTTTAAAGTCTTGGCCAATTCCTTGGAGTAGGTGAGTACAGCCGGAGCAATCTCCGTCCGCGCCATATCCAGCATGGTCAACACTTCGATGTGCAGAACCTTGTAATACTCCTCCAGCAGGCTTTCCTGCCGTGCTTCCATTTCTTTCAGATTGTAAACGCCCTGACGCTCAAACATTTCCACATTCTTTTTGTCGGTGTAATGCGGCAGCGCATCGGCAGTGGATTTCAGGTTCAAAAGACCGCGCTTTTCGGCCTCCGCGACCCATTCGTCGGAGTAGTTGTTGCCGTTAAAGACAATGCGTTCGTGCGCTTTTAACTCATCTTTCAACAGTGTGTTCAAGGCAGCGTTGAATTCATTGGCCTCGACTTTTTCCAGCTTATCGGCAAATAGCCCCAGCGTATCTGCCACAATGGAGTTCAAAATGATATTGGTGCACGAGAGCGAGAAACCGGAACCCAGCATACGGAACTCAAATTTATTGCCGGTGAACGCAAAAGGCGAGGTGCGGTTGCGGTCTGTGCTGTCCTTAGGGAGATCCGGCAGAACCGAAACACCGGAATTCAGCACGTCATCAGCGAATTTCTTGCAATTCTGATCGTTCTTCAGCGAGTCAATAACGGCCTGCAGCTCGTCTCCCAAGAACATTGAAACAATAGCGGGCGGAGCTTCGTTGGCGCCCAAGCGGTGATCATTGCCGGCGCTGGCTACGGATATACGCAGCAGATCCTGATAATCGTCCACGGCCTTGATAACGGCAGTAAGAAAAGTCAAAAACTGCATATTCTCACGCGGGGTTTTGCCAGGTTCCAGCAGGTTTTCGCCTAAATCTGTTGCCAGCGACCAGTTATTGTGTTTGCCGGAACCATTCACGCCGTCAAACGGCTTCTCATGCAGCAGGCAGGCCAGCCCGTGACGCGAGGCAACTTTTTTCATCATCTCCATAACCAGCTGGTTATTGTCAGTAGCAATGTTGGTGGAGGTGTATATCGTCGCCAGCTCATGCTGGGCTGGAGCAACTTCATTATGCCGTGTTTTGGCAAGTATGCCCAGTTTCCAAAGCTCCTCGTCCAGATCTTGCATATATTCCATAACGCGGGTGCGAATAGCGCCGAAATAATGATCTTCCAGCTCCTGACCCTTGGGGGGCATAGCGCCAAACAGGGTGCGCCCGGTAAAGCGCAGGTCTTTGCGCTGTTTGAACATCTCGCCGTCCACCAGGAAATATTCCTGTTCCGGCCCTACGGTAGTGGTGACGTGCTGTGCTTCAGTGTTGCCAAACAGGCGAAGTATCCGTAACGCCTGCTTGTTAATGGCCTCCATTGAACGAAGCAGCGGAATCTTCTTATCCAGAATTTCGCCGCCGTAAGAACAAAAAGCGGTGGGGATACACAGCGTGTTATTCTTAATAAAAGCGTAAGAGGTGGGATCCCAGGCGGTGTAGCCGCGCGCCTCAAACGTGGAACGAAGTCCTCCAGAAGGGAAAGAAGAAGCGTCCGGCTCACCTTGAATCAAATTCTTGCCGGAAAATTCCATGATCACATTGCCGCCCTCAGTAGGCTCTATGAAGCTGTCATGCTTTTCAGCGGTAACGCCGGTTAAAGGCTGGAACCAATGCGTGTAATGGGTGACGCCTTTCTGGATTGCCCAATCTTTCATTGCTGTTGCCACCGATTCTGCCAGCGATGGATCAAGCGGATTGCCGGATTCGATCGTTTTTTTAAGCGCCTTGTAAACCGCCTTGGGCAGCCTCTCTTTCATCACGTTTTCATTAAAAACGTTGCTGCCGAATACCTCTGGAACGTTTGTCATAACTGCACCTCCAAAAAATCTCTTTCAGTCAAAAGTTTTGTCTTAATAACAGCGAAGGCGCCGCGGGATTTACCCACAGCGCCTTTGCTGATTACTTTGCTATTATATGCCCGGGAAAGCGGAATGTCAACCCCTTTTTTGCAAATTTTCACAAAAATTTTCACAGCTGGCTTAAGGCGGCAAAATATTGAATTAGAAACATTTGTCTTTAGCAGAAAAACAAATTTGTACTGTATACAATGCAGATTTTTATTGACTGGCGCTTAGAATTATTATAAAATAAAGCTTATCTTTATTTTTGTATTCGACGGTAAAGACATGCCATCGACATTAATAACAAAGATTTTAAGTTTAAGGGAGTGGACGCTATGCAGAAAGAGGGGCAAATCAGGATACCCTCCGGGTGCGCTATTTCGTCGATATTTTCCAGAAGCGGCAAACGTATTGACGGCAGCCGGATCGTTAAATCCATTAAAATGATGCATGACCGAAGCAACGGTTTGGGCGGCGGCTTTGCGGGCTATGGTATTTATCCGGAATATAAAAACGCCTATGCCTTTCATGTATTTTATGACAACATTGAGGCCAAAAACCAGTGCGAAGATTTCCTGGATCACCATTTTGATATTATCAATTTATCCAAAATTCCGATCCGTAAGAATCCCAACATCACCAACGAGCCGCTGATCTGGCGCTATTTTGTTAATCCGCTGCCCACCAAGCTGGCTGATAGCCAGCTGGACGAGCAGGAATATGTTGTGCAGTCCGTCGTTCATGTTAATGACCGCATGGAAGGCGCCTACATCTTCAGCTGCGGCAAGAATATGGGTGTATTCAAGGCCTGTGGCTTCCCGGAGGATGTTGGTGATTTTTACCGGCTGGAAGAATATGAGGGCTATTCCTGGACGGCGCATGGCCGGTATCCTACCAACACGCCTGGATGGTGGGGCGGCGCGCATCCCTTTGCCCTGCTGGATAAGACTATTGTGCATAACGGCGAGATTTCTTCATATGACGCGAACCGCCGCTATATCGAAATGTATGGCTACCGCTGTAACCTGATGACCGATACAGAGGTTATCACTTATATAGTAGATTTTCTGGTGCGCAAGCAGGGATTGAGTCTAACGGAAATGTCCAACGTCATTGCCGCGCCGTTCTGGTCGACAATAAGCCGCAAGGAACCAGAGGAGCGCGAGCGTCTGAGTTACCTGAGAAACGCTTTTGCCAGTCTGCTGATAACAGGACCGTTTTCCATTCTGCTGGGCTTTGAGGGAGGTCTGCTTGCACTGAACGACCGCTTGAAGCTGCGCTCGATGGTTGTAGGTGAAAAAGACGACATGGTGTATATCGCCAGCGAAGAATCTGCTATTCGTGTTATTGAGCCGAATGTAGAGCGTATCTGGTCGCCCCGCGGAGGCGAGCCCGTTATTGTGACTTTAGATCACCTGCATAAATAAGCGAAGAAAATTTACAAAATAAAGGGAGTATGTGTTATGGCTGTGGATTATTTCTACCCGGAATACGAAATCGTGCGCGACCCCAACCGCTGCATTTCATGCCGTGTCTGTGAGAGGCAATGCGCTAATAAAGTCCATTCCTATGACGAGGCCAGCGGTAAAATGTTCTGTGATGACGCCAAATGCGTCAACTGCCACCGCTGCGTCGCGCTATGTCCCACACGGGCGCTGAAAATCGTGCCAAGCGGCGACACGTTCAAAAGCAACACTAACTGGACAGATAATTATATGAAAGAAATTTACCGTCAGGCAAATTCCGGCGGCGTGCTGCTTTCCTCGATGGGGAACCCGGATAACTTTCCTGTTTATTGGGATAAAATTCTGATCAACGCATCGCAGGTGACAAACCCCTCGATCGATCCTTTGCGCGAACCTATGGAGACCAGAACTTTCCTCGGCAAAAAGCCAACCCATGTGGATCGTGACAGCAATGGGCGTCTGATACCGAACCTTGAGCCGCAGATGGAGCTTTCTCTGCCGATTCTGTTCGGCGGTATGTCCTACGGCGCTATCAGCTACAACGCGCATGAGTGTCTGGCGCGGGCGGCGGAGACTATCGGCACATTCTATAACACCGGTGAGGGCGGTCTGCACAAAGATATCTACAAATATGGCAAAAACACCATTGTACAGGTGGCCTCTGGCCGTTTCGGCGTCCACAAAGATTACCTGAACGCGGGAGCGGCCATTGAAATCAAAATTGGCCAGGGTGCGAAACCTGGTATCGGCGGGCATCTGCCAGGGCTTAAAATCGTTGGCGATATCTCCCAGACGCGCATGATACCAATTGGCAGCGACGCTATCAGTCCCGCGCCGCACCACGATATTTATTCTATCGAAGATCTGCATCAGCTGGTTTATTCGTTGAAAGAAGCGACCAATTATGAAAAGCCGGTTATTGTGAAGATCGCCGCAGTACATAACGTGGCAGCCATTGCCAGCGGCGTAGCCAGAAGTGGGGCAGATATCATCGCAATTGACGGTTTCCGCGGCGGCACCGGAGCCGCGCCCACCCGTATCCGCGACAATGTGGGTATTCCAATCGAGCTGGCATTGGCCGCAGTTGATCAGCGCCTGCGCGAAGAGGGTATACGTGGTAATATCTCCATCATCTGCGGCGGCAGTATCCGCAACAGTGCTGACGTGGTTAAAGCTATCGCTCTCGGTGCGGATGCTGTTTATATTGCAACAGCGGCTCTCCTGGCGCTGGGCTGTCACCTATGCCGCAGTTGCCACACCGGCAACTGTAACTGGGGTATAGCCACCCAAAAGCCGGAATTAGTCAAGCGCCTGAACACAGACGTGGGTACCGAGCGTCTGATCAATATGCTGACCGCCTGGGGACATGAGATAACCGAAATGATGGGCGGCATGGGTATCAATTCTATCGAGGCGCTGCGCGGCAACCGTTTGATGCTGCGCGGTATCGGACTGACCGACCGCGAGTTGAGCATTCTCGGTATCAAGCATGCCGGCGAGTAAGGAGGAGGTAGCCATGAAACGAGTTTATGTGCAGGAACAATGGTGCCTGGCCTGCCATTTATGCGAATATGCCTGCGCCTTTGTCAATTCCGGTCAAAAGGATATGAGCAAAGCATTAAAGGGTGTGAAAATCAACCCGTGTATCAGAATCGAGGAGCGCGGCAATATCAGCTTTGCGGTGAACTGCCGTCATTGTGAGGAACCGCTCTGTCTGAAAAGCTGCATATCCGGCGCTATCTCGGTTAAAGATGGCGTGGTTCATATTGACCAGGAAAAGTGCGTCGGCTGCTATACCTGTGTGCTGGCCTGCCCTTATGGCGCCATCATGCCGGCGAACAGCGGCAAGGTAATGCAGAAGTGCGAGCTTGAAATGGAGGGCGGCGAGCCTGCTTGCGTGGCAGCCTGTCCCAACCGGGCTATCGTGTTTGAAGAGAGGTGATGGCGATGAAATACGTTATTATCGGCAACTCAGCCGGGGCTATCGGCTGTATTGAGGGTATTCGCCGTTATGACAAGGCAGGACATATCGTGCTTATCGCAGACGAGCCTTATCACACCTATTCACGACCATTAATATCATATCTGCTGCTGGGTGAAACCGACGAGCAGCGTATGAAATACCGCCCTGATGACTTCTATCAGCAAAATGGTGTAGAGACGATACTTGGCGTGGCCGTCACCAAAATCGATGCAGCGGACAAAAAATTAACTCTGGATAACGGACAAACCGTTAAATATGACAAATTGCTGACCGCTACTGGCAGTATTCCATTCGTGCCGTCTACCAAGGGTATGGAAAAGGTGCAAAACGCGTTCACTTTTATGACGCTGGACGACGCCAAAGCTCTGGACAAAGTGCTGACGCCTGCTTCCCGCGTGTTGGTAGTGGGCGCGGGTCTGATTGGCCTGAAATGTGCGGAGGGTATTCTCCATAAAGTGCAGAGCGTAACGGTAGTTGATCTGGCCGAACATGTGCTGAGTAGTATTCTGAACGAAAAGGGCGCTGCTATTATGCAGGCTTATCTGGCCGAAAAAGGCGTTAATTTCATTATGGGCGACTGCGTGGCCGAGTTTGGCAAAAATACCGCCAAGCTTAAAAACTCCGGTCAAAAGCTGGAGTTTGACGCGCTTGTTATGGCCGTGGGCGTGCTTCCCAATACTGAGCTTTTGACGAATGCAGGGGCGGCGGTTGACCGCGGTGTGCTGGTTGATGAACACTGTCAAACGACACTTCCCGACGTTTACGCCGCTGGTGATTGTACCCAGGGTTACGATCTGGCCGCAGCTAAGAAGCGTATTCTGGCACTGTTACCCAACGCATATTTGCAGGGAGAATGTGCCGGTGCGAACATGGCAGGAACGGAGAAAGTTTTCAACACAGGACTTGCCATGAACTCAATTGGCTTCTGGGGCAAGCACGTGATGACGGCGGGCGTTTACGAAGGCGAAGCGCTGGAGGAGACGGACGGCGTAAATTACAAATGCCTGTTTATTAAGAATAACCGTCTGGTCGGATTTATCATTATCGGCGACGTGGCGCGGGCGGGTATCTATACCGCGCTGATTCGCAATCAGAAGCCACTGGACGAAGTGGATTTTGATCTAATCAGGGAGCATCCGCAGCTGATGGCATTCAGCCGCTGCGATCGCGCCAAAATGCTGGCCGGAGCAAAGGAGGAATAAGCATGAATATTGACGCCAAAGCAATGCACTTTAAGGATCTTAACGCCCAAATCAGAGATTGTGCTGACCGTCAGGTGGTTATCGACAACTGTCTCGGTCAGCGCTATATCGGCACTGGGCTGAACCATAAGGACATCATCATCAACGGACTTCCCGGCAACGCGCTCGGCGCTTATCTGGACGGCTCCCAAATCATTGTGAACGGCAGTACGCAGGAGGCCACAGGAGACACCATGAACGACGGGAAGATCATCATTTACGGCAACGCAGGCGATGCGACGGGTTACGCCATGCGCGGCGGTAAAATTTTCGTGCGCGGCAATTCCGGCTACCGCACGGGTATTCATATGAAAGAATATCAGGACAAGGTACCCGTAATCGTAATTGGCGGCAGAGTAGGCAGTTTCCTTGGCGAATACCAGGCGGGCGGCGTTATCATCGTGCTTGGTATCGGGCAGGCAGGCGAGCTTCCGGTGGGTTATTTTACCGGCACTGGCATGCATGGCGGCAAAATATTTCTCCGCTCCGACAATGAGCCGCAGGGGTTGCCGCCGCAGGTCATCTGCCGTGTGGCCAACACGGAGGATAAAGATGCGATTATGGGCTATGTCAGCGAATTCTGCGCCAATTTCGGCGGCGATCCAGAGGAGCTTTTAAACCAGAAATTCTATTTGCTGATGCCAAACACCGCCAACCCTTATAAGCAATTATACGTCAATAATTAAAATTGCAATCAACCGTATATCATGTTAAAATAGCGGTATAATTTCAATTTTTTGGGAGGTGCTTCCATGCTGCGCTCAGTTGAAGAAGCTCTGCAATTCGTTGAAGAAAACGACGTTAAATTTATCCGGCTGACTTTCTGCGATATTTTTGGCGTTCAGAAAAATATATCCATCATGCCCAACGAGCTGCCGCACGCTTTCCGCGACGGCATACCGTTTGAGGCTTCGGCTGTGCGGGGCTTTATGAGCAATGAATCCTCGGAGCTGCTGCTGTTCCCTGACCCGAACACGCTGGCTTTTCTGCCCTGGCGGCCATCGACCGGCCGTGTGGTGCGAGTGTTCTGTAACATTTGCTATCCTGATGGCAAGCCATTCTTAGGCGACGGACGCTTTATGCTGAATCAGGCGGTAAAACGCTTGCGGGCGGCTAATCTGGACTGCCGACTGGGAACAGAATGTGAATTTTATCTACTGGAGCTGAATGAAGACGGCAGCATTTCGCGCCGCGCAAACGACCACGCCGGCTATCTTGATGTGACGCCTTTGGATAAAGGCGAGGACGTGCGCCGCCAGATCTGCCTCTACCTTGAGGAAATGGGCATACAGCCGCAAACGTCGCACCACGAACGTGGGCCGGGGCAGAACGAAATTGACTTTCGCCCCAGTGACCCGATGACAGCGGCTGACGACTTTTTGAGTTTCAAAAATGTAGTAAAAACGGTAGCCAGTTATAACGGCCTTTTTGCCTCAATGCTGCCAAAGCCGTTCGCTGAGCAGTACGGCTGTGGTCTGCACATGCATTTCTTCTTATATAAAGGCGGTGAAAACATCTTCGGCGCCAATAGCGCAGAGCAGGGTACAGCGCGGCATTTTATTGCCGGGATTTTGAACCGTATCAGCGAGGTAACGCTGTTTCTGAACTCTCTGACTAATTCCTATGCCCGCTTCGGCAGCTTTGAAGCCCCAGCCTACATCAGCTGGTCGGACACCAGCCGCTTTCAGTTAGTCAGTTTCCCGGTTTCCGCCGCTAAGTCGGTGCATATGGAACTACGCTCTCCTGATTCCTGCCTGAATCCTTATCTGGCGTTTGCGTTACTGCTGAACGCAGGACTGGAGGGAGTAGAGCAAAATTTGCCTCTCTGCGAACCATTGCAGGGAGATGAAATGACGCTACATGCTGACCATTTTGCCCGCTTACCGCGTAATCTGGGCGAGGCGATCGCCGCAGCGGAGGACAGCGATTTTGTGCGCTCCGTTATCACTGAAGATATCCTGAAGCTTTTCATTAGCGCCAAACGCGAAGAATGGGAATATTATTGCGCGGCTGAGGATAAATCACAGGCAGAGGAACAGCTTTATCTCGGTGTATATTAAGCGGCAAAAGCCCAAAAGGGGGTGGTGCAGCTGGACTCTTGTTTAATCGTTTCTTCCGCCAAGGGGCAGCACTCTTTGGCGCAGCTTTTATCCCAACATTTTGCCGCCGCCAAGCTGACGGCGGCCGCCAGCGGCAACGAAGCCCGACGGATACTGCTCAACCAGGATTTTGAACTTATTATCATCAACGCGCCACTACCGGATGAAACCGGGCAGGATCTGGCCATGACGGCGGCGCACCAATCATCGGCCAGCGTACTGCTTTTAATACGCGGCGACGCGATGAACACCGTGCAGCCGAATCTTTCCGATTTCGGCGTTATCGTGCTGGAAAAACCGCTGAATCGCCTGACGTTTGAACAGGCGCTATCCCTGGTTCAGGTGACTAATCAACGCCTGGACACGCTGCGGGCGGAGAACCGTCGGCTGGAACGCAAGTTGGAGGAGTTGCGGCTCGTTTCACGTGCCAAATGTCTGATGATCGAGCGCCAGGGCTTATCCGAGGCAGAGGCGCACGCTTGTATCGAGCGAATGGCAATGGACAGGCGTGACACCAAGCGGAGCATAGCGGAAGAAATTATAAGGCAATACCAGGAAACCTAAGGCAGCATTACCATCTCGACTGATAGTGCTGCTTTTTTAGTTGATTTTCCGCCCGGTTTCCGCTATAATACTTATTAACTCTTGGTTATTTTTGGAGGCATGATATGGCTAAAACCGCTTATGGTGATTTGCTAACCGCCCAGAGAGCGTATTTCCTGGCCGGGCATACTACCCACGATATCAACGGTAAAATATTCCGCACCAACGCACTGGCAGACTTGAAAGATGCACTGAAAAAGTATGAGCCCCAGCTGGTAGAAGCACTTTATATGGATTTGGGGAAATCTGAATATGAAGCATACACTACCGAAATAATTCCAGTGCAGCAGGAGCTGGAAGAGGCTTTCAGACATGGCGGCGGCTGGCTTAAGAGCAAAAAACTGCTGCCTAACAAGTTGACGATGCACGGCGCCGGCCGTGTGCAGTATGACCCCAAGGGTTGCGTGCTGATCATCTCCCCATGGAATTATCCGGTGCAACTGACGCTGGTACCTCTGATTGCCGCCATTTTGGCGGGTAACGTCTGCGTGGTGAAACCATCGGAATTAGCGCCAAAAACTGCGACAGTTCTGGCTGAGATGATCAATGCCACCTTTGCGGAAAATTATATTCACGTGGTAACAGGCGGGCCGGATGTGGCCAAATTATTGACTGCTGAGCCGTTCGATCATATCTTTTTCACTGGCAGCCCCGCCGTAGGCAAGCAGATTATGCATGCGGCAGCGGAACATCTGGCTTCCGTCACGTTGGAGCTGGGCGGCAAATGCCCTTGCATTGTCACTGAGCACGCCAATATTTACCGTGCCGCCAAAGCCATCGCCTGGGGTAAAACCCTGAATGCCGGGCAAACCTGCGTTGCTCCCGATTATGTGCTGGTGGCCGAGGCACAGAAAGAAGCCTTTATGTCGTCGCTGGTGTTTGCTATTCGTGAGATGTACGGCGAAAACCCCATTCAGTCGGACGATTGGGGGCGCATTGTAAACCGGCAGCATTTTGATCGCTTAAACGCTTATATTGAGCCGCACAGAAACACAACGCGCCTGTTTTTTGGCGGACAGACGAATGAACAGCAGCTGAAGATCGCGCCCACCATCTTAACCAATGTGGAACTTAACGACCCGGTCATGCAGGAGGAGATTTTCGGTCCCATTATCACAGTGCTCACATTTGATAAGGTGAGCAATGCCGTCCGTTTTATTAATTCACGCCCCACGCCACTTGCGGCTTATCTGTTTAACGAAGGCGGTGAAGTTAACACGATGGTTTCACGCAAGCTACGTTGCGGCGGTATGTGTATCAACGACACCATGACCCATATGCTGCATCCGGGGCTGCCTTTCGGCGGGGTGGGCATGAGTGGCGTCGGCCGCTATCACGGTGAAGCAGGTTTTAAAGAATTTTCCAACCAGCGCGCCATCTTTCGTGCCGTCAGCCAGCCCAACCAGCTGCGCTATCCGCCTTACAGCGACGCTAAGTTACTAAAACTAAAGCAGATGTTTAAACTGTAACTAAAATTATAAACTTTGGCTCATACTAAACCCCGCGCGGCGAAACCGCCGGGGTTTTTTGCCTTACAAAATCTAGTGTAAAAGGAGGTAATGGCAAATGCAGGAAACAGAAAATACTTATTGGCAGCTGGCTGAGAGCCGTGGATTCTCATTGCTGCTGCTGGGCCTGTTCGGCGCGTTGGGTTATGGTTTGCTGGAAATCTTCTGGCGCGGCTACACGCATTGGTCAATGATGTTGGCCGGTGCGCTCTGCATTTTTGCCATAGATTATCTGGATAGAAACGCGGGCGGCCTTGGCGATTGGAGCAAAGCATTGCTGGGCGGGCTAATTATCACCACGGTAGAGCTGAATTTTGGTATAGTGTTTAACTTTTGGGTCAAAGAGGCTGTGTGGGATTATTCAGCGCTGCCGTTCAACTTCCTGGGTCAAATCTGCCTGTATTACGCGTTGCTGTGGGTAGTCATTGCCCGCCTGCTGCTGCAATTAGTGAGGTGGCTCAGGCGTGGCTTATAAAAAAACGCCAATGTTAAGCAAAAACACTTGACAGCCATTGGCATATGTAGTATAATGAACAAGCTAGACCGTCAAGTATTTTTACTTGATGACCGGAACGGAGTTTAACCATGCACAAGCCTGAAAAGCTGAAGGAATTAGGTAAAAAGCTGCTGCTGTTTGACGTATACGGTGGCTTGCTGACCGAAAAACAGCAGCAGGCTCTGGCGCTGACATATAACGATGACTATTCGCTAGGCGAAATTGCGGCGTTGCTGCATATCAGCCGGCAGGCGGTGTTCGATTCTATCCGCCGCAGCGAGGAATTGCTGCAAAGTTACGAGGTCAAGCTCGGATTGATTGCACGTAACCGCCGCGAGCAGCAGCTGATTGAACGACTGAAGCTGGCAGAGCAAAATGCCGATTGGCTGGAGGTTGCCGCAGTGCGACAAGCTCTGTCACAAGAATTATATGACTAAATAAAATGATGGAGGGGGTGAGACGGTGGCAGTTTTCAGCAGTCTGGCCGATAAATTGCAGGAAACATTCAAAAAGCTGACCGGTAAAGGCAAACTGACCGAGGCTGATATCAACGAGGCTATGCGCACAGTGCGAATGGCGCTCTTAGAGGCAGACGTCAGCTATAAAGTCGTTAAAGACTTCGTTGCAAAAGTGAAGGAGCGCTCGTTGGGCGCCGACATCCTGGAAAGCCTGACTCCCGGACAGCAGGTCATCAAAATCGTGCAGGAAGAACTGACGGCGCTGATGGGTTCAGAAAACGCCGCTGTCAACATGGCTGCCAAACCTCCTACCATCATCATGATGGCAGGTTTACAGGGCTCTGGCAAAACCACATCGGTAGCCAAAATTGCTAATATATATAAAAATAAACACAAGCGTCCGTTGCTGGTGGCTGCGGATATTTACCGTCCGGCTGCTATCAAACAGTTGCAGGTGCTGGGGGAGCAAACGGATATTCCCGTATTTTCGCTGGGTGACAAGATAAGCCCGGTGGAAATCGCGCGGCAGGCCGTGATGCACGCCAAAGAAAACGGCAACGATATGGTTTTGATTGATACCGCCGGCCGTCTGCATATCGACGAAGCTTTGATGCAGGAATTAAAAGATATCAAAGCTGCCGTTGAGCCGAATGAGATACTGCTGGTGGTAGACGCTATGGCCGGCCAGGATGCGATCAAGGTGGCTGAGACATTCAACGCTGAACTGGAGATCGACGGCTTAGTGCTTACCAAGATGGACGGCGATACCAGAGGCGGCGCGGCGCTTTCCGCTAAGGCTGTCACCGGCAAGCCGATTAAATTCGTTGGCATGGGCGAAAAGCTGGACGCGATGGAGCCGTTCTATCCCGACCGCATGGCTTCCCGCATTTTGGGTATGGGCGATGTTCTGACGCTGATTGAAAAAGCCCAGGCCAACATTGATGACCAGCGCGCCAAAGAGCTGGAAGAAAAAATGAAAAACGCCACCTACACGCTGGATGATTTTCTCGACCAAATGGCCGAGGTGCGCAAAATGGGCGATATGAAAGAAATGCTCAGTCTTATACCTGGTCTGGGCAAAAAGCTTAAGGACGTGGAGATTGACGAGCGAGAGATCCGTAAGGTAGAATCAATCGTCCTTTCCATGACCGCAGCGGAAAGGCAGAACCCCAGCATCATCAATGCCTCGCGCAAGCAGCGCATTGCTAAGGGCAGCGGCGTTCAGGTAATGCAGGTAAATCGCCTGTTAAAGCAGTTTGACGAGATGAAGAAGATGATGAAAAAGCTCTCGGATAACGGCATGATGAAAGGCAATCGCGTGCACAAGCCTCGCAACAAAAAGGGCAAAAGCAAAGGCGGCGGCAAAAAACGACCCAGCATGAACAGTATGTTCAGTAAATTCTTCGGGCAGTAAAAATAGTATTACATTTTCATTTTTTAATGATATTTATATATAGTTTTCCTATCAGGAGGTGAATGTTTAATGTCTACCAAAATTCGTCTGCGCCGCATGGGCGCGAAGAAAGCTCCTTTCTATCGCGTGGTGGTAGCTGATTCCCGCAGTCCGCGTGACGGCCGCTTCATCGAGGAGATCGGTTATTACAATCCCATTGTTGAGCCTGCTGAGCTGAAAATCGACGAGGAAAAGGCGCTGAAGTGGCTGGCCACCGGCGCTGAGCCCTCTGAAACCGTCAAGCAGCTGCTGAAGACCACTGGCATTTGGGCCAAGCGCACAAAATAAGCACGCAAATCAGGAGGGGGTAAAATGCTATGAAAGAATTGATTGAACACATAGCCAAATCTCTCGTGACTCAACCTGACCAAGTTAAGGTTGTGGAAACTGTGAAAGATAACCATACTGTTAATCTGGAGCTTCACACTGCCAAAGAAGACATGGGCAAGGTTATCGGTAAGCAGGGGCGCATTGCCAAGGCCATGCGTACCGTGCTGAAGGCCGCTGCCACTACTGAGGGCAAAAAGGCCAATCTGGATATTGTCTAGAGTTTACCGCAAAACAATCCGCAGGAGGGTCGGTCAACGGCTCTCCTGCGCTTTTATAAGGAGAACACAATGAAAGAGGAGCAAATGATTAGTGTGGGCGAAATCACCGGCGCGCACGGTATCAAAGGCCAAGTTAAAGTGGAGGCATTGACCGATTTTCCAGCGACCCGCTTTTCTCCCGGCGCGGAGCTATACGTGCAAAAATTGGGTCGGACGGCGAAAGTCATCTCCGCTAGCGTGCATAAGGGGCTGTATCTGCTTTTGCTCTCCGGCATAGATGACCGCGACCAGGCGCAAACTTTGCTGCATACCTATTTGCAGGTGCCACAAAGCAGTCTTGCAGAACTGCCGCCTGGCGAATATTACCATTTTCAGCTGATTGGACTTGCCGTCTATCAAGCCGGCGAATTGCTGGGCAAGCTTACCGAGGTCATGCAGACCGGCGCAAACGATGTTTACGTTATCAAAGCGCCTCAAGGCCAAAGACCTGCGGAAATACTGATACCTGCTCTCAAAAGCTGCATATTGAACGTAGACCTGGCCTCTGGCCGTATGGACGTAAAGCTGCCGGAGGGGCTGTTGGATTGATGCATATCGACATTTTGACGCTGTTCCCCGATATGTTTGCACCGCTTCGTGAGAGTATTGTAGGTCGGGCAGTACGTAACGGTATCTGCGAGCTGAACGTGAAAAATATTCGCGATTACACTGGCCCTAAGCACGGATTAACCGACGACAAGCTCTACGGCGGCGGTGTGGGCATGGTGATGAAGCCGGAACCGTTGTTTGAAGCAATAGCAGACCTGAAAAAAAAACCCAACGCCCGTATTATTATTACCAGTCCAGCGGGGCGTGTGTTTGACCAGCAAGCGGCAGAGGAATTATCCCATAGCGAGCAGCTGATTTTTATCTGCGGCCATTATGAGGGCATTGATCAGCGAGTAGAAGATGCGTTGGCTACTGACGTTTTTTCTATTGGTGATTTTGTATTGACGGGCGGAGAACTTCCGGCCATGGTGATGGCGGATTCGATTATCCGCCTGCTTCCTGGCGCTTTGGGGCATGATAAATCAAGCGAGGAGGAGAGCTTCTCGGAAGGGCTGTTGGAATATCCTCAGTACACCCGCCCGCCGGAATTTAATGGCATGACAGTGCCGGAAGTTTTGCAGGGCGGAAATCATGAAGCAATCCGCCGCTGGCGACGGGAGCAAAGCCTTGCGCGCACTTATGAGCGTCGCCCGGAGCTTTTAAGCAATGCAGTGCTGACGACGGAAGATATGCGTCAGCTGGCAGCGCTCAAGGCTGAAAGCAGGGGAGAAAGCAAGGTTTGGCTGGCACTGGTGCATTACCCGGTGTACAACAAAAAGAATACAATCATCAACACTTCTACAACCAATCTGGATATTCACGATATAGCGAGGGCGGTGGCAACGTTTGGTTTGTCCGGCTATTATATTGTGCAGCCAGCGCCTGCCCAACGTGAGCTTATCGGTACGCTGCTGAAACATTGGCAGTATGGCTTTGGCGCGCATTACAACCCAGACCGTCATGAAGCTCTGGGCAAAATAGGTTTGGTTGAAAGCATTGCGGCAGCAAAGACGGAAATTGCTAAAATTACCGGACAACCGCCCAAAATCATCGCTACTTCTGCCAAAGCCAGCCCTGATATGCGCGGCTATGCAGAGCTTAGACAGGAGATATGGCAGAGCAATACGCCGTATTTGCTGATGTTTGGCACCGGTTGGGGGCTGACGGACGAAACGATAGCTGAAGCCGACTGCGTTCTGCGCCCCGTATACGGCGCAGGCTCATATAACCACCTGTCCGTCAGAAGTGCGGTCTCTATAATCTTAGACCGTTTGTTTGGCGAGGGCGGCGCTAAGTTTGCTCAGAAATTTTGATAGATAAGCGCATAAGAAAAACAAGCCGGAGCGCTCACTATTCCGACTTGTTTTCCGTATGTGTGCCTGAGCTTTCAGACACTTCAGCTAAGCTTGCTGCCGCAGGTGGGGCAGAAGCGCGAACCGCACTCATTGAGGCTGTTCATATTCAGGCCCGTGCGGGCGCGCGGTACAAATATTTTGTCGCCGGGGTAGATCATATCCGGATTCTGGATCTGCGGGTTAACCTGCAAAAGCTCTTTCATGCTGATGTCGAAGCATTTTGCCAGCTGATAAATATTGTCGTTCTGTTTTACGACGTAAATCAACGGACGGGGCAGTCTGCGCAGCTCGCTGCATATCTCGCTGCGGCTGGTTTCGTCCATATCCGGCAACCCGATGTTCGGTTCTACCTCAACTTGAGGAATCCCGGCAAAGCCGGTGTTCTGGGGCTGCTGCTGCTCGCGCGCACAGCCCTCCGGCAGTATCACGCGGTCTCCGACTGTGATGTTGTTGGGATTGCTGATCTGGGGGTTAGCGGCCAGCACCTCCTGCAAGCTGCACCCGTGATTCTGGGCGATTGACCAAAGACTATCGCCTGGCTGGATTATGTGGTAATTCATGGTTTGCCTCCTTTTACCTCTTGCTTGGTATATAGTAGTTTATCGGGTAGAGTGTGGAAGTGTTACTGTCATTCTTCCCAAAATCACCAATTCAGTCAATAAATTTTGTTGCTGTAGCTATTTTTATTTGCAAAAAAATGTGATATATTGTATAATGTCTTGTGTATGGCAGCCCGCAATGGCATAAGATTCGAATTTAGGCTAAGCCATTATATGATAGTTGCTAAGAGGTTAAAAATATGGTTAAAAATGAAGGCATATATCAGACTGCCAGTAAGCTTGCGGAGCAGATCAAGGCATCGCCGGAATACGCCCGCTATATAACTGCTAAAGAGCGCCTGCTGCATGACCCGATCAATCGTAAACTGCTGCGAGACCTGCGCAACAAGCAGTTCGATTTGGAAGACAGTCTGGAAACCGGCGAAGAATATACAAAGCAGGAAGAATTCTTGAACGACTTGATGATGTCGGTAGCGTTAAACCCCGTTGTCAACGATTTCTTGAACGCAGAATATAACTTCGGCCGCATTATCGAGCAGCTTAGTGAAATTTTTGAACAGATTTTCCCTGAGGACGATATCTTCGAGGAGGAAGAAGCGGCAGCCACTGTAAGCGATGCGCTGCATGACTCGGCTGGACGCGAGGATACTACTTACATAAACTGAGGAAGCAGTATGGAGAAATTGAACGCCAAACCGCTGGCCGACTTAAAGCCAAGCTCGGTGCAGCGCATGACCAGACAGCGCCAGGCCATCATAAGAGTGCTGGCCTCCACCAAGGAACACCCGACAGCGGAGGAAATACATGCGCAAGTTCGTGATGAGCTGCCTGATATCAGTATCGGCACTATATACCGCAATCTGCAAATGTTGCTGGCCGATGGGCTGGTGCAGGAAATATCACTGGGACGCTCCGGCGCCCGGTTTGATGCTAATCAGCAGCCGCACAGCCACTTCTTCTGCCGGAAGTGCGGCCGGGTTTATGATGTGCCGGCCTATGGAACGCCCCCAACGCCGGAGATAACGCGGCAGATACCGGGAAGACTTGATAGTCAGCGCACGGATTTTTTCGGCGTGTGCAGCGCTTGCCTGAAGCAGGCAAAACATAATGCTTGAACTAAATAAATTTAATTTATCTGGAGGAAATTACAATATGTCGATTATGGGAATGCGTGAATGGTTCCGCAAAAACAGAGTGCTCATGCTGGTTGTTTTCATACTGCTTCTGGCAGGTCTTTTGATTTCATACGGACACTTCGGCGGCAATACTACTTACACCGCAGCTGATTATGAAAAGATGGTGGCCGATGCCAGAGAAGCTTATGCGGCAAACTCCAGCGACCCTGCTACTGTACAGGCTCTGGCCAGTATTTTGGCCGATTATGCCGCGTTTTTGAATGATGATAAGGCCGATCAAGAAACAGTGAAAGCTGTTGATGACGAGGCTCTGAAATATTACAACGAGTATTATGGATTGATGGTTCTTGACGCCACCGAATCTTATCAGGCGGAACAGAATTATGCCAATGCTTATATGGTGGCTTCCTATTTGCAGCAGCGAGCGCAGGTACAGAGCATGATGGACGGAATGGACGGTAAGGCTATCTCTGATCAAGCCAACCAATGGATGGTTACCGCCATGACCCATCGCATTGACGAACTGAACGCTGATCTGGCCGAAAATTCCACCGACCACACAATCATCGCCGATCTAGCCGATGCGACGGCGGCTTTGGCCTATTATCAGCATGAGTTGGATGCGGAAGTCGACATCGACGCGGCTTATTTGGAAGCTATAGACCTTTGTGAGCAGGCCATTGAAAACTGCGGCAACGACGTTGAACCTGCCGTTAAGGCCAGCTATTATCAGAAAGCCGCCAACTATGCTGAAAACACAGGCAACAATGTGCTGGCAGAAGAATATTATCGCATGTCGCTTGAAACCGCACCGGCAGATTATGACGCCAACGTAGCGCTGGCCGCTTTTCTGCTGGGTGATAACCGCTACGATGAGACCATTGAGCTGCTGACGGCCTACCGCGAAACTTTATCCGATGACGACGCTAACGCCGCTAACATTGACAGCAGTATCGAATATGTTGAAGCGTTGAAAGAAGCCGCTGAAAACCCCGATACTGATACGGAAGACGATAATAACAGCGGTGACGCCAACTAAAAGTTTCAGCTAAAATATCAGAGTGCGTTGCGTCATTGTATGCTTCGCACTCTTTTCTTACCGCCAATACTCACTATCATTTGCAACCTGCCGGACGAGCTGGACTTGGTATAACGCGATTTTAACGCCAAATTGCTGCCGGATCTCACAAGAAACTGCCAAATTGGCATTTGTCTGCTGCTGAATTGATACAATGTACGCTTAAAACCTGCACTTATGGCTGAACACACTGTAAACCTGTTCTCTGGATGCAGCATTTAAGCCTTGATTTTCCTGCGATGACAGCATACGTCAGGGATTATTATGTTAAAATAGCAGCTTTCTTTACTATCGCATGGCTGGCAATGTAAGGCAACTCTGTCCTATCTGGAGCCAAGGACGGCTGGATATTTGAACGTACGGCCAAGTAATGCCAAAAGCAATTGAAAGTCAATGCCGTTGCGTAATGCACACTTGAGCATAAAGATGGTGAAAAAGCGTCCAGGTAAACTCTTAATCATAATCTAGGCAAATCTATGATGAACAAACTGCTGCAATTTTTAAAAAACGATATTGTGTTGGCCTTATCCTGCCTGCTGGCCTTGGTTTCTGTTTGCGTTGTACCGCCGAACCAAGCTTATTTGGGTTACATAGATTTCCGCACATTGGCTCTGCTATTCTCCTTGATGGCAATTATGGCAGGACTAAACCGGCTGGGCATATTTAAATTGCTGGCAGCCTGGCTGCTAGGGCGGGTACAGACGGTGCGCGGCCTGCTGCTGACATTTATTCTGCTTTGTTATTTCAGCTCCATGATAATCACCAATGATGTGGCCTTGCTGACATTTGTGCCGTTCACCATCGTTACACTGAAGCTGGCGGGCGAGAGCAAAAGGCTTATCTATACCGTGACGCTGGAAACGGCGGCGGCCAATCTTGGAAGTATGCTGACGCCCATAGGCAACCCCCAAAACCTATATCTCTTTTCTTCATATGATATGAGCGTGGATGATTTCTTTTTAACCATCGACCCATATGCTACGCTTTCGCTGGTATTGCTGCTGCTGGCAGCACTGCTTGCACCCAACACACCGCTGACGGTTAAGCAGGAGAAGCTGCCAAGGCCTAAGGAAAGGTGGCTGCTTTTTTTATATGGCGGGCTGTTCGCGTTGGCTCTGTGCTGTATTTTTCGCTTGCTGCCCCCTTATGTACTGCTGCCAATAGTGCTTATATCATTGCTGTTGGTTGATCGCGCGACTCTTAAAGGAGTTGATTATGCACTTCTTTTAACATTTAGCTTTTTGTTCATTTTCATAGGCAATCTTGGACAACTGCCCGATATTGCGGAATTCTTGCGACGCACAGTGACTGGCCATGAAGTGACAATGGCAGTGCTGGCCAGTCAGGTGTTTTCCAATGTTCCAGCGGCTATATTGCTCTCTGGCTTTACGGATAATGCTTCAGCACTGCTGGTAGGCGTAAATCTGGGCGGCCTCGGTACGCTGATTGCCTCGATGGCCAGTCTGATATCGCTCAAGTTTATTCAAAAAGAAGATGTGAACATAGGAAGCTATATTGCGGTATTTACCGCCGTAAACCTGGCTCTGCTGGCGGCTAACCTGGGCTTACATAGCCTTATTAATTAACCCCCGGAGGCCAATGCTTAACAATCTAAAGGATATAAATCCCAAACACCGAGAATTAAAGAGATGTGCTTCTCGGCTATTTTTTATTCAATTATGCTCTGAAAATCTCTATTTGAGCAGCTCGGCTGTCAGTATATACAGGTAGAAGCAAGACGAAGCAAAGAATATCGGGCTTACTGCATAAAACAAAAGAGATGATGCAGTTCCTCTTAAGGAACTGCATCACCTCTTACATAAAATACTTCCCTTAGACATACCATATAACTGTCGAGATATTTATAATATTGTGCCTATTTTGTCGGGAATTCTGGGTTAAAGGCATAGAAGTTTTTGCAGTTCAGACGGTCTTTGGTGCGCTCCAGCGCCTCGCCAAACCGTTGAAAATGCACGATTTCCCGCGCTCGCAGGAATTTGATCGGCTCAATGATATCGGGGTCGTCAACCAGCTTAAGAATATTATCGTAAGTGGTGCGTGCTTTCTGCTCTGCCGCCATATCTTCATGCAGGTCAGTGATAATATCACCCTTGGACTGGAAGTAGGATGCCGTAAAGGGTACACCGGCCGCTGCTACCGGGTAAATGCCGCTGGTATGGTCAACAAAGTAGTCGGCAAAGCCCTGTTCCTTAATCTGGTCAATAGTCAAGCCCTGCGTCAGCTGGAAAACCATTGCGCTGATCATTTCCATATGCGCCAATTCTTCCGTACATGAATGATACACTATACTTGTCTCGGCAACCGCGGTTGAATAGTTAGCTTCATGTCATCGGTGTGAACTTTGCGCGTCTGGCGGGTTGTTTTGCTGTATTCCGAGCGGGTCAGCACGGATTTGAGCAGGCTGTTTTTTTCCTCAACGGAGGAGTGGGGGTATAACTGCAAAACACGCTCTATTCGGGGGATAATCATTTGCTGGGCTTCTGCTATTGCTGCCTGCTGGTCGATTTCCTCCTGAACTTTGGAAATCTGCTGGCAAAGGTCGTCTTGCTGGCGACCCACATCGGCGCGGCGCTGTAAAAACTCCTCTGTGCTGTAAACGCCTTGCTCCAATAACTGATAAATGCGGGCGGATTGCTTTTCGAGCTGCTGCTGCTCCTTTTGCAGGTTGGCAAGAGTTTTCTCCAGTGGTACGGCCATAGGCAGCGGCTGTTGCTTGGCAATTTGGATTTTGTATCTTTTCAGCCAATTCCGCAGCACTCTTTGCAGTTCGTCTTCCACACGATGTTGGCTGCTGCCTACGGTGGGGCAGCCGGGTGTAAAGCACATCAGCATATCTGGCTTGCCGGGGCGGCGTGTCATTGGCTTGCCGCAATGGGCGCAAAACACCACGCCAGCCAGCGGGTTTTGTAATTTTCTATCAGCGCGAGCGCGTGGCGCTTTGTGCGCGTCAAGCTCCTGCTGCACCAAGTCAAACTGTTCTTGCGTGATAATCGCGGGGTGTATGCCCGGCGCCAAAATAATATTCTCACTAGCGGCGCGTGGGCGAGACCGCTTAATAATGCCGTTTTCTGCGGTTTTGCAAACTGCCCGTGCTCCCCAGCGAATCCACCCAGCATAAACCGGATTGGTGAGAATCTCGCGAACTACCGCATCAATCCATGGCTTGCCGGTGATGGTCGGCACCTTTAACTCATTCAAACGGTGGGCAATTTTGGTAGCGCCCAGTCCCTCTTTTGTGAAAAGATTGTATATCAGCTGAACATTGGGTGCGTTTTCGTCCGGCTCCAGCGTCCAGCCCTTTTGCCCGGTGAGTTTTATCCGGCGATAACCATACGGCGGGCGATTGCCAACATATTTGCCCTCTTGGCTGGAAGCTATGCGGCCACGCTGCTGCCGCTGGTTAATCATTTTGTATTCTCGTCGGCTCATAAACAGGCCAAATTCAAAATATTCCTCGTCAAACTCGTTTGCAGGGTCGTATATTTTGGTTGGCGTTATAATTTTAGTACCGGAATATTTAAAGGCCTGCGCTACCAGACCTTGGTCGATGGTATCACCACGGGCAAGGCGGGTGATCTCCACCACCAGAACGCCTTGCCATGCTCCGGCTTCCACCTCGGCCAGTAACTT
The DNA here is from genome assembly GCA_018715045.1 of Candidatus Avidehalobacter gallistercoris. Classification (GTDB taxonomy): domain Bacteria; phylum Bacillota; class Dehalobacteriia; order UBA4068; family UBA4997; genus Avidehalobacter; species Avidehalobacter gallistercoris. The sequence continues at coordinate 44,990 of DVMH01000005.1, forward strand.
TTGCATTTGCGGGCGGCTGGCTATGGTTTCGCCGCTGACGACCTCGCGATAAATCTTGGTCAGATTGATGTTGAGACGCGCCGCCAGATGAATCAATTCCGCCTCGTGTCTGGCTAGAGTTTCGCCAGCTCCGTGAGCTTCGGCTTCTGCATCGGCTCGTGATTTTCTCAAATATGCACAATATGCAATAGCGCACCCCCTCCTTAAAATTATCTCCGCCCCGCAGCAGCAGGGCGGAGTATTTTGTTTGTCAATATAATTAGTCAATATTCCGGTTTTTGCCGTAAAAAATCCGTCCAGCCTGTAAATTTTTGAAGTATGCGCAGTTAATGGATATTGCTAAGTCGTTAACAATACATTGCCTTGCATCAGAACATTGTATATACTTTGAGCAACAACCAAATATTTCACTGCTGTAATACTTTTTGGCATAGTTATATAATGCGGTCACAACACAATCTAAGTTGCAGTCCAGATTAAAATAATGCGTTTGATACATATCTTCGCCGACGATGCAAGGTGGCAACTGTTGTTCGGTTAGCCCGGCTTTTTTTAGCTCATCGTTTGCAACTTTTAAATAGGGGTTTCTGTCATTGCCGCGTCCGCGCAACGTTATATAACAAGCAATATATCCAAACATAGATATAGACGCGCCGCTGGTTATTTCAGTAATACTAAGCAAACTGTCATTTTTGCCAAAATCCAAGTGAAACTTATGTATAAATTCGTGTGCTATTTTGGCAAAGTCAAAATTTTCTTGCATCTGTGGTCTTGACTCTGCTGTTTTTTTTGTTGTCATATACTAGCCCTCCCAATCCAGCTTTTTTGGATGGCTTCTTGTAATTCTGTGTGGTTATCATGTATCAATACCCAAAAATCATATTCTGATATGATTTTGATATTCCCACCTGCGGACTGTAAGGCTTCGGCCTTTAGTATCTTGTTACTTTTTTTGGATTGCGGTTTGCAAGAGTTGATACTGCCAATAATCAAATAATCTGTTTTGCCTGATACATTGGCAAGGGGTATTCCACCAAAAAGCTTTATCTTCTCCAGTATATCTTGGCGGGTGGTAGAGTTAAAATCACCAGAAAGAACAAAACGTTTATTTTCAAAATTAGGCAACGGATAAGCCGCCGGTGTTTTACGTATTTTATCCCAATCCAAATGGTAATGCTGGGTTTTGTCCTGGATGCTGATTTTCTTTGCTTTTTTATAAAGCCGGGTGCGAGAGGCATCATCAACCAGAGAATCATTTATATCATAATCATCACCCGTTACATTATAGCATTGTTGGTTGTTACATTTGACAATACCAGTGCGCAAATCAAATGTTTGAAAAAACTGTTCGGCAGTAGGTATGTTGAATAAATCCAGTATTTTATAAAATATTTTTAATGTGGCGAGCGCGTCTGAAGCTGCGTTATGATGTTCTAATTCAATATCAAACACCTTTGCCAGAAAATTTAATCTATAGCATTGTTTACCATTTTTGTCTTGTAAATTAGGCAATATATTTTTTAATAGACTATAGGTGCAATAATAGTAAAATTGAAAACATGGCAAAGATTGTTGACCCAAAGAGCAACAAAAGACATCAACATCAAAGTTAGCGTTGTGTACTAGCACCAATGAGTTATTAAGCTTTGGCACTAGCTGCGGTAATAATTCTGCAAAAGTTGGAGCGTCGCTAACATCATCAGAGGTTATGCCGTGAATATTTATATTTTTACTGTCAAATTCGCATGGAACAGGGCGAATTAAATATTGCTCCGAACAAAAGTCGTTATCAGTTTTTTCGGCTATACCCAAAGCGCAGGCGCTGCTGCGACTATGGTTAGCCGTTTCAAAATCAATAGCAATCACTTTCATAATTAAAACACCCTTTGTAATTATCTTGCCAGTAGTGAAGAATTTGAATGCATAGATAAAGAAATAATACCGGCAAGTAGCGTATCATAAAATACATTTTCCGAAAGTATTTCTAAATCTTGTCCGGCTAGTTTATATGCTTCGGCCTTTTTTAGCGACGCTGTATATTGCCAGTATCAAATTCTCGAGTTTATCACTCATAATAAAATAATATGTGCGGTTTTTGTCTTTGCCGATATCCCATATGGGAAGCCTTGAGATGTCTAGTCCAGTCTGTTCCAGTGTATTATATGTAATTGCCAGCACGGGTTTTTTTGTATTTCTTCCTCGCCAAATTGCATGGCCGATGCGAGAGCCAAACATTAATATCGGAACCTTGCCCGATTGTAACTGCCGAATATCCAGATTAGCGTTGTCCACACCAAAATCTAAATCAAATTGTGAAATAAATTCTTTTGTAAGTGTAAACAAATCCTTTGATTGTGATACCTTTTTTGTAATGCGTGCAGCTTTGGCAACAGACGAATTTGCAGAGAGGAAAATAATATCGTCAGGTAGCATATCATAAAATACATTTTCCGAAAGTATTTCTAAATCTTGTCCGGCTAGTTTATATGCTTCAGCTTTTTTTAATTTGTTGCTTTTCCCGTCTTTTACATTTTTTGCGTAATCTAAGTTTCCCATAATTAAGCAGTTGGTTTCCTTGGTAACACTGTTTTGGCATATGCCGCCAAGATTTGTAACAAGTTGGGCGGCAAAGATCCGCGTCATTTTTTCAAGTTTGCCGGTAAACACACAATGGCGACCGTACAAAGGGTTGTCAGGATTTTTAACATCAATGTTTGGGTTAATGTTACGCAAATCACATTTATAATAATATTTGCTTCGTTTTTTGGATTTTAACTTAGAAACATCTATATTTTTTTGCTTGGCGTAGTTTAGCAAATACAAATAACAATCCGCCGTAGCTTTGCAATCTGCCAAAGCCCTGTGCGCTCCATTAACATTGATGCCATACAGCTTTACCAAATCCGCCAGCCGATGGTGGCGCTGTTCCGGGTACAACCAGCGAGAGAGCCGCATACTATCTACAAAATCATTTGAGAACGCAGGCAAACACAATATTTCAGCGTTGTCATATATAAAATTTACATCAAAATTAGCGTTATGACCCAAAAGCAGGCTGTCGCCTACGAAAGATAAAAACTGAGGCAAAGCACCGTCTATTCTAGGTGCGTCGGTCAGCATATCGTTGGATATACCTGTAAGCTCCGTAATAAAGCTTGGTATATCATAACCGGGGTTAACCAGCGTAGTAAATTCTGCTACAGGATTGTAATCGTCATATCTTATAGCGCCAAGCTCAATTATGTCGTCGAAATTTGGGTCTAATCCTGTGGTTTCAATGTCAATAACAACAAAATCGCCACGGTCAACCAAAAGACTCTTGCCTTTGTTTTCTCGTTTTGGTTTTTGTCGTTCTTTTATTACAAATTCGTCATCTTCATAATCAACGTTAATATCAAATAGCTGTTTTTCCATGGCTGATTACATCCCTTTACTTTTAAACTCAACAAAAATTACATTGCCGACTGCTTTTCTTTTGACTTGTCCGCTGTTTCATCCGCCTGCTGGCAGCCGCACATAGCACAATGATAATTATATCTAACTTAGCTTTCAATTCAAATTTACTCATCCTCTATACAATCTTTGCAGGGGAGTAATTTGTAGAATGCTATATCTTCTTGCGTAACCGGCGCATACTCCCGATTTTTTAGATGCGAACAGCTGATTATGTGATAACGGTTGCCGCTGGGAGTTCGGTAGTATTGCACATCGGTATTTGCAATAACGGTTGTTGATACATTATCAGGCACTGCTTCTGGCGGCTGTGACGGGGTGGCGTTCTGCGTGCTGATAGCGCCAAGCATAAGAACCAGCAACAGGATAACGCCGATTATAAACTGCTTGCTGTATTGCCGCCAAAAGATGACCAGCCTAACCAAGCCTGACAGCATATTAGCTTCGCGCTCTGCTGCGCGGCTATAATCTGCTGTAATACCGCGCAAATGGTGCTCTAATGCTATGTGGCATATTTCATGCAGCAGGGCAGATGCAGCTTGCGAAATTGTCATATTGGCAAAATCTACAAAGACAATATGCAGATCGCCACGGCAATAAACAAACAATTGGTGTTTTGCAGCTATCTCTGTACGTTTCAGAAGGCGAAATGCTTCATCGTCGAAATGTTTTATCTCCCAGCCCGCCTTGGTAAGATATTGCTCTAAATTCTTCAGCCGGACGCTGTTGTTTAAATCTGTGCCGAGTTTCTGTGCAGTGCGTAAAATGCTTTGTACCATTGCGTAACCACCCCAAATAAATATTTTTATCTAGGGTGTTCGACAAAATATTACAAAATCATTTAATCTAGGTTATCAAAATCAATGGTATCTTTTTCCAGCAGTTTTTTGGCCGCCTCCACTTCTTCATCAGTGGGGTATACAACAGGGGTTGGATTGTCCTTGCCTTTATACGCTATCAGCCGTGCCGCTCTCTGTTCTCTTGCTTCTATCTCGGCCAACCGGCGGTGTGCTTCATTGATGTCTGGTAAATCATTAACAGCTGGCGGTTGCTGCATAGCCAGTAAGGTATCTATTAGGCTATCTATCGCGCTTTTGCCTTCAGGGGTAAGAGTGCGATATTTTTTTATATGGAGTTTTTCTTCTGCTAGCAAGAATATGTCTGTGTTTGTTGCCGTGGCGCTGGTATCATCTTTTTGCAATGCAAGATAAAAGTAATCTAATGATACACCAAGGTGCTTAGCAACTTTATATAGGTCTGAAATGTTAACACTCATACTATCGCGTCTAATTATACTATACAAAGTAGATGTCGAAACCCCAGTAGCCAGAGAAACTTCGTTAACATTGCTGCCCTTTTCGTATATTAATTTTTTTAATACTGCACCAATGCCCATAAATTCACCTCCATCTAAGAGTTAATATATATGGTAAACAAATGTTTGTCAACAAAAATTTGTGCAAATGCAAAAAAAAGCTTGACATATTATGCAATCGCGCATATAATGATGATAGAAATTATGCATTTGCACAGATTGGAGGTATGTTTATGGCTAAGGGTATTAAGTCAGCAATGGAAGCAAAGCGAATAGGTATAGATGTTATCGCTGCCGTATTGGGAATACATCGTAACTCGGCCTCCAATAAGGTAAACGGTGTTACCCAGTTCACCGTTGAAGAGGCCTTTAAGCTTAAGGCGGAGTTGTTCCCTGAGTACGATAGCGATTATCTTTATACAGATTTGCCGAATTGAAAGGAGATGAGAGAATGAAACGCGGAAGATGGAAAATGAAAACCGTATGGGCATACTTAGATGGAAAGAAGCTTGTCGATGTGGTTCAAGCAGCGTTGGACAACAATATGACGACTGACGACATGAAAAATTTGCTCATAAGGGAAAATCCGGGTCACGAGGTGACATTCAAAGTTCAGTGAGAGGAGATGAAGCGAAATGCGGACAGTTCGCATTGACCCGAGTAAAGTGCCGGCCGCAGACTGGGAAATAGCCTGCCGTGTGCTGCAAAACAGCATACGCCTTGCGCTGGCAGACCCGGAAAAGCGGGCGGATTATGAGAGATGGAAACGGGAGCAGGAGCAGGAGCAGGAGAAAACAAAGGAGGGGCAATGAATACAGAGATAACGAAACATCCGCTTTGGCAGCGAGATGTGAAAACGCTCAAACGACGATAGAGCAATTTGAAAAGGTGGTAGGAGGCGATCAAGATGCCAGAAACAGCAGGCGAGAGCGTAAAGGTTTTCTATTTATGCGACGGCAGAAGGCCGGAATGTACTGGAAAATGCTATCTGCATAGCGAGAGCGATTTGCCTTGCAAGCACACAAGCGACATAAACTACGCCAGAAACTTTAGCAAATATGTCGATTGCGACGACAAGCGCATCGTTTATCAGGAAATTGACGCAAGCAACAGGGCATAAAAAACGCGCCCCGTCTGGCGGCAACCGGACGAAGCGCAAATGCGAATAAAAACAACAGTATTATAGCACATTCGGTTCGCCGCGTCAAGTGGACGGGCTAGACCGCATAGGATTTAAGGCCAACATAATCTGACAGGAGGAGCGACATATGGGAAAATGTGAGGGTTGTCCATACAAAACCTGCATTGGGCCGATAAATTGCAATGACCCTTGCCGTGGCCAGGTCGTCGAAAGGTATTTTCTGCCCAGCGGTACGGAGGTTGTCATTATGGATGGAGCGTATCGCAATAAAACGCCCGAGCAGCTAAAAATGGTTTGGCAGGGAGTGGTAGATGCGCACATGGCTGTGGCTAATAGGATTGCGCGAGATGAACAGAGAAAGCAGAACGCTTTAAACGCTAGCGGAGAGTAAAGAGAGCCGCCGTGCTGGCGGCTCTTTGCCGCAGTGGTGGACAAGCTGATTAAGGGAGGACGAGTATATGACGACAAAAAACTGGCGGCTGGCATTGGCCGCGCTGACGCTGCTTATTCTGTGGA